>CAYUOL010000036.1:0-31734 GCA_964446345.1 uncultured Iamiaceae bacterium | reverse complement strand
GTTCCGAGGACGAGGCGGTTGCCGAAGGCGTCGACGATGTTGTAGTACAGCCCCGCGACGGCGTTACCATAGGCATCGGTGCCATTCTTGGGGAAGGCGGCAGGGCTGTTCGCCGAGCCGGTCGCCTGCACGGGGGTAAGGCCGTTGTTGCCCTGGAACTGGCTCAGGCGGAGGCGGCAGACCATGTCGTAGAAGAAATCGCCGAACTGGGGGATGCTGAAGGTGACACCGCCCCCGAGGGTAGGGTTTCCGGATTGGGGGCGCACCTTGTTGTACTCGTACCCGATGGCGGCGAAGGGCTTGAAGTGGGCGTTGACATACAGGATGTGGGTGCGCTCGAGGTCGACGAGAGTCGGGGTGATGTCGGCCTTTCCGGCGCGCTTGCGGGCGCACATGACGTCCTTGATGCGCTGGTTGAGAAGCTTGGTGGCCATGATCATGCGATCGGCTTTGCCATCGTTGGCGATGAGCTTGAAGACGGCTCCTGCTGACATTGCTGCGGGCTAGATGTTCACACACGCGTAAGAAGCGGGTTATGTACATCGTACACATTTAGGGGTAGGGAAAATTAATGGCGGCGCCCCGTTCGCGCGGCGCGGGGTCCCCGCCCGCCCCGCGCCCCCGCCGGCCCCTGCCGGGCGCCCCCGCCGGGCACCCCTACGCGGGGTCGCTCCCGGGGCCGCTCTCGCCGCGCTCACGGCGTCTTCCTCACCTGCTCCGCCGGCCGTGTCCCATCGACGCCACCCGTTATTGCTATTATCTCCGCGTCTTGGCGGAGTGCCTGGGTCGTGCCGTTGCAATCAGCGCCCGATCGGCCTTGGTCTGGTTCGTCAGGCACTGCCATAGTTCGTTTGATATCTCTGCGCGGCGCCGCCGCTGGCGGGACTCCGTTCCATCTTGTTCGGCCCCGCGGGCGTCGATCAGCTTGTTTGGAGTGCTTTCCATCGCATTCTTGTGATTCGCACTCGCAAGCATTGTCTAATTATTCGAGTTTGCCAAAAAGCGCGGGCCGCTCGAAACGAGACGCCGAGTTAGCATTCCGATCGGAGGATCCATTTAACCTCGCCGGACTCCACAGGCAATATCACATAAGGGTCGCCCGCGAGTCGCGCGAGGTACAGAACCTCGGCGGGCGGCTTGGTGCTGTATTCAGTCTGAAGCTTGAACCCCTCTATGCGGACGCGGTGTATCCGGCCGGGGCACATCGTCTTCAGCAAGTTTGAGTACCTACCGGCCCGCGCATCTGCGTCAGGGGGCGCCTCACCCGCAGGGTCATAAACCGCAAGCATGACGCCATTCTTCGGATCCGAAAGTTCGGCATGATGGATGCCAAGGATCGCGTAAATATTCTTCATCGCAGTCGAGATATCTCGCTGGCAGTCTGGGATGTTCGCCGTCTTGACGGAAACAGTCGTGTTTGACCGAGCTAAGTCTTGCAGTTTATGCTCGATGTTAGTAGTATCAAGGTAGTCATTCATGACGACCGCCGTCATCCCGCCAGGTAGGGACAACGAGCAGCGGGGGATCTCAAACATCCTATCGATGGTTCTCTCAATGTCGGGGACGTCCCCGATGATTGCCGTGGGCAGGGTCGCCGTACCCGTCGAGGCGATGAACTTTGTATGGGCCACCGGCGCGGGGCCCGTGGTGTTGCTGTTCATCGCGGGCGCCGTGTTTTAAGGTGGCGGCGTGCTGTTCAAATGTACAAAAACGCCGCTGTCCCATCAAATCTCCACCTTCACGTCAGCGCCGCCCGGTCGTGGATCGGACAGACTCCACACGTCCTGGGCGCAGGGCTTTCTCAGTTTCGTCGCCACATACGGGGCGCCGATTGACTCGGCCAGTTCAAGGATCTCCTTGGGCGGTGCCCCTCCCAAGTAGCGAGCTTGGAGCCTGATCCCAGAGTAAATTACCAGGATCTCCGGACCAATTTCGGGAGCGGTTACCGCCGACCTTAGCTTCGCTATTGAAGTGTTGATGTCGTCCATACTCCCGGCGCACGTATACATACCCTTGGCCTGAACATAAACATCCTCGGTAAGGATGCCGAACGCCTCGTAAATTCTTTTCACGCCGGCCGAAAGAGCCGGCTGATAGAGTCGCACGCGAATACACCGGCTTCTTACGCCCCAGGCCGACTCACGGTATTCGCATCGTTCACCGCGCCTGGACTCGAATAGGGAGCTGACGGCCGAACGCACATCCTCATCCGTGAACATAGACATGGAGATCATTCTCGGCCAGATAATCACGTGGACCTGCGTGGGCGTGCGGGGGTCGGCATACGAATGCCAGAATGCGGACGAGAGCGCCGGCCAGACAGCCACCCCTCCCATCGTAGCCTGTCGAGTGGCGGATGTTCTCCCCGTCGTAGCCATAGCCGAATGATGGCCGGGGGGCATGTTCAAATATCTGCAGGGCCCGGGGGCGTTTTGGAGGAGCCGTGGAGGAGCGATAACATGGCGCTCACGGCGGAAAAGCTCAGCAAATCGGGGGCGCGGGGCAAGGAAATAGACCTGATAATCCGCGAGCAGCTCCAGATGATCGACGACAGGCTCCTCCGGGCCGAACGTAAATGGGGGCGCAACGTCGTAACCCACGACCTGCCGATCCAGTTCACGATCCCGGGGCTCGAGAAGAAAGACGCCCAGCGGATCGTCTACAGCTCGATTCTGCGCAGTCTCGAGCGGCGGAAGTTCGAAGTGTGCCTGTGTCTTGAAGAAAACAGGTCCACCCTTTACATCGCCTGGGTAACGGACCTGGATGTCGATGAGGTGGAAGCCATGAACGCGCTCATCCTCTCGAAAAGGATCCAGCCCGAACAGGTCCCCCAGTTCATGACGAGCGGCCTGATCCCGGCGTCCCGCACGGCGACGGCCGTGCGCCGCGGCGACGCGCGGCCACCGCCGCCGATGAAGATCACCCCGGCCCAGAGGACGATGGAAACGACCCCGCGCGACGGAGTCATGCCGGTAGCCGACGGCCGACTCCGGCCAAAGCCTGCCCAGCCTTCGAAGGCGGAGCGGGAGCTGCTCGAGATAGTCGGCGACGTCCCAAAATAAGCCAGGTTCGGCTCACCTACGCCGGGACCGGCGCTGGTATTTTGAGCGATTTCAGCAGCGCTGCGACCGAAACGGCCATCCTGTCGAACGCGCGCGCAGCGCGCCCTACCGCAATGATCGCCATCGCAAGGAGGATTGCCAGAATGACAAACAGAACTACCTTCAGCACGGCCAGCGTGATTTCTGCGACGGCCGCCCGGGCTTTTGCGTCGGGGTTGCCCTGATTCTTCCCGGGCGTGAAGAAGTCCTTCGGACTAACCTGCGCCTCGCTGTTCGTGATCATCGGAAACGCGAGGCTCGGCGCGGGCCCGCCGCCGTAGGGCCGCTGGGTTTGGCTCGGGACGAGGTGGGCCCACTCGGCCCCGGCGTTCGGGTTGTAATGCATCGGGCGCTCGTCCCACGCGACGTCGAAAACCGCATGGTTGTTTTCGCGGTCGCTGATGATGTTCCCCCCGGTGTAGTAGCCCTCGCGGCCGCCGGGGCGGGACGGGACGCCGACCCCCGGGTGCCTGGCTGGGCGCCCGTGCCGGTAATCGTAGGGCCGGATCGGGACGCGGGCCCGGTCGTCGGGGGCGTCCCGCTGGCTGTCCCCGGCCTCGTCGAGGAGATAGATCCCCGTGTCCGCCCCGGTCTCGGGGACATAAATCGTGTCTGCGAAAGTCTGTGTGTAGTCGTTCGTCGACCAGTCCATGCGCGCGGCCGCTCTATTCCGGCGCGAAAAGACTGGCGGGCGCGAAGAGACTGGCGGGCGGGGGCGCGAGCGCGGGCGCGGGCGCGGAGAGACTGACGAGCGCGACGCTGTTAGATATCGCGGGCTTCATCGAGATTCTTTGGGCGGTCGGCGTTGCGGATGGCGCTAATCGTGCTTCGGGGGTCAGAGATCCGCGGATCACTCGAGAGGCCCGGGGACGCCTTCTGCCTGCGCTGGTGGCGGGGGTAGATAAAGAAGCTCGGGAGGAGCTCCAACAGGATCCGCGAAGTGGGGCCGATGTTGTACTTTTCGACTATGCTGCCCACGACCTGGGATGTCTCGAACCGCATCCGGTGGAGCTTCGCGTTCACCGTGTTGTGGTAGCCGGTGTAGTCGGGCTTCCCGAGGAACGGGACGGAGCGGGTCCCGTCCAAGACACTCTCGATTCCCTCGGCGCCGGCGAGGATGATCTCTTCGGCGACGGTCGAGTACCGGATTCGGTCGTTCTTCAGCCGGAGGATATTGAGGACCGAATCGATCTCCGCCATCGGCGTGTCGCTTGTAAGGGGGGGGCG
Source organism: uncultured Iamiaceae bacterium (assembly GCA_964446345.1). Lineage (GTDB taxonomy): Bacteria > Actinomycetota > Acidimicrobiia > Acidimicrobiales > Acidimicrobilacustridaceae > CAYUOL01. The sequence goes on along the minus strand of CAYUOL010000036.1, from coordinate 27,406 downwards.
CTTGTCGTTGAAGACGCTGCTGCAGTCGATCCCCTCATCTTCGAGCGTCAGCTTCAGCTGGCCGATCTGCTCGAGCTTCGAGGCCTTGATGTCCTGGATCCGTTCGCGCTCGACCCCGAACGTCGTGTGCGTTTCGCCCTGGATGTCCGACACGACGCTGTTGATGTGGCGGCGGTGTTCCTGCTCCTCGGTCAGCCGCCCGTGTCGGGGGCGGCGCTCGACGTGGGGGACCTCGCTCGGGCGAACCCTGTTTCGGTGCCGGTCCCGCTTGCTGTCAGTGTTGATCCCAAGGTCGCTCTCGAGACGCTCGATGATTTCGTTCACCTGCTCGTCGTCGTCGACGTCGTCGTCGTCATCGTCGTCGCCGTCACCGTCGCCGCTTTCGTCGCCGCTTTCGTCACCAGAGTCGCTTTCGTCGCCAGAGCCGTTTTCGTCGTCAGAGCCGCCCTCGTCGTGGCAGTCGCAGTCGCAGCTCTCAGGGCAGTCGTCGTCGCAGTCGCACTCCTCGTGGCAGTCACAGTCGCAGCTCTCAGAGCAGTCGTCGTCGCAGTCGCACTCCTCGTGGCAGTCGCAGTCGCAGCTTTCGGGGCACCGGTCATCGCAGTCGCAGTCCGGCCCGGACCCCGAGCCGCTCCCGTGAGAGCCTTCCTCGTCGCTCTCATCGGGCTCGCCGCTCTCGTCGCTCTCATCGCTGTGCCCGGGACTACGGGCAAGGCGTGCGGCCCCAACGGAGCGACTAACAGAACTTGACAGCGATCTCGGCAGCGTGTTCATGTTCGGCTTCGAGCCCGAGTTCGAGCTCGGCTTCGAGCCCGGCTTCGAGCCCGGCTTCGAGCCCGGCTTCGAGCTCGGCTTCAAGCTCGGTCTCGGACCCGACCGCGGCTCCAGCGCCGCCCGTTTCGACGGGGACGCGCCCAGCCCGAACTCGGATCCAAGGTCCAGGTCGTCGATAAGATCATCGACGTTCCCCCGTGACGGGCCGCGCCCCCCAGCCCTCGGGGGCTCCATCTTCTGGCGGGCCGGCGCGCCCCCGGTCACCTGTCCTGTTTTAGGGGCGAGATCGGCGGCCTTCGGGCCCGGGTCGTCCTCGCGCAGGTCGATACCGAGCTCTTCGGCGATGCTGCTCAGCTCAGACGCAAAGAGGCTGACCGGGTCGGCCACGTTTTTTTTTGCGTCGGATGTCTGGGATTTTTGCCCCATAACCTGCCGTTCGGCTTCGTCGAGGTCGATCCCTGGCTTTATGTTCTGCCGATTGATGAGGGTCGTTAGGCCCGCGATGTTCGCCGCATTGAGGCGGGGCATCCCCGATTGGCGCCCGGAGGCCTCCTGGTGGGCCTCTGCTTTCCGGGTTGCCTTCGGCGGCGCACCTTTGCTGGACTTGGATGCCGCGCGCATTTCGGTGCCGTGACTTATAGCCCTCCCCCTTTCTCTTCCAATACGTTTGCGGCATGTTGGAGGCCGGCGCCCGAGGACAGACACGATATCAGCGATGCGGAAAGCGCCAGCAAAGCCAGCCAGGCCGCACGCGAACACCGCGGGGCCGGCGGCGAAGACAAAGCGCGTCCCGCCGCCGGCGGCGCCGGCGCCGGCGCCCGCCATGCAGGCGACCGAGGTCGCCCCACCGCCGGCAGAACGCCAATCCCGGCAGGGCCCCGAGGGCGGCCCCAAGGAGAAGAAAGGGTGGTTCCTCGGGTTCGACTGCGCGACCAAGACTTTCGCTTACAGCCTCAGCTGGGTCGACCTAACCGCAGGCGGCGAAATCCGGCGCCAGCTCGACGCCGCCAAGGAGCTCCTGCGAAGGGCGGAGGCCTTCAACAGGGCCGACAACATAGTGGAGGCCCGCAAGGCGGCCACCGCCGCCGCCGAGGCGGTTCAGTCCGTCGACGCCAGGTCCCGATTTATCCGAATCGTGGCCGGTGGCGTGAAAGACCTGTTCCCGGGCCGGGCAGATAAAGAGATCTCAACGGTCGAACGGATCCGGGGGGTCAAGGCCTACATCGAGACGAATGTTATCCCTGCGATCGCCGCCGACATCCCAGACGGCAGCCCCCCGCGTGTCGTCGTCGAGTTTCAGATGGGGCCGAACGCTCCTTCCCGCGTCGTCGCGGCGGCACTCATCACACTGTTCGCGGACTACGATGTCTTTATCGTCGGCCCCAGCCTGAAAAACAAGGTGGCGATCGGCGAGAAAGGGCGGTACTGCTATTTCGCGGAGAAGTACAAAACGAATTACACGAGCAATAAGGCCCACGCCCGATACAACTTCGAGCAGATCGAAAAAGTGTTCGGCACCGGAATACCCCCTACGAGCCCCCCCGCCCTGCGCGGCCATATCGCGGACAGCTTTATGCAGATCCTCGGCCACCTCATGTACGGGGATGACGAAAATGCGAGCGTCCATTTCTAAAGGAGCCCGAGCTCTTCCAGCAGGTCCCCCCCCGATAAGAGGCTGTCACTCAGAAGCGGCTTGCCATTCTCGTTCGGCACGGGTCTGGCCCCGAGGGCCCCCCCGGGTGGCGGCAACGGTGAAACCGGAGCGGCATCTGGCGTCGCCAACGTCGCCGACGTCAACGTCGCCATAAGGGGGTCGGGAATCAAGTTTTCTGCCAGCTCCGGCTTTTCCGTCGAGGTCGCCGTCGAGGTCGCCGTCGAGGTCGCCGTCGGGGTCGCCGTCGGGGTCGCCGTCGAGGTCGCCGTCGGGGTCGCCGTCGAGGTCGCCGTCGAGGTCGCCGTCGAGGTCGCCGTCGAGGTCGCCGCCGAGGTCGCCGCCAGGCGGGCGCCCTCGGGATGGCCACCGAGCAGATCGTCCCCGAGGAGCGTCTCAATATCAACGTCGCCAATCCGGACGTTATCGAGGCGCTCCTCGCCGGCGGACACGGGGATTTCGCCGATCGGCACTGAGTCAAGCGGGGGATTCCCCCCTTTCGCCGCGGGGGGCGCGAGGCCGCACACGACCCAAACGCTGTTGCTGCTAGCTGGGAGCGGCTCGCCAGGCTTGAAGCACAGGGTTGGGTCGTCGCGCTCGGCCGGGGCCCGACGGGCAGACGCCATCGGGTTTTTCTCGGCCCCGACCAGAGCGAGCGCGATCCGGGCACGCTCGCGGTCCGGGATGACCGATCCTGGGGTGTGGTCGCGGACCCCGCCGGCGGGGTCGAGATCGTACAATTTTTTGCGGAAGGCTCCGTCCTCAAGCTCGCCCCCATATTTGCGCATCTCGGTCTTCTGGGGGGCCGGCTTGATCTTCGTCACTTGGCGCCCGGTGAACATGAAGTATGCAAGCCGGAGCGCGTCCTGGGCCCGCCATTTGCTCTCGAGGGTCGTGCGGTTGGTCTCGATCCACAGCTCGGCGCAGGCGAAGCTGCACATGTTGCCGATAACCCCGAACTCAATCCCCCCGGCCTCGCCCTCGCGGACGTAGGACGGGACGAATTTGGGCCTGTCGTCGAAGGTGAAGTCGCACACCCAGCAGCGGAGGTTCGTACGCAGGGGCCAGTCTTCAAGGCCCGTGAAGACCCGCGGGATCTTGTCCAGGGGCAGGAAGTCCTCAGACGCGACCTGGTCGCCGTCCGGCGGCCCGTCCGTGCCCGGTTCGAGGAGCCGCGAGTCGGCAAGATCCTCCGTCCTGACGTAATCCTGCGTCGAGATGCCTGGAAGCCGGAGGATCGAAGGAAACTTGTACGTCCCAATCATCGCTGTCTGTGCCGGTGGCCGGGGGTGTTCAAATCGCGGCGGCCCGGGCCCCCCTACAGGCGGCTTTTAGAGAATCGTACCCGTGGGGTAAGGCCCGAAAACTGAACGGAACAGCGGCCGAATACCGTTTGCATCATGCCTAAGAAGGTTAAAGAGCCGTTCCTCCCCGACCATAGGTCGCTCGATGATAGCACGCTTATGGCTCTGCCGGCCGCCGGTCCGTTCACGCCCCTGTCGATCTTCGTCTGCACCTACGTCGCCCAGTTGGCCGGCCTGCGGCTCGACTTCCGGAAGCTGACCGAGATCATGTGCAAAAACCCGCATGGGTGCCTGGTCGCGATAAACAGCAATTTCGGCCACGCCTGCCAGCCGGGTTACGAGCAGTACGTGAAAAAGCCGCGGGCCGAGAAGCCGGAACCGGCCAAAAAAATTATGACGATCCGCGGGCGGACCCGTAAGGTCCAGGGCGACGGCACGTGTTTCAACAGCGCGATCGAGCCCGTCATCAGCATCGACCACCCCGATATCGACGAGGAGAAGGTGTATTTCGTTAAGTGCTTCCCGTCTACCGGGGAGACACAGGTGCCCGGCGTCCTTTGCTTGGATTACAGTGATGGCCGCCAGGTTTTGGACGTCTTTGTCGCCTACCTCAATGAGCTTGGGGTCGGCGCCGCCGAGGACGCGCCCGCGCCCGCGCCCATGCCCGCACCCGCGCCCGCGCCCATGCCCGCACCCGCGCCCGCGCCCGCGCCCATGCCCGCACCCGCGCCCGTGTCCACGTCCGCACCCGCGCCCGCGCCCGTGTCCACGTCCGCACCCGCGCCCGCGTCCACGCCCATGCCCGTACCCGCGTCCACGCCCGTACCCGCGTCCGCACCCGCGCCCGCGTCCACGCTCAACGCCGGTGGAAGAAGAAAAATAGCACCTGCCAGACCCGTCAGGCAGGTGCCGCAAGATATCCCGCCGGAGGGAGCCCCCCGGAAGCGAATCACGATCGTCAAGCAACATCCGAACATGCTGAATTATAAGTTCCGGGTGAACCGAAACAGCCCGCGCATTCTCATCAAGCTCGCCAATCTGGCGAAATATCTGCAGAACATGGAGATCACCAAGACTTGTGAGGGCAGTCCCCTTGCCGAAAACCAGATGTTCCGCTTCGATGGCTGGCCGACAGTTGTCTTCCCTCCCTTTATAATCCGCGAGACAAAACCGCCCACTGACAATGTAAACGTGTCATTCCGATTTGACGCCGGGAACAGTAGGCCCCGTGTGAACGTGTTTCAGGAAGGAAAGGTAAACATCCTCGGCGCCAAGTCGTACGAAGTAGCGGATAAGATCTACGAATTCTTCGTCCGCCTCTTCACCCTGGATTGGGACATGCTCGTCAGCCTAATGCCGCGCCGCGATTCTGAAAAGAGACAGCCCCGGGTCCCGCCCCCGCAGCTGCCCCCGCAGCCGCGGCCGGCGGGTCCGCCACCAGCGTCGCCGGTCAAACCACCGACAAGCACCCCAAAGCCACAGCTGACGGATGGGGAGCTCGCCGACATTCTGGGCATCACCGTGGACGCCGGGCCAGCGCCCTTAAGCCGCGAGCTGGTCATCGCCGACAGTGCGGAGAACGCACCCCAGCCTCCCGAAATGCGCGAGGCGATGAAGAACCTACTCGCGGACCTAGAGCGATGGCCCGCCGACGAGGAATTCGACGAGGAATTCGGCGAGGAATTCGGCGAGGGATTCGACGAACCCGGGGACGAGGATCTCTTTGCGAATGAAGAGCCCTTCCTCGTCCCTGAGGGCGATGGGACCTTCACGGGTGGAAGTCTTCCGATGTCCGAATCCCCCCAGGGGCCCGCCCGCTCCAGCTCCTGGCAGAAGTAGCTTCCGGCGAAGAGCGGCCCCGCGGTCAGCACGGCGCTGGCCCACATTTTGCGTCCGCCAATAAAACCACCCGCCGCAATGGCCACAACCGCGGGACCCACAAACAGTACCACGAGCCGGACAAACCCATACGCAAAAGCTCCGCTCTACGTCGCCTCGGTCGATCCCTTGACCGGCCGCTACCAGCGGGCCTTCTTCTTTCTTGGTGCCGCCCCGCGGGCGGTCCTTGGCGCCGTTCGGCGGGGGCGGCCGGCCGCCCGAGACGCTCGCCGATACGACTGGGACCCGGCTGACGGCCGGATCCTGCGCGGATTCTACGGGCCCCACTGGCGGGAACTCCTCACGGCTGAGGACCCCCCTCCGGCGGCGGCCGCCGCCCCGGTGGCGCGGGGCAGCCGGGTAACCGGCGGAGATCCTAGCGACCTCCCCCAGATGGAATTCGGCGATCTTGGCGAGCTCGACGATATTGGCGGCACGGATGACGCCGCCGGCCAGCGCGGGGGGCCACCCGTCCGCCGGCGCAGGGATATCGATCCTGACAACTGGGAGAGTCCGACCGATGGCTCGCCGGTGTACACGGACATCGCTGTATACCCGGAGGACACGATTGACGATTTGCGACTCAAACTGTCCCTCGCCTCGGGCGTCCCGCTGTACCGCCAGCATTTCTTCTACTACATGAACGAGGAGGGGCCGGCGCACCCCTACCGTATCGCCGTCGACGGAGTGCCGGCGCCCGTGGACTGGCGCGACATCGCGGCGGGGCCTGGGGACCGGCATGACTCCGGCGCCAGTGGCACAGTCGTCGCGGGCGTAAACGTCGACCCACGCCTCGAGGAAAGGAGGGAAGGAATCCGTGTGGAGGCCCTCGACACCTTCACCGCTCTTTCCCCGGTACTGGGCGTCCGCCTCACGCGGGCCTACTTCGTCGATCTGTACAACGTCGTCCGGCCGGCCGGCGGCGCCCTCGCGGCGATCATGCGTGACCGATACCAGTTCGACCTGCTGTACTACGGCGGCCTCCTCCGTTACTGGCCCCATCTGACCCCCGACGCGTGCCGGACCGCCCTCGCGGACCCGGAGGGCGTCGCCGCGAGCTACCCGGCGCTCGACCCCGACCCGGCGGCGGTGCGGGCGCGGGTCCAGGCCGAGCGCCCGATCGCTGACAGCGCGCTCGGCTGGCGGCCGGCGGCGGCGAGGGGGCGCGCGACGATCGCGGTCACGGCGGCGACCGTCCACGTCCCGCCAGTGTCGATGAAAATGAGGGTCGCGGTCCGGAACGTGTTCGATTGGATCCCGACGAGCGTCTCCGTCGCCGCGATCGTTGCGCGCTTCGACGTCGACGGCATCGGCGCGGACGCCGTGCCGCCGGCGCGCCAGGGGGCGCCGGTGACCGCGGTCAAGCGCCACGCCACCAGCTACGGCCCACGGGCGTCCGGGCCGCTAACCGCATTCCTGGCACGGCCCGTGCGCCGCGAAACGGTCTCGTTCGCCCTTGCGCGGGAGGGGGTTGACGACGAGCAGTTCGCCCCGGGGGTCGCGGGGAAGCAGGTGCCGTACGCCTTTCTCACGGTCTACGCCGACGGGCGGTACGAGGTCGTCGCCGACTGGCGGGAGGATGACCGCGTCGGGTTCGGCCAGGTCGCCGAGGAGGTCGCGGCCGTCGTCGCGCCCGTCATCGGCGCGATCAACGCGATGGGCGCCGCGGCCTTCCCGATCGGCGGGGAGCTGGCGATGCCTAAAACCACCGGCGCCGCGGCTGCGGCGCCCTTGGCGGCGAGCCCGGCGCTCGGGGCGATAACCGTTTCAGCCTTCTGGCCCCACGCCCTCACGGCGGCGACGTTCCGCGAGGTTAAATCCCGCTTCCGGGCCTACGAGCGGGCCGGCATCATCGGGATCCGCGGGTTGCAGCAGGCGGCGGCCTACGTGTTCTCCTTCCGGAAAGGGGTGACGGCGTACGACCCCCGCCTCGCCGATCGCGCCGCGACCGCGGACGCGCCGGGGCGCCACGCGTCGGCGAACCAGTACCTGCGGCTGGCGGACCAGGGGGCGGCAGCCCGATGGGCGGCGGCCTTCCCGGGGCGGACGGTCCGGGTGTACCACCGGGCGACGGACCTCCGGGTCGAGATCCTGGGGGCCGACAGCCTCGCCGAGTTCGAGATGATACAGCGGTACGTGTTCGCCTTCCTTGACGGCCTCCTGTCGGGGCCGGGCCGGATCCGGGTCGGCGAGGCCGCCGCGCCGCCCGCCCCGAACGAGGAAACGCACGTCGCCTCGGCGCGGCTGCGGCGGCTGCAGGAGCGCGACCCCAACCTGTTCGACCTGAAGAAGTACGACACGGACGCGACCAGCTACTCGATCCTGTGCCAGTCCGGCCGGCAGCCGTACATCTTCAGCGAGCAGGAGGCGGGGCGGCTGGCGGCGCGGCGGCGCGGCCGCCTCGTCCGCTACTGGAACTTCACCGAGGCAGCGCCCGCCCTCTACGAGTGCCCCGACCCCAAGTTCCCCCACCTTAGCTTCCGCGCCGGCCAGCACCCCCTCGGCTACTGCCTCCCCTGCTGCAAGAAGACCCTCCCCGCCGCCGGCTCACGCGCGGCGCTCCTCAATGCCGGCTGCCTGCGTGACCGGGGGCCGCCGGGGCCTGACGCCGCGCCCGAGCCCGAGCCCGGGGCCACGTCCCGGCACGTCCTCACCTACGGGAAAGAGGTCCCCCTCGGCCGGGTCTCCGACGCGCCCCGGGAGCTGACAGCGGGGCTCCTTCTCGATGCGGTCCCCCCGCCCCACGGCGTTTACCTTATCGGCGTCGAGCAGGCGGCACCGGCCGTACCCTACGCGGGCTTCGCGTACAGCCTCGCCTACGCGGCGGGGATCGGCGACGCGACTGTCGACGAAGTTCTCTCGGATCTTGCCGAGCTCGCGCGCGGCCTCGGCGGTACGTTCTTCACGGTCGGCGGCGGGGGGGGCGCGGCCTTCGCGTCGGCGGCCGACCTCGCCGACGCGATTCTGGGGGCCTTCGTCCGGCGCGACCCCGGCCTCTCCCCCTTCGGCCCGGGCGGGGCGGCGGCGGACACGTGGCCGGCGATCCTCGCGGAGCTCGCCCGCCTCGCCTACGGGATCGAGGTTGTCACCGCCCGCGACGCCGCGGGGGACGGAGTGATCACGCTCGAGGCGTCGCCCGAGGCTGCCGCCGCCATCTGCCTCAGCGGCGGGGCGGCGTGCGGCGCCTACGTCCCCCCGCGGATCGCCATCATCGTGGAGGGCCCGATGGGGACGTACCCCGCCGCGGCGCTCAACCCGAAGCTGTACGTCCGCGCGGCCCACGCCCACCGCTGGATGGGCGCCCGCCGGTCGTTCGCCGAGCCGCCCCCGGCCCGGGGGGGGCCGCCGGCCGACGCCGTCGAGGACCGGGTCGCCGCCGCGATCCGGGCCGCGCTGTCGTCCGCGCTCCCGCCCGCGCCGGCCGCCCCCGACCTCGCCGCCGTCACCCGGTTCGTATGTTCCTCGGGCGGCGCCTACACGGTCGTCGAGCGGCTCGCCGACATGCATGGCCTGTGCTACGCGGTTGTCCTCCGCGCGGCCGGCGGGTCCCTGGTCTACTTCGCCGTGCGGCGGTCGGCCTGCCCGACCGACGGTACCCCGAGCCGCTACGGGGCGCGCCCGGAGATGGCGCTCCCTCGCCAGGCCCTCGCTTCCGCCGTAGAGGCGTTCAACAACTTCCTGGATACGGCCCCGGCGACCGAGTCCCACCCCCGCATCACGCCAGCCGCGACCCTCAAGGACCCGACTGGGCGCATCGTCGGCTTCGCGCATACCGCCGGCCGGGATACGCTGTTCTACTACCACGACCCGGAGCCGGCCGAGAGCGACAAGTCCGGGCTCGCGGCAATCCCGCTCCCGTACGACCCCCGCGCGGTCGACGCCGCGATCGTGGCCGCGACCGCGGGGCGCCGGCGGGACGGCGACGCCGGGCCGCCGACGGAGGAGCCGGCCCAGGCCGCGCGCGCCAAAAATCGGCTATACCGCCTCTTCCTCGCGGAATTCTCGAGCACCCTCCGCGCCGACAGGAACCTCGCTATGCGGGCCTCGATCGAGGCGATCCTCAGGGCGACCAACTTCGAGTCGCCCAAGTCCGTCGCGAACCTGCGGCGGTCACTGGCCGGCCTCCTCGCGGGGCACCCGGAAGACCTTGCCGCCGTGCGGGACGGCATCGCACGGGCCCACGTCCAGTCGCCGCAGAGCCCCACGGCGGCCATGATCGAAATGCTCCGGGCCACGGCCTTTACCTTCGACCGCCAGGGCCTGACCCGGCTCCGGGCCCTCGGCTCGCACGAGGCCGTCGTCGCCGAGCTCCGGAAGATCCTTGCGCCCCGGATCGAGGTCGTGCCCGGCGACACGACCCCGGCGGCGGGCAACATGTACGTGGCCTGCGCCGCCCCCGGGGGGGAACCGGGCACGCACTGCGTCGCCCGGAAGCTGGCCGTCCCCCGCCGCCGGATCGGTGACTTCTACGAGATCCTCGCGCGGGACGTCCTGAACCCCGGGAAGGCGGGCCTCCTGTCGGCCATGTCGGCGGGCGTCTTCGACCCGCTCGACTTCATCCGGCGCCCCGGCGAGCACCTGAGCTTCTCGCCCGGGGGGGCCTAGCGCCCGGGGGGGCCCAGCGCCCGCAGCGAATTTGCGCGCCCGGATACAGACGCAATGTCGGGCGCACCAACGGCAGCGGCAGCGGCGGACTCGGTCCCGCTCGACTCGCTCGGGCAGGACGAGCAGCGCGGGGAGCGCAAGCAGCACAGAAGCAAGCACGGGGTCAGCCGGGTGGGGATCGGCAACCTCAAGGTCCTGATATCCCTGTTCTTCATATTCGTCGTCGTCGTGAGCGACGCGTTCACGAACAGCGTCCTCTCGGGGTTCGGCGATAGCGCCGTCCGGTGCCGGAGCCCGACTTCGTGGGGGGTCGTCCTGCAGGGCATATTCCTTGTCATATTCTACATCCTGTCGCTTTACCTCATCGAGAACCGGATCCTGTAAAGCCGGCGCGCCTTTTTGGCCGCCCCGATAAGCATGGATGTCGGAAACCCGGCCGCCGCCCAGCGGCGGGGCTCATGGGGCGCCCGCCTCTCAGCCGCCGCCATCATCGCGATCGCCATCGTTCTCGTGTTCGTTCTCGCCCGCCGGGTCATCCTGGGCCTTGACCGGTTCACCATCGAGCGCACGCGCCCCATCCTTTCGAAGGTCGACGGGCTCCAGTACCGAGTCCACCTTGGCCACGCCGGCGCCCAGCGGGCGGCCGACATGCTCGCCCGGCTGAACGGGAAGATCATCGACCTCATGCGCGCCCTCCGGGACCGGTACGTCCGCGGGCCGGCCGGCGAGGTCCATCCGGAGCGGCGGGCGGCCGTCGAGCGCCTCCTCGCCCGGTACAACCCCGACAACCTCGCCGAGAACTCCCCGAAGGACCCCAGCGGGGACACCAGCTACACGCTCGATAAGGGGGCGGTGATCGCGCTTTGCCTCCGCGAGAAGGGCCGCGCCCCGCCGACCGGCGACCGGGCGGCCGACGACCTCCACGATATGGACACCCTCCTCTTCGTCGCCCTCCACGAGATGGCCCACGTCGCGATCGACGACGTCGACCACCCGCCCCGCTTCTGGTCGGCGTTCCGGTTCATCCTCGACGAGGCCGAGGACACCGGCGTGTACACGAGCCCGGACTTCGCCCGGGCGCCCCGCCAGTACTGCGGCGTGAAGATCGACTACAACCCCCGCCACGACGGCAACACGATCTCGATCTGAGGCCGGGCCGAGCTAATCGGGAAGGAGCCTGCGCCACGTTTTTCCGCGGTTTTCTTGATAATTGAACAGTCCCGCCCCCGGGTAATACCCCGCCCGACCGATGGCCGACCCCGACGCGCACCACTTCGACGACGCGGCCGCCCTCGACGGCCTCAACGGCGGCAACATATTCGACATCGAGGACGTGTTCGACCCCGACCAGATGGGCCTCGAGGGCGAGGAGATGGGCGAGGTGTCCACCGCGCCGGAAACCGACGACTTTGTCCCGGATAACGACCTCGGCGCCGGCGATCCGAACGGCCCGCTCATCCATTACCGGGGCGAGGACGGGATCGACGGGATCCCGTCGCGCGACGATCTTGTCGCGGCGCACAACACGAACGGCCTGTCCGAGCGGATCAGGGCCCACGCGGACAGCGGCAAAGGCGTGTTCTTCATGCCGGCCGACGTCGAGGAGACGAACGAGTATAGGCACGGCGCGCCCGTCTATGCCTTGAGGCTGTACGGCGCGATGATGGACGGCTCGAAGGCCGAGGTCACGCTGACGGATATCCCGGTCTATTTCGATGTCCGCGTCCCCGACCGGGGGCCGGGCGCCGCCGCGAAGCTCTCGCCGGCCGGGCAGGCCCGGCTCGCCCAGCTCGAGCCGGGCCGCGTCGGGGGATTCGACAGCCAGCTGCGCGAGATCGTGGGCGAGGCCGGGGGCGGGATGGGGCGCATCGAGCACATCGAGGCGTACCCGATCCGCGGCTACCACACGGCCCCCCAGCCGTACCGGCGCCTCCACTTCGCGAACCTCCAGCAGCGGAAGAAGGCCCTCACCGCCGTCCGGGCCGCCGGCTTCGAGACGGCGTCGGACGACCGCAGCAGCTATTACCGCAAGGCTGCCCGCGAGCTCGGCCTTCCGCTGAGCGACTGGGCGATCCTCGGCGACTACGAGTTCACCCCCGGCCCGACCGACCGGTCGCCCCTCTGCAAGTACATCTTCCGCGCCCCCGTGGCGTCGTATAAACCGCTCATCGACACGCTCGCCCCCAAGGCGAAGCGGGACGCGGCCGTCGCGCTGAAGGCGAAGAACGAGCTGCTCACAAAGGACCGCACCCTCGTCGTCGATTACGATATCGAGACGCACAGCAAGCGGAAGAAGGGCGACGTCCCCGACGCCCAACACGACGGCGATAACGCCTTCATGATCTGCCTGACGGCGCACTGGAAGGACGACCCGGAACCCCTGGCTCAGATATGCCTCGTCGACGTCGAGACGGCGCCCGACAGCCGGTGGATAACGGTCGTCTGCGGGACGCCCGAGAACGTGCTACGGGCGTTCGCCCTGACTCTCCGGACCCTCGCCCCGGACGTCATCTTCGACTTCAACGGAAGCGAGTACGACTGGCCGTTCATCGTCGAGAAGACCAAGCGGCTCGGCATGCTTGGGTGGTTCTGGAACACCGTCTCCGCCGCGCCCCGCCGGACGCTGACCGACGAGGCCGTCATGAAGTGGAACTTCCGCCGCCAAAAGATCAAGATCAGCGCCGAAGAGACGTTCAACAGCAGTTACCTCAAGTACCCGGGCTGCGTCCCGATCGACGTCCGCGTCTGTTTCAAGAAGCTGTACCCCAAGTCCGAGACGCCGAAGGCCGGCTCCTTGCGGTTCTACCTCGAGATCAGCGGCCTCCCCGCCAAGGCCGACATGCCGGTCCCGCGGATGTGGCGGTACTACGAGGAGGCCCTCGAGACGGAGGGGGAGCCGGACGCCAGGGCGGCCGAGCAGATGCGGCACGTCGCGCACTACTGCATCATCGACAGCATCAGCTGCCAGCGCCTCGTCGTACGCCGGAACATCATAAACGACTACCGCGAAGTGAGCAGCCTCGCCTTCGTCTCGCTGAACGACAGCCACTACTACGCCGGCGGAATGAAGGTCTGCAACCTCCTCGGCGCGTACGCGGCCCGGCGCAACATCCTCATCAGCATGATCCCCGCCGAACAGGCGGAGGCAGGCAAGTACCCCGGCGCGTACGTCTTCCCCCCGGAGAAGGGCATTTCGCCCAACGCCGATCGGCTCGCCGATATCGACGCCGCCGCGGCGGAACTCCGCGAGGCCGCCGCGGGCGGGGCCGACACCGGACGCGTCGCCAAGGCGACGGCCCGGATTCGGGAGGCGTTCGCGGCGTTCGCCAGCGACCGCCCGGTGACGGGCCTCGACTTCGCCTCGCTGTACCCGTCGCTCATCATGACGTACAACCTGTCGCCGGAAAAGATCGTCCTCACGCCCGAGGAGGCTGAGCACTGGCGGGTCCAGGGGCGCGCCGTGCACCAGATCGAATTCATGTTCAACGGGCGGCTCGTCCGGGGCTGGGCCATCCGCCACAACAACGTCCCCGAAGACATCGGCCTGTACCCCAGCGTCCTGATCGACCTGTTCAACAAGCGCGCCGACCTCAAGCTTGACCTTGCCCGGCACGCGGCGACGAAGGAGCTCATCGAGCTCATCTTCTCCAGCGCGAAGAAGGCGTACGTCCTCGCCCAGATCGCAAAGGGGACGCCCAAGGCCACGGCCGAGAAGGATGCCCTCCGGCGGGCCCTGGCCGCCGACGAAGTCGCGGAGGCGGTGCAGCGGGTTCTGGCCGACGCCGAGGCCGAAAAGGCCGCCACCGACGCGGCGCTCGCGCCGGACGCGCCGCCGATCCGCGTGTCGCCGGGCGCAACCCTCATCGAGGAAGTGAACGACCTCAAGCGCCGCAACAAGAACGCCAAGGAGCAGATCGAGGGGATCCGGAAACTGCTCGAGCTCGCCGGGAAGCGGCAGGCCGCGAACCCGGCGGAAGCCCTCCACGCGGCAATCCTGGCCGAGTACGCCGACGCCTGCTTCAGGTGGACGGGCCTCAACGCGAAGCAGGCGGCCCTGAAGGTGTACATGAACACCTTCTACGGGGAGGCCGGCAACAGCCTGTCGGCGTTCTTCCTGCTCCAGCTCGCGGGCGGCGTCACGTCGGCGGGCCAGTACAACATCAAGCTCGTCGCCGACTTCGTTCGGAGCAAGGGGTTCCGCATCAAGTACGGCGATACCGACAGCCTCTACCTCGTCGCGCCCGACAAGTACTTCGAGGAGTGCGACGCCGACTACGCCGCGGGGCGGATCAACCGCGAGGAGTGGTGGTCGGCGATGGTCCGCATCACGATGCGCGCCCTCAACCAGATCCGCGACGAGGTGAACGCCTTCCTGAAGAAAGACAACGGGTCGGGCTACTTGAAGATGGCCTACGAAGAGGTCCTGTACCCCGTCGTCTTCACGGGAAAGAAAAAGTACTTCGGGATCCCCCACCTGAACGAGGTCAACTTCCGCCCGAAAAAGCTGTTCATCAAGGGGATCGACGTCGTGAAACAGGGCCAGCCCGGGCTCGCCATCGAGATCGGCCACCGCATCATGTGGGCGTGCATGGCGCTCGACAACCGCCGCAGCCTCCGCCAGGTCGTCGAGGACGTGCTCCGCGACGCGGTCGTGAACGGCGCCCAGTGGAACTTCGGCCATTTCGTCAAGACCGACGCGTGGAAGCCGGAAAAGAACAATGTCTCGGTCCAGCGGTTCATCGCGCGGATGAAGGCCCGCCACGCCGCCGAGGTCGCCGAGAACGAGCAGATCGTCGCCCGCGGCGGGAGAGCCAAGCCGTATCTGTACGAGATCCCCGAGCCCGGCGAGCGGTTCAGCTACGTAATGGTGAAAACCGGCGAGGCCTTCAATCTCCGCGGCTGCAAGGCCGACCCAAAGAAAGGGGACATGATGGAGTTCGCTCGCGCGGCTAAGGCCCTTGGCATCGAGGTCAATGTGGCCGACTACATGATCCGGTACATCATCGGCCTCTGCGCCCGCTTCATCAACGGCGATCCCGAGTTCCAGCCGCCGGCTGCCGTGGCGGCGAAGTCCGACGACAAGCAGATCGATAAGATGTCGCAGACCAATGCGAAGAAGATGCTCGAAAAGTTCATCAAGGGCCTGTCCAATATGGATGGCAGCATTCTCCGCAGTCGCGGGTACGCCTATCGGCGCGCGTACCGCAACGCGACGAAGATCGTCCACGAGGAGCTCGCCGATCGGGTTGGCGGGGACTGTACTGAGATCCTCCAGGGCAGCTGGCTGAGCTTCGAGCTCTTCGGCGACGAGGACGGCGCCGACCCGGCGGCGACCGTCGTCAACAACTGCTGGCAAGCGGCGGCCCAGTATGCCGAGGCCATCGTGGCGACCGACGGTGAGGAGTTCTGCAGGGAGCTCGGCCTTCTGCTCGGCATCGAGGCGAACGGGAGCGACTCCCACCCCGGGTCCCGCGCCGGGTCTCGCCCCGCGAGCCCCCCGCCGGCCGCGAAGCCGACACCGAATCCGGCCCCGGCACCGAAGCCGGCCCCGAAGCTGGCCCCGACACCGACATCGAAGCTGGCCTCGGCCCCGACACCGACATCGAGGCCGGCCCCGGCCGCGAAGCGGGCGCCCGCGCCGGCGACCACGCTGTACGGCGCCACGCGGGCACCGGCCAGGGGGCGACCTACCGGGGCCACGATCCAAATGGGGTTCACGAGCGTCCTTACGAAGCTCGAGGCCGCGACGCGGGACTCGATGGCGAAGCTCGCCCCGTCCCTTATTGACGTGGCCGCCCGCTATGAGGCCGACCTGGCGCGCCTCGTGCACCACTTCCGCATCGACGAGCACGCCATGCACCCCGATATCGGGGCCCCGGAGGAGACCGTAAAAACCCAGGCCATCGGCGCCGATCCCGGGCACGCGCTCACCGGGATTAACGAGGCCGACCGGCAGGTCCTCCTCGAGTTCCGCCGCCTGTGGTACGCGGCGACCGCCATCCAAATCACGAACGCGCGGAATCTCCAGTTTAGCCAGTACCTCCTCCGCCTGAAAAACAAGCGGCTCGGCATCTCAGCCGCGCCCGCGAAAAAAGATGTGGCCAAGATTATCGAGGAGGCCGCCAGCAAGCTACGGATCACCGGCGCGACGCTCTGAGGCCCGGCTGCCCATGGGTGGCCGCCCGGCGCGGGCAGCCGCCCGATTTTTGGCGCCGGCGAAGGTCCGCCCCCTGTATAAGCTCTCCGCGGGACGAAGCATCACGCATGAAGACCCAGGCCTCACTCCTGATCGCGCTCATCGTTGTTCTGGTAATCCTCATCATATACCACTTCCGGAAGTGGATCAAGAAGCACCTCGGGCTCGAGGGCTTCAAGGGCGGCAGCGCCCAGGACATGACCGGCGTCCACCAGCCGTACGTGCACAGCAAGCACAACCCGTACATGCTTCTCGAGAAGCAGCTCGACGAGATCCGCGGCTACCGCAACGACGGATACAACCAGCCCCCCTTCTGGCGCCAGCCCCACGGCCTCGACCGCTACCACCGCTCAGGCGCCCACATCAAGCCCGAGCAGATCGCCGAGGCCGAACGCGAGCAGTGGTTCGCCGCCGCCGACCGGTCTACCAGCGGGCACTTCAACACCGAGCTCACGACTGACATGGCGAAGGACACCTTTCAGGCCCACGAAACGACGCCCAGCATCGACTACGGCAGCTACATCACCGACCTCGTCGTCGACCCCCGCACGCGGGACAACCATCAGCGGTGGGTCGAAGAGATGAAGCCGTGGTCCGGCACGGCGATGAAGGTCGACGACCTGGACATGGAAAACTACGTTGACTTCGTCGGTCTCCGCCGCCCGCAGGCCGTCGTCCAGTACAACCCCCTCCAGCTCACCGAGATCGACACCTACGACCTGGCCAAGAACAAGAAGTTCAACTTCCAGGGCTAAGCGTCGCCACCCGGCCGGCCGGCCAGCGCAAAAAGCGCGCCCGCGCCGTCTTTTGCGCCTGCGTTGGCCGATCAGGCTTCCATTGCCGCCGTCGGCTCGGCGGCGGTTGTTCTGTCGTAGTGGTACGCGATTATGTAGGTCGTCGGCGAGGCCACGAAGCTGGCCGGGGAGACGGACGCGTCGTTGAAGAGATATACGCCGCCGGCCCGGAGCGCGCGGGCCCAATAGTGCCCCCCTTCGAGCGACCCGCTGCTGTGCTCGATTTGGCCGACAAGGCGGAATACATGTTTCATCCCTTTCTGGCTGGCGGGAATTTCCAGCCGGTCCGGGAAGTACCGGAGCCGGCGCACCGGGCCGTAGCCCGCATAGATGTTGAACATGCAGAAGACGATCTCGGGGATCATCGTCAGGTTATATACACGGTAGCCGGTGCTCCTTACCGCGTTCCCCTGCCCCGCCGCACAGCTTTCGCAGCTGTACCCCTCGACGGTTGAGATCTGCAGACGGATCGCGTCCGAGAACTTGGCGACGGTCACCGGCGGCTCCCGGAGGCCGTCGATGTGGAAGAGGTTGAAGTTCACGGCGTAGTCGGTGACCCGCGACACGACCCCCCGGCACTGCCGACAGTGCGTGTCGCACCGGAAGCGGTGGAGAAACAGACGCGTAATGGGGCTTTCGGATGATTCCACGGGGAGCCCGTCCGGGGACGCCGGCGGCTTCCCGGAAGCGCCGTGGCCGCCGAGCGTTTTGGGGGGCTCCATCATGTCGAGGAGGTGGACGAGCGCTTCGGAGGCGCTTTCCTGTCCGGCGCCGAATCTTACGTTAGGCCGACGGGCGCGCAGATCCGTCTGCAGCGCGCCAAGGACGTGCGCCGACTCATACTCGATCCCCGGTACTGGCCCCTGGCTCGCGTACGACTCGACGAAATTCAGCACAGCTGTCCCGGTCCGCGTCTGTCGCAGGTATTCCTTGTTCTGGAGGACGGCGCGGGTGAAGGACGAGCACCCGGCGAGCACCTGGAGGAAACTGTTCAGGTAGCAGATGGCGCCGGTGTTGTTGAGGCCAAACGGGGCAGGCACGAGGGTGCGGTCGTACGGGTCCATGGCGCTGTTGGGATCCGGCAGATCGGCCGGTGCGGGGGCGCCTGTCTGTGTGGGCGGCGGGGTCGCGTTCGTCCTTGGGTGCGCGGCTGATCTCGGGGGCGCGCTCGGGTTCATCGCGGCGATTTCGTATTGGGGTGGCGGGCCGCGTTCAAATATGTGGCGCCGGCTCGATCATCGCAACGTCGAGCGAGGCGCCGGCGAGTTGGTCGGGCGCGCTTCCGGCATCGGAGGCGAAACGGAAATGACGCACCGTCACCTCAACCTGGACAGCCTGGCCCCGGAGCGTGTTGGCCGTGTCGAGCCAATGTTTTTTCCGGTGCGCCGGCGGCACTGCCCAGAACTCCCCGCGGACCCCCTCGGTGTCAGTCGCGTGGACCCTGTATGGGGGGCTCCCCCCCGGGCCGCACCGGACCTCCCTCAAGAGCGTCGCGCAGCTCGGGTCGGTGTGGCTCCTCCCCGGAAGGCGGTCGACCAGAAGGACGCGGATGCGTCCAAAATCATCGGGGACCGCCATGATCCCAGTGAGCGTGAGTCGTTGCCCCCCCGGCGCGGGGACGCGGGGGGCGCGGGCCTTCGGTTCGTGGAGAGCCATCTATCGGCGCACGCGGACATATCCAAAACAGCGCAGGCGCCGATGCCAGCCAATCCGGAACGGAAAAAGGCCGCGCGTCCCATTCGGGCGCGGGCCTGCGGCTGGCCGCCTAGATCAGCGACGGGTCCCTATCGCTGAAGCGGGAGCTGTAACCTACTGGGGCATCATCAAGGATCTCATTCGGCGTGAACGAATCTGTGCCGAATTCGGTGAGGCCGGGGGCGACAGCCATGTGGGACACCACGAGCACATTGCGACTCTGGGTCAGCTCGCGGTTGAGCTTCATTCGCATCACACGCACGAGGTTCGTGATGAAGAAGTAGTTTCGCACAAACCTTGTATCAAACCGGGCCTTACCGATGGCTTCGAGGCTGTCTTTTCTGTTTCCAACGGGGACCTCGACGATCAGCTGTTCGGGCTTCTCCGGGTCGGACGAAGGCGCGAGGTATGTGAGGTTCGTGCTTGCGCGGGGCCTGCTGCTGATTGCTCCTGTGGGTACGGCCCCTCTGGTCTCTGCTTCGATCTGAGCCAAGGCCCGCACCGTGTTAGCACCAGCTGGATTCATTTGTGCATCGAGCACATTCGCCAATGTACCCGCCGTCACGATATCGACCAACTGATTCTCAATCGCGACAACAGCCGCGTCAAATCCGGGATCTGCAATGCGCGCCGCGGTATTGGCCCCGAGCGCAATGAATGCACTGAGAAGGGCGGCAAGTCCGCCAGCAATGGCAGGCGCCCGGGTTGTGTCGACACGATCAGCAAGACCCCTTAAGGCTGCAGCCAGTGGTGTCGTCGGATTGAATTGGCCTGCAGCCTGTGTGAAAGTCCTTCTCAATACCGGGAGCCGACCCGCCAGGTCGCCAGTTATTGCAGTATCGGCATTTGTGCGATCGGCTGCGGTCCTTACGCCTGCAGCGGTAGCGTACGTCGCAGCTCCGATCTTCAGCTTCGCCGCGGCCGCCCGAATGTCCGCCTGTGCCGATGTGAGCATCTGGAGTGCAGTCTGAGCGGGGCCGATCGCCGCATCTCGTCCACGGGCAGCCCCAATACCGACCAACGGCCCGCCCTCGTCGTAGTCTGCCCGATTCAGGTATACGGATCCGAAGAGTGCTTTGTTGAAGAGCTGGTCGGAGAGGAACTTCGGGCGGTCTGGCGCAATGCTGTTGTCGCCGCGGAAGATGCGGTGGACGAACCCGGCTGACCCCATGGCCGTCGAGTCGCTTCCGTACTGCTCGGTTGAAATATTCATGTACGGGTTGGACAGGAGTTTGAGGAACATCTGTCGAGTGTTCTTAACCCTGTCCACCGGCAGAGCGAACACCGAAGACTGCTCGCCGAACATCGACGCAACCATTTGCTCGAAGGTGTACTCGTAGTTGTACAGGTTGGCGAGAGGGATCGACGACATGAGAGCATGAACGTTGATCGGAATGATGTTCATGTCGATAAGGTTGAATATCTGCTCCATGTCGCGCCGGTTCTCGACGGACGAAGTAGTGCCGCCGACACGGTCCGAGATCTTTCCCATCTCCTCCTCCTGGTTCGAGCTTTCGACGATATTTGCGATCGTTTGCGCCTCGACGGGGGGGCGGGCCAGAGCGAACACGGCCGAGCCCTTCGCGGGAGCGCCGGGAATGTAATTCGAAATACCGTCCTCGGGCCCCCTCATGAGCGAGCCAACCGGAACATCGGGCCCCCTTATGAGCGAGTCGACCGGAAGGCGATCTGATGTCGCGATGGCGGACTTGAAGCTGCGAGCCTCAACGAGGAACCGAAGGCCCGACACAACGTTTTGGGCGAACCTAAGGTAGCGGCTGGGATCGACCTGCTCGCGCTTCGCCGACACCCCATTGTATGCGTCAAGAAGGGCCTTAGCGCCGGGCATCTGCTCGAAGCCGATGGGAGCTGTTTGCGCCACGATCTGGCGGCACCCGTACAGAACTTTGAAATCGGGCGAGCCAAGTGCTTTGCTCGGGAAGACGCGGGGATCCTTATAACCGTATCCGCTTGCCGGCGACACCTGGATATCACTAAGGAACCACAAGGACAGGGAAAGGGGCATCAGGGGGAGCTTGCCGTACCGCATCTTGTACTGTTCGATCGAAGACTCCTGCGTTTGGAGGAAGACCGGCACATCGCCAAGCTCTTTGAGTACAGCCCGGGCCGAATCTGATGCTGTGAAACATGCAGCCCCGATCGCGTCGATGATGCCGACGAGCCGCGCGCGCATTTGATCAGAAGTCAATGGGGGGGCAAACTCCTCGAGGGCCTCCACCGCTCTCGATGTAAACCCGTTAGACCCTTGCCTGATTACCGTTCCTGCCGCGGTTACAATCTTATCGCCGGCGACGATGCCCGCATTATTATTGGCGACGTTCGCCAGGCCAGCCTGGGATGGTCGAACAAGGTTAAGGGATGGGAGTTTCTGCATTAACTGCTTGATAAATTCGGCCTTCGAGGCGAGTGTGTCGAAGAGTTTCGCAAGGCTTGGCAGATTCGCGCGGAGGGACTCCTTCATGTAGAGGGGCAGGTCCGTGAGGGTTGCGACGATGTGGGTCGGGATTTGGTTATTGGGGTTAGCATCTTTGATGAAACGCTGAAGGATGTAGGCGAGCGACTGGAAGAGAATCGCGTTCGGCTTTGGGTCGGACCGCATTCCAAAGACGGTTGTGCTGGTGGCAATGTCCGGGAATGCGTTCCCATCGGGGGCCATCACCGACTGGCTAAGAGTTCCGTTCGCGAGAGCGTCGATGAATCGGATGTAAATGCGATTGCCGGCTGCGGAATCGGTCAGTGTGAGCAGATATCTGGCGAGAATCTGATTGAATGAGAACAGCAAGCCGCGCTGTTCTGGGAATCCAGCTGGGTCCGAGTCGTAAATCGGATACCGGCCTGTGTTGGCGGCAAGCGGTCTGGCGTTGGCGCTGTCCTTGGCGATATTGGCGGAAAGTTTGTAATCATTGTCGTCAAGGGCCCTTGCCGTGCCGACGCCAGTATTTGACGTGTATTCGGCTGCGCCCGCGCTTGTGCCTGTCGCGTTATAGAAGACGAGGCCCGAGAATGTTTGTCCGTACCACTCAGTCTTCGATGCCGTAACCACGCCTTGAGAGATGGGCGCCGCTGGCGGGCCAGGGCCGTCAAGCACCTCAGCGCGCTGGGCCGCATTACCCATCAGGGCAGGCCGCGTGAGGTAGACAAGAGGGACCTGGGTCTCGCGCAGAAGACCCTGCAGGACAAGGTTGACGCGCCGGGAAAGCCCCTCGAGCGACCTTGACGTATCCCCAGAGGCCGTGGTGCTGCGGAAGATCCCATCAACGAGATGCTTTTCGAGCCAGAAGATCGAGCCCGGGTTCGCGTCGGGGTTTGTGCCACCCTCGTAGCGGCTGATGGTTTCCTTGCTGAGGAACGGACGGAACTGCTCGAAGTAAGACTTCACGTCGGACAGGATAGACTCTGCAAGGCCCCGAAGCTTTGAGAAGCCCAGCTGGATTCCGGGCCGATTCCCTTGAACATACTGGACCTCGATGAGACCCTGGGAGCCGGACGCGATGTCGAACACGAGCTCGACAAAGTCCCGCATGATCTTTCCGCTGTTCACGAGGGCGCGAGCAGCGACCCGTGCCGCCCGGAAGAAACGAACACCCTGGTCCGCGTTGGCGGGGAACGCCTTTTTCACATCAGCAAGCTCGCTGTTAATGAACTGGGAAAGGCGGGCGCCATTCGCCAGCTTGGGAGGAGGTGCCAGGCCGGAGAAGTCGTTCTCCTCATTGGCCAAGAAGGCGTATACATTTCCTGCGGTGACTGCGAGCTGAATGCCACAGCGGCCCGCATAGCCGGACGACTCGTCCATCAGATAGTTGTCGAACCGAGGGACGGCCGCGCCCATGTCGGCGCTAAACTTGCCCATCTGACCTGCGCACTTCGCGACGCGGCCCTGAATTAAGGCAACAAAGTCAGCCCGAGTATTCGGCAGCCCGCCCGTCCGGGCCTTGGCATTAAACTGATCCTGATTGCTGAGTTGCTGGCCGGTCGCGTTGGCATACACTGCGTCCATGATGGCAGCCTCGATGGTTGCCGGGTTCATCGCGTCGATGGCGTCGCTGAAGTTGCGCAGCGTGCTCTCGATGGCACTAAGCATGTTCAGTCCGACGACGACGGTCTCGTGGAACATGAAGGCCTTGCTTGCGTCGATCCCGACGATGTTTGCCCCCTGAATAAGACGGCAGGCGATTTTGAACTTTCCGTCGCGCGAGGCGGCGCTGCGCATTTCGTTTTCGGCCTGCTGGATGAGCAACCCATACTTGCGGACGCCGTACGCATCCTTGCCGGCCGAGGCCAGCTTCGCGTCGAGCGTCGCGCGGAAGTCGTGCAGCATTTTTCGCGCGCCGTTCCCCAGCGTGTCGAGCTGGGTGCGGCCCTTGAACGGCTCGCCAGCGCCGGCCGACCCGATGCCAAACTGGCTCATCAGGGCCGGGATCGCATAGCGATCGCTTGGGGCGCGGCGCTCGGCGATTTCGGCGACATCCTCGTCGGGGAGGACAGAGAAGTTTGTGTCGTTGATGAGACCGCCTGGGCCCTGGCTGGAGCGGTCGAGGTTGGCGATGCTCCAGTAGTCTTTCATGTCTTGTCGGCGGATGATACCATACCGGCGATTGATCTCAGCGACGAAGGCCAACAGGGCGGCCCTCGTTGCCCGCCCTGGTTCTTTCGAGCTGAAGACTTGGTAAATGCGGTTGATCTCGGACACGAGCTGGAGCATCTCGCTCTCAGAGTAGTCGCCAGTCTCGGGCGACACAACCTTCTGAAAGATCAGGCGGATCAGGCCCGCGAACGTTCCCTCAAGCTCGGGCACCATCGCGATCTTAAGGTCGCCCGCCACCCCATCCTTTTCGCCCCAGCCGAGGATGCTTCGGTAGAACTCGGCGAGGCGGGGGAGGCGGAAGTACAACTCGGCGGCTCCCTCGATCGCCTCGACCTCCTCGTCGGCCGGGCCCCCTCCGACGATCATTCGCGTCGGGTTGAGGGCGGCAAGGGGGGTCGTCCGCTCAAACATATCGTACACGCCAAGGACGGTGAACACCTTTGCGACCATCGCCTTGAGCATGATGGCCATGTAGCGGTCCTCGATCTCGTAGTTGCCGACAATGCCGGTGTCCGTGGTCGAGCCGAAGTACACCTCATACGCCCCGACTGCCGTGGCCACCGGCTGAATGTCGCCAATCTTGTTGAGGACGAGGGGGGCCGGCTGTGCATCAGAAATGCCGGCATTGATCGATAGCGCGCTCTGTTTGATGTAGTCTGTGAGGACCTTGAAGATCTTGGAGGTCGGCATGAAGATACTCGTGCGAATGTCCTGGCCGCCGAATTTGGACCCGATGCGGGCGAACGCGTTAATAAGGTTCTTGAGGCCCTGGTAGAAGTCAACGGCCTCGGCGACCGATCGCTTGGCGGCGGCGGCCGGGTCGTTAGGATTTCCGGTCGGCTGCACGCCGATCTGGGGGACGCCAAAGCTGGCATCCGCAGCCGCCTGGGCGTGGTCGTAGTAATGGGCCTGGGAGTTCGCGGCCCGCTCGATGGATTTGTGGCCGGCGACGTTCGTGGCGACAGCGCCGTTGAAATCGGTCGCGCCCATCTGGTCGAAAGCCTTCCAGATGCTGTTACCAGTCGTCTCGCTGTACCAGCGGCTGATAGACTGAACGCCATCGAGGATCTTCTTGATGTCCCGGACGGCCTCTGGGTCCTTGGCGATCGCGGCCGTGAACACTTTCATATAGATGTCGACGGCCTGAAGGACGTTGTAGAACTCCTTCTTGATCTTGTACTCGTCCTCGACCCACTGCTTCACGGCGGCGAGCCGCTTGAGCTGATCCTGGGTCGGCGCCGCGCCCTGGGGAAGCCAGTTCGGGACGCCCGGAGTGGCGGCGCCCCTCGTCGTGGCGTCGAGGCGGTCGATGATCGCCTTGCGCTCCTTCTCGAGGTTGAACAAGCGCGCCGCGACGGCGTCGCCGAGGAGCTCTTCGTACTTCTCGCCATACTTTTCGAGCTCCTTGGACGTCTTGCTGAGGTTCTCGAAGATGCCGGCGGTGTAGTAGTTGTACGCGAACAGGTTAACGGCCTCTGTCAGGTTCAGGCCGCTGCGAGCGATCTCGGGGAGGACGGTGTCCTCGATGCCGCCGCCACGGCGGCCCCCGCTGATGTCGGCGGCCTCATCTTCGTCAGAAGGCTCGGCCCCCCCGAACTTCTTGGTGATGACGTCCGAGAAGTAGTCGATCGTCTTGATGATCCCCTCGATCGCGGCGCGGAGGCGCGCGAAGCTGGCGGAACTCGCGCGGTACATCTCGAGCCCCATGATGTCGGTGCAGGCGTTCGCGACGACCTGGAGGGTCGCGACGAACTGCTCCTTGCGCCGGCGGGCGTCGGCGTCGACAAAGCGGCCGATGAGCGCGAGCTCGAGCCGCTGCGACTGGGTGCGCATGTCGCTCAGCCGGGACAGGCCGTCGCGCAGCGCGTCAGTCTTGACGCCGATCGGGATCTCCTTGCCGAGCTTCGGCGCGATTTCCTGGATCGCGGCGAGGAGGCCGTCATAATGGCGGGACATCCGCCCGGCGAAGTCGCTGATAATGAGTTTTCTCTCTTTCGCGGACTGATCGAGGCGCATCGCCATCGGCGTCAAGTCCCCGCCCCCGGTGGCGGTCTTCTCGCCCTCGAGCTCCTCCCGGAAGGAGGCCTCGTCCTTCTGGGCGAAGGCGTAGCGGAGAATCTCGGTGGCGCTGAGGAACGCGCTCAGATCATCGACGCTGATCTGGCCGCTCTCGATCTTCTTGTCGAGCGCCTTCTGGAAGCTGGCGAAGTCCTTGCTGTCGAGGTAGCTGCGCACGCTCTCGCCGACCTGCTTGAGCGCCTTGTTGACGCGGTTGGCGATGTTCGCCACCGAGCCGAGCCCGGTGAGGGCCAGCGCGATACTGTCCGAGAGCTCTTTCGAGCCGAGGCCGCCGTTAAGGCTTTTGATGATAGCGTTGTGGCTGGACTCATCCTGCAGGGCAATCCTGAGCTCCTCCATGGCCGGGGCGAGCTGGACGTGCAGGATGTTCTTGAGGAGCTCCTCCTGGCGGCGGCGTTCGCCCTGGGCCCGGTTGTAAAGGTCGGTCAGGACGTCCAGCTCCCGCTTAAGATGGTCGTCGCGGCTCTCGTCGATCTTAGCCTGGATCTTCCTCCAGGAGGCCGCCATGATCTGGTCGAAGATCGTGATCTGTTGGAGGGCGTTCCTCACGCTGGCGTACACCGCGAGGAACTCGGTGTGAACCCCGCTGGCGAATGAGTGGACCCATTCGCTGGTGGCCTGGCAGACGGCGCCGGGGCCGAGGGACGTATCGATGAACATCTCGGAGGGGCGGGACGCGCCGGGGCTGAACTCGTCGTTGAGGACCTTGGCGATGGCGGCGCACAGCTGCTTTTGTTTGTCGGGGGCCGCGTCGATCGTTTTGGGCTTGGTGGCGGAGCGCGGATTGGGGACCGTTTCGATGAGGGTCTTCACGATCTTGTCCATGTCCCCCTCGGGGTCGATGTTCGAGACACCGAGGCGTTTCACCGCGCGGGCGATGCGGCGGATAACGTCCTCCTTGGCCTTGGCCGAGAGCGAGATGGCGTACTCGCGGAGGCTCTTCGCCGGGTCCTCGGCGTCGCCGTCGCCCCCCCCGAAGAAGCCCCCGCCGGGGCACCCGCCGACGGCCGTCTTCTGGAGGTTGGCGATGGCGAGCTTCAGGGTGTTAACCGCCGGGCCGGCGGCGACCGCGAGCTGGTTGGCGGCGTTGGTGAGTTCGGTGGCGCGCTGCGCCGCGGTGCCCAGCCCGGTCGCGACCTGCTGGGCGCCTGTGTTCGCGGTACTGGCCATCTGGCCGACACGTTGTCCCAGGGATCCCTGGGTTCCGGATTGCATCGACTGGCTTCCTCCCATGTTGTGTGCGCGGCAGAATGGTATAAGGCTGCCGCAAAAAAGTCCAAAAGCGAATGTCCCCGCCCCCTCACTTCGGCCCCGAGGCCAGGCGCAGGCGGACCTGCTCGACGATGCTGTCCGGCGCCGTCGGGCGCGCCGCGGTCGATCGAATGTAGTTGTAGGACTTTTCGAGCGCGCTCGACTTCGTGTTCGT
The DNA here is from genome assembly GCA_964446345.1 of uncultured Iamiaceae bacterium. Taxonomy (GTDB): domain Bacteria; phylum Actinomycetota; class Acidimicrobiia; order Acidimicrobiales; family Acidimicrobilacustridaceae; genus CAYUOL01. The sequence continues at coordinate 398 of CAYUOL010000036.1, read as the reverse complement.
GAAGTCCGGGGCCGCGCCGTATGTCGCGATCATCTTCCGGATCGTCTGCACCATCGTTTCGATGAGTTTTTCGTCCTCCGGCCGCTGGATCGGCTGCCGCGCGCTGCTGGTCATCGGCCGCGCGGCCGTGGGTGGCCGTGGGTCATCGGCCGGTCGCGCGGTCTCGGCCATCTTTCTTATCTCCTCGGAGTCCCGCATCAGGCGCATCGCCGCCGCGAACGTCCGCGGCGCGGCGGCGACCACTTCCGGGGCGCCCGTGAACGTGCTGTTGGCGAAGTTCGGCCCGGGGGTCAGGGTAAGGCCCGCCGTCGTCGCGGGCAAGCCGTCCAAGATGGCTTGTATCGTCGCCTGCTGTGCCGGCGACGGCATCGGCATCGGCATCGGCATCGACACCGGTA
>CAYUOL010000035.1:30375-31937 GCA_964446345.1 uncultured Iamiaceae bacterium | reverse complement strand
CTCCCCGAACCCGTTGCCAGTGAAGGAACCGCCGTGCGCACCATCCCGCCCTCCAGTCGTGGCGAGGCTCCGCCGCCCCCGCCGAAGCCGAAGCCGGTGGTGCGCCCCGTCGCGGCGAACGCCAAGCCCTCCGTCGTCGCGCCGAAGTCCTTCAACCACGCACAAGAGGTCGCGGACCGCTTCAAGGCCAGCCAGCCCGTGATCCTCAACCTGCAGGGCGTCGAGAAGGACCTGTCGCGCCGGTTGCTCGACTTCTGCAGCGGCATCTGCTACGCCCTGGGCGGGCACATGGAGAAGGTCGCGGCGCGGGTGTACCTGCTGACCCCTTCGAACGTCGAGGTCTCGGCCGAAGAGCGGCGGCGCCTGCAAGAGCGTGGCCTGTACGACAGCTGACCCGATGATGGCGCCGCGTGCCCCTCGCGGCCCCGTCGGGCGCTCCGGTTCCACATGGCGCTGACCCTCGCCTGCATCCTCGTCGCGCTCGCGACGGCGGTGCTGCTCCTGCGGTTGGTGGTGGGGTGGTTGTCGGTGCCCGACACCGGGGTGCTCGCGGCGCTGAGCCGGGGGTTGTGGTTCGCCACCGAGCCCGTGCTGGTGCCGATCCGCTCGGTCGTGCGCCCCGTCCAGCTGGGTTCGACAGCGGTCGACCTCTCGCCGCTGATCCTGCTCGTGGTGCTCCTCGCCGTGGCCAGCATCGTCTGCCGCTGACGGCCACGGCCACCCGGCCACCGCTGGCGGCCATCCGACGGGGCCGCCCCGGGCGAGAGCTACCATCGCCGGATGGACGAAACTCCAAACCTCCTCTCCAACATCCGGTTCAAGGAGACCAAGAAGGGCTACGACCCCGAACAGGTCGACAACTTCATGCTGAAGTTGGGTGAGCAAGTGGGTGAGCTGCGCGAGATGCTGCGCCAGGCCGCCCAGCGGGCCGAGGTCGCGGAAGCGAAGGTCAACGACGCCGCGAAGGCGAAGGCCGCGGCGGAGGCAGAGGTGGCGCAGGCCAAGGCCGACGTCGCCAAGGCGCGCGAAGAAGCCGCGGCGGCGGCCACGGCAGCGGCGGCCCAGCCGGCGAACGAGATCGAGGCCGCGTCCGGCGTCCTCGCGATGGCGCAGAAGACCGCCGAGGCCGCCGTCGAGGAGGCCGAGGCCAAGGCGAAGGACATCGTCGCCGAGGGCCGCTCGCGAGCGGCGGTGATGGTGATCGAGGCGGAGCAGGAGATCGATCGGATCAAGTCCCGGGCGTCGCAGCAGATCGACAAGCTCGCCGCGGAGCGCACGGCCGAGGTCGACGCCGAGGTGCTGCGCCTCAAGGCCGAGCGCGATCAGCTGAAGGTCGACGTCGACCAGCTCCGCTCGTACGTCGAGGAGCACCGCAGCAAGCTGCGCCTCGGGGTCGAGGCGCTCGAGCGGATCATCAACGAGCAGGGCGCGCTCGACATGGCCGACGCCCCCGACGTGTCCGCGAGCGAGGGCCTCGGCGCCCGCAGCGGCGACAGCCCGGCGGCGCCCGCCCCTGACGCCCCTCCGACCGACGCGGCACCTTCCGAGGCAGCACCTTCCGA
>CAYUOL010000035.1:0-30275 GCA_964446345.1 uncultured Iamiaceae bacterium | reverse complement strand
CCCCAGGACGCCACGCCCACGGATGCGGCTCCCGCGGACGCGGGCCCCGAAGCGGCCACCGCGGCGCCCGTCACCGTGGCCCCCGCCGACGCCGCGCCGCCCGCCGACGTCGTCACGACCGCGGCGCCCGACTCCGTCACCCCCGTCGTCATCCCGGCACCCGAACAAGCTCCCACGCCGGCCCCCGAGCCGACGTCCGAGCCGGCCCCGGACACGGCCGAGGCCACCCCGGCAGGCACCCCCGCAGGCACCCCGGCTGAGGACGACCCGAAGACCGCCCAGGTGCCGATCATCACGCTGGAGGACATCGAGCAGGGGGCCGAGCCCGAGAAGCAGCCGGCGCCGGCCCGCGCCCGCGCCGAGGACCCGGCGGCCGCGGTGCAGGTCTCGTCGCTGCTCGAGGCGCCCGCGCCGCAGGTCACGAAGGCCACGCCGGTCGTCATCGGGGCGGACACCACCGTCGACGGCGCCGCCCGCGCCTCGTCCATCACCGCCAGCGCGCCCGCGGCCGAGACCTCGGCTCGCGACAGCGGCAGCCTCTTCGGTGACGACCCGTCCGACGCGGGCGAGCCCACGCAGCTGTTCGACGTGCTCGGCGACGAGGCGCCGGGCGGCGGCGCCGTGCTGACCCGGGGCGACGCCCCCGCGACCACCACGGCACCCACCACGGCACCCACCACGACGCCGCTCGTGAACCGCGAGCTCCCCTTGCCCACGCCGGGCAAGAACCAGGCCGACTCGTCGCTCGGCTCGCCCGACGCCGAAGCCGACGAAGCGATGCGCGCGTTCTTCGAACAGGACGCGGACGCCAGCAAGGAGCAGAAGTCCGGCCGGTTCCTGCGCCGCAAGTAGCGCGCCACCCGCGCGCGCCGCGCCGCGTCCCCCGCGACCTCCCCGCCGGCGCGCGCCCGGGTCCTGGTTGACGTCGATCACCTCAGGACATACAGTCCGGCACCTTTTTCCGGGCCGATCGGCAGGGAGCGTGGGACATGTCACCAGCCAAGACGGCGACGGCGAAGAAAGCGCCGGCGCCGAAGGCTTCCGCCAAGACGACGCCGGCCCGCAAGGCCACGGCGGTGCCGGCGAAGCGCTCGGCCCCGGCGCGGGCGGCGAAGCCTCCGACCACGTCCCCCGCCAAGACCCCCGCCAAGACCTCAGCGAAGACCCCCGCCAAGACCTCAGCGAAGACCTCAGCAAAGACCCCCGCCAAGTCCTCAGCGAGCACGGCGAAGCGCGCCGCCCAGACCGCGAAGAAGGCCGCACCTCGTCCGGCGGCGGCCCCGGCAGCGAAGTCCTCGAGCACGCGTGCCACGAAGACCCCCGCCAAGACACCCGGCAAGACCCTCGCCAAGACTCCCGCCAAGACACCCGCCAAGACACCCGCCAAGAAAGCAGCATCCGTGAAGAAGGCCCCGGCCACGAAGGCCCCTGCGAAGTCCGCATCCACCGAGAGCGCCACCGCCGCCAAGGCGGAGAAGAAGCCGGCCGCGCCGAAGAAACCGGCGTTCGACCAGAAGTTCCTCGATGCGCAACGCGCGCTGCTGCTCGAAGAGCGCAGCACCTACACCAAGCAAGCCGACACGCTGCAGGCCGAGGCCGACTCGCTCGCCGAGCTGCGCGAGCCGGGCGACGTCCAGTTCGACGAGGAGTCGGGCGAGGGCGACACGCTGGCGGTGGAGCGCGAACGTGACCTGGCGCTCAGCGCCCGGGCCCGCGAGCAGGTCGAGGAGATCGACCGCGCGCTCGCCAAGCTCGACAACGGCACGTACGGCATCTGCGAGGTCTCCGGGCAGCCCATCCCCAAGGCGCGGCTGCAGGCGATCCCGCAGGCCCGCGAACGCGTCGAGTACAAGGTCGGCGGATTCAACCGCCACTGACGTGCGAGCCGCGGACGCGAACCGATGAGCACTCCGGCCGCCGTGCCCGCGACGGGTCGCCGGCGCTACGCGTTGGTGCTCGGGGTCGCCGCCCTCGTGCTCGTGCTCGATCAGCTGTCGAAGTGGTGGGCGGTCAACGAGCTCAGCACGCGCACGATCGACGTCGTGTGGACGATGCGGCTCAACCTGGCCCGCAACACGGGCGCGGCGTTCAGCGTGGGTCGCGGCACCGACTACGGGCGCTTCATCCCGCTGCTCGCGCTCGTGGTCGTGGCCGTCGTCGTGTGGCAGGGGCGCACCGTGACGAACCGCGTGGGCGCGATCGCGATCGGCATGATCGTCGGCGGCGCCATCGGCAACCTCCTCGATCGGGCGCTGCGCACCAGCGGCGGCGGCTTCCTGTCAGGCGGGGTCGTCGACTTCATCGACTTCCAGTGGTGGCCCATCTTCAACGTCGCCGACATGGGCGTGGTCGTCGGCGGCATCCTGTTGCTCGTGGCCAGCATGTTCGCCGGTCCGGGGGGTGACCCCGCCGACGATGCCGGCGGGGACGACGGCAACGGGGCCGAGGGGGAAGGCGGGGCGACGACCGCGTCCCCGTCCCCGTCCGCTCGATCGTGACCGCGCCCGTGGCACGCGCATGACCACCATCCACGAGGTGATCCCTGCCGCACTCGCGGGGGAGCGGCTCGACCGCGTGGTCGCGCTCGTGACGGGCGCCAGTCGCGCCGACGCGTCCGCGCTCGTCGCCGCCGGTGACGCGCGGGTCAACGGCCGACCCGTCACCGCGCGCGCCCACCGCCTGGCCGAGGACGACGAGCTCGTCGTCGAGTGGGACCCGGTGCTCGCCGTCCACGAGCTCGTCGCCGACCCCACCGTTGCGTTCGACGTCGTGCACGAGGATGCCGACGTCCTCGTGATCGACAAGCCCGCCGGGCTCGTCGTGCACCCGGGGGCCGGCAACGACGAGCGCACCTTGGTCAACGGGTTGCTGGCGCGCTACCCCGAGATCGAGGCCGTGGGCCAGGAGGGTCGTCCCGGCATCGTGCACCGCCTCGACAAGGAGACGTCCGGGTTGCTCATGGTGGCGCGGTCGCCCGCCGCCTACGACGACCTGGTCGCGCAGCTGTCGGCCCGCCAGGTGGACCGCCACTACGAGGCGCTCGTGTGGGGTGCCTTCGACGTGCCGTCGGGCGTCGTCGAGGCACCGATCGGCCGCTCGTCGCGCAACGCCACCCGCATGAGCGTGTCGGTGAGCGGCAAGCCGGCGATCACCCGCTACGACGTGCGCCGGACCTTCGCCGACCCGGTCGTCACCTCGCTCGTCGAGTGCCGGCTCGAGACGGGCCGCACCCACCAGATCCGCGTGCACCTGCAAGCGATCGGCCACCCGGTGGTGGGCGACGACCGCTACCGAGGCGCGCGCGAGTCCTTCGTGGTGCCGCGGCTCTTCCTCCACGCGGCCACGCTCGGGTTCGTCCACCCGACGACGGCGGTGCCGCTGTCGTTCAGCTCGGCGTTGCCCGCCGACCTCGTGGGGGTCCTCGACCGGCTCTCGTGAGCGGGCCCCGCCGGTGGTGGGGTGTCAGCTCGCCGCTTGCGGGCGCAGCTGCTCGTCGGGCTTGGCATCGGGCCACGGGGCCTCGCCCTTGGCGATGGCGGCGATGTCGTCGAGGGTGATGGCGCCGAGGAGGCTGCGCATCGTCTCGCCCACCTGCGCCCACACCGACAGCAGCACGCACTGGCCCTCGTGATCACACGCGCCGTTCTCGTGCGGCTCGCCGAAGTCACCCGCCACGATGGGCCCGTCGACGGCGCTGATGATCTCGGACAACGTGATCTCGGAGGCGCCCCGGGCCAGCACGTACCCGCCCCCCACGCCGCGCTTCGAGCGCACGAGACCGGCTCCCTTGAGCGCGAGCAGGATCTGCTCGAGGTAGGGCTGGGGGAGCCCGGTGCGCTCGGCGATGTCGCGAACGCTGGTCGGCCCGTCGGTCTCGGCGTGCAACGCCAAGGAGAGGAGCGCACGGCTGGCGTAGTCACCGCGAGTCGAGACCTTCATCCCGTCAGTGTACGGCGCGGCCCCGGCGGGCGCCCCACGGTGCACGGTCCGCCGACGAACTCGCTACTGTTCTGTTCGGCCGAAGAGCGTGCGCGAGCGAGCCGTGGTGGGCGACGGAGCTGGCGGTGAAAGGGACTTCGTGGTGGATCAACCCCTGCTGCCCGATTACGACGGTGGTTGCGTGTCCAACCTCGTGCCGGCCCTCCTCGAACCGGTTGCCGGCGCCGCCCCCGCATGGTTGCCGGCGGCCGCCCTCGAGGCCGAGCAGGTCGTGCTGCTGGTGCTCGACGGGCTCGGGTGGGAGCAGCTCCAGGAGCGGGAGGGGATCACCCCGACCCTGCACGGCATGGTGGGAGGACCGATCACCACGATCGCGCCCTCGACGACGTCGACCGCGCTGACCTCGATCGCCACCGGGCTCACGCCCGGGCAGCACGGCGTCGTCGGCTACCGGATGCTCCTCGGGCGCGACGTGCTGAACGTCCTGCGCTGGGGCGTCGGGGGGCGTGACGCGCGCAAGACCCACGTGCCCGAGGCCGTGCAACCGCACGAGGCGTTCCTCGGGCATCGCCCTGCGATCGTGACCCGGGCCGAGTTCCGCGAGTCCGGCTTCACCCGCGCCCACCTCGAGGGCGCCCGCTTCAACGGCTACCGCGTCACGTCCACGCTCGTCGCCGAGATCGGGCGGGTGCTGCGGGAGAACGAGCCGTTCGTCTACGCGTACTACGAGGGCGTCGACAAGGTGTCGCACGAGTACGGGCTGGGCACCGTCTTCGACGCCGAGGTGCGCGCGGTCGATCGTCTGGTGGCCGACGTGATCGAGGTGCTGCCGCCCGGGGCGGCGCTGGTCGTCACCGCCGACCACGGCCAGGTCGAGGTGGGCGACAACATCGTGCGCCTGGCGCCCGAGGTGCTGGCCGAGACCGACATCCAGTCCGGTGAGGGCCGGTTCCGCTGGCTCCACGCCCGGCCGGCGCGCAGCGAGGCCCTGCTCGAGGCGGCGGCGCAGCACCACGGCGACGACGCCTGGGTCGTCACCCGCGATCAGGCGATCGACGAGTGCTGGTTCGGTCCGAAGGTCAGCGATGCCGCCCGGGGGCGCTTGGGCGACGTCGCGCTCGTCGCGCGCCGTGCCGTCTCGTTCCACGACCCGGACGACACCGGCCCGTACGTGCTCATCGGGCGCCACGGCTCGCTCACGCCGGCCGAGATGCTGGTCCCCCTCCTCGTGCACCCGGCGCCCTGACGCCCGCGCCGCCCGTCCCGAAGGGATTCTTCGGCTTCGATTGCTGAGACCGAGGGTGATGGGGAAGGATGCCCGGATGGCAGATGAGCGCGAGATCGAGCACGGCGAGCTGATCATCCCCACCCTCGTGGAACCGGTCGGCAGCGACGGCGCCGCGGGCGACGGCGAGGAGGACGGCAAGGAGTTCGTCTCCGAACCGGCCAAGGTGATGCGGGTGGGCTCGATGATCAAGCAGCTCCTCGACGAGGTGCGCCAGACCGAGCTCGACGAGCCGAGTCGAGCGCGCCTGCGCGAGATCTACGACACGTCGATCTCCGAGCTCGGCTCGGCGCTGTCACCCGACCTGCAGGAGGAGCTGAAGCGCCTGGCCTTCCCGTTCGGGGACGACGGCACCCCAACCGAGATCGAGCTGCGCATCGCCCAGGCCCAGCTGGTGGGATGGCTCGAGGGGCTGTTCCACGGCATCCAGGCCACGTTGTTCGCGCAGCAGATGGCCGCCCGCCAGCAGCTCGAGAAGATGCGCGGCGAGCTGCCCCCGGGTGCCGGGGGCAACGACCGCCCCGGCACCTACCTCTGATCCGGACGGGCCCCTGATCAGACGGGCCCCTGATCAGACGGGCCCCTGATCAGACGGGCCCGTAGTAGCCGACGAGGTCGGCGATGGTGTTGACCGCGCCGATGGCGTTGGCGAACGACACCTTCCCGAACGATCCGAGCTTCACCGTGACGAGGTTGGGGATCGTCTGACCGGGCCCGAAGTTCAGGTTGGACACGTTCGGCACGGCGCCGCCGGTGGGGAAGAGCTTGAGGAACGAGGCGTTGGTCCCGCCGGTCACGGTCGTGTTCATGACCGCCGCGGTGGCGTTGTCGGGCACGCCGTTGGCGCCCCCCACGAGCAGCTCCTTCGCGTTGCCGGCGCTGACCGGGCCGTTGAACCCGCCCAGCGGCCCGCGCGAGTCCAGGATGCGGTTCGGTGACACGGCGTGGAAGTACGCGCCCCCGGTCGGATCGAAGTAGCCCACGACGTCCGCGATCACGTCGACCGCGCCGGCGGCGTTGAAGAACGAGATGCTGTCGCCGGTGCCGATCTGGACGACCACGAGGTTGGGGATGGTCTGGCCGGCACCGAAGTTCAGGTTGGACGCGGTCGGGACCGACGAGCCCGCCGGGAACACCGTGAGGAACGAGCCGGCGGAGCCGCCCGTGGCCGTCACGTTGACCACGACCGCGCTCGCCGTGCCCGGCAGCAGCGTGCCGGCCCCCCGCACCTTCAGGTTCCGCGTGTTCGCCGCCCCGGCGTTCACCTTGCCGGTGAACCCGGGACCGACGCGCGAGTCGAGCACGCGCGTGGGGTCGATCGCGTTGAAGCGGTCGCCGGTGCCCGTGCCGTCGTCGTAGTAGCCGACGATGTCCGCCACCACGTGGACGTTGCCCGCGGCGTTGAAGAACGACACCTTGCCCCCGGCGCCGACCTTCACCGTCACGAGGTTGGGGATGGTCTGGCCGGCGGCGAAGTTGAGGTTCGACGCGCTCGGCACCGACTCACCGGTCGGGAACACCGTGATGAACGAGTTCGCCGAGCCGCCGGTCGCGGTCACGTTCAGCACCACGGCGGCGGCCGTGGTGGGCACGGCGTTGACGCCCCCGGTGACCGTGAGCGCCTTCGCGTTGCCGGCCCCTGCGCCCAGGGGGCCGTTGAAGCCGCCGGTGGGCCCGCGGCTGTCGAGCAGGCGCGTGGGGGCGAGCGAGTGGAAGAACGAGCCCGACCACGGCACGACCGCGTTCGAGCTCGCCGAGGCCGGACCCGGGCCGGCGTTGTTCGTCGCCCGCACCGTGAACGTGTACGAGGTGCCCGCGGTGAGGCCGGTGACCGTGCAGGTCAGCGGACCGCCCCCCCACACGCACGTCTGGTTGCCGGGTGTCGCGACGACGACGTAGGAGACGATGAGCGACCCACCCGACGACGCCGGCGCGGCCCACGTCACGGTGGCCTTCTGCTTGCCGGCCGTCGCGCTCGCGTTGGTCGGTGCGCCGGGCGGCGTCGCGGACCCGGGCGAGATCTGGTTCGACAGCACGGAGGCCGGTCCGGTGCCGACGTTGTTCTTCGCCGTGACCGAGAAGCGATAGGGCGTGCCGTTGGTCAGCCCGTTGACCAGGCACGTGAGCGGGCCGCTCGTCCACGTGCAGGTGAGGTTGCCCGGCGTCGACGTCACGGTGTACTGCGTGATCGCCGCGCCGCCGTTCGACGCGGGTGCGGCCCACGTCACGGTGGCGTTGCCGTTGCCCGCCGTCGCCAGCGGGTTGAGCGGTGCGCCGGGCGCCGTCGGCGGAGCGACCGGTTGCACGGCGTTCGAAGCGCCCGACGGTGCGCCCTGACCGGCGGAGTTCTGGGCCCGGACCAGGAAGGTGTAGGTCGTGCCGTTGGTGAGGCCGGTGACGGTGCACGTCAGCGGCCCGGTGGTCCACGTGCAGGTCTTGTTGTCGGGCGCGGAGGTCACCGTGTAGCTCGTGATGGTGGCGCCGCCGTTGTCGACCGGGGCGGCCCACGAGACGGTGGCCGAGGCGTTGCCGGCCACGGCGGTCACGTTGGTCGGCGGACCCGGAGGTGTGGCCGAGACGCCCCACCCCATGTCCTGGAAGATGCCGATGGTGATGGGCCCGGGGAGGTGCTGCACCTCGTTCTGGCTGATGATCGGGGTCATCAGCGCGTTGCCCGAGAACGGGCCGTAGGTGCTCTCGTCGAGGTGCGCGTAGGAGCTGCCGGGCTGGAACGTGGGAGGGGCGTACAGCTTGGCGCCGTTCGCGCTGCCGGCCGCCGCGTTGGTGGCCGTGCCCCGGAAGAAGACGTTGTCGCTCTGCAGCGCGTTGAGCAGCGTCGCCGACGGGTGCGGGATCGAGGTCATCGCGGTGGCGCCGTTGAAGGTCTTGGTGTCGTAGACGACCGCGCCGGCGAGCGCGCCCTGCGTCGAGAAGCAGCAGTCGGCGGTCCCGGCCGTGGGCTGGCTCATCGAGCCGACGAACCCGAGGCCGTGCCCCAGCTCGTGCAGCACGACGGACTCGAAGTCGTAGTTGGCGCCCGGGTCGCCGCTCGTGTCGAAGTACCAGTTGGCGAACGAGGAGTTGAACGCCGCGCAGATGTCGGGGGAGCCCGGGTCGAGGTCGCTGTGGGCCAGCGAGTCGGCGAGCCCGATCGGGTACCAGACCCCGGTCAGCGGCGCCCCGCTGAAGTTGCGGCGCAGCCCGCCGGGTCCGGCCGAGCCGAGGGTGAAGGGCCCGAAGCTCGCACCGCTGCACGACGTCGTGCCGAACTTGGCCTGCACCCGCACAGGGACGGTCGTCACCACGGTCGACGCCCACACGTCGACGGCGGCCTGGAACGCGACCTTCGCCGCCGGCGAGCTGTCGAAGCCGCTCTCGTAGGTGACCTCGAAGGTCGAGGCGGCCCCGGAGGCGATCACCCCGTTCTCGGTGACCTCGTGGGTCACCGGGCCGGCGGCAGCCGGCGCGGCGGCCACCGCTTCGGACAGCTGCGTGCCGCTGGCGAAGATCGGGGTCTCGAGCGGGCGACCCAGTGCGATCGCGTCAGCGGCGCTCAGGCTCTCGCCCCCCGTGACCGGAGCCGGGCCCGGCGGGGGCGCGGCGGGGGCGGCGCTGGCGGGGGCGGTCGCCGCGAACGCCGTGACGAGCGCGATCGCGAGCAGCGCGATCCCCATGCGTCGGGTCCGGCCGGCCCTCGAGGTCGCGCCGGCGTGGGGTGCAGGGTGGATCAAGGGAGTACCGCCTTCGCTTCGGTGACGATCGCCACCGGTGACGTGGGCCACCAACGGGTGGGAACACCGGGGCGCAGAGTTAGGCAGGAAGTGTGCCACTGACCCGAGGAGGCCCGCGTGCAGTCTGAGAACGAGCTCCCGTCGACCGACGACCGCGACCTGGCGACGGTCGTGTGCCGCCCGATCCGCCCCGACGACGCGCTGCGCCTGGTCCGGATGTTCCCCCGGCTGTCGGCCGAGACGCTCTACCGCCGCTTCTTCTCACCGGTCGTGAAGCCCGACCTCGAACGGATCCGCTACCTGTGCGAGGTCGACCACGACCGCCGCGAGGCGCTGGTCGCCCTGGTGGGGGACGACGTCATCGGCGTCGCCCGCTACGACCGCGACCCGCAGGACCCGCGCCAGGCCGAGGTGGCGGTGCTGGTCGAGGACGCGTGGCAGGGCCGCGGCGTCGGCCGCTTCCTCATGCGGCGCCTCGGCGAGGTCGCGCACCGCAACGGCGTGCGGCGGTTCCGCGCCGACGTGCTGGCGAGCAACGACGCGCCGGTGAAGCTGGCGCGGGCCGTGGCGCCGATGGTCGAGGTCAGCTTCGCCGACGGCGAGACCCACCTGCTGATCCCGCTCGACCAGACCCGCGAGCGCCCCTCGCCGCCCCGCGGGCAGGCGCGCCCGGTTGCGTCCTGAGACTGGTGGGGTACAGTCGCCGGGCGGAAATCACATCGCTGCAATTCGTCCACAAACCGGGGAAAACCCCTGTGGATGCGGTGTGGACAAGGGGTCAGGTCAGTAGCTAGAGGGTCAGTAGGTCGAGGGTCAGTAGGTAGAGGGGTCCCACGTGGCCGATTCGTTCACCCATCTCCACGTGCACACCGAGTTCTCCATGCTCGACGGCGCGGCTCGGGTCAGCGAGGTGGTGGCCAAGGCCGCCGCCGACGGCCAACCGGCGATCGGCATCACCGACCACGGCAACATGTACGGCATCCTGGACTTCTACCAGGAGTGCAAGAAGCAGGAGATCGGCTGCGTCATCGGCACCGAGCTCTACATGGCCTACGACCACCGCACCGAGCGCCCGCCGCGCCGGGGGAAGATGGACGACTCCGGCGGCGACGCCGAGGGCGGCCGCAAGGCCTACTACCACCTGACGGCGCTGGCCGAGAACAACGTCGGCTACAAGAACCTCATCCAGCTCTCCTCCCGCGCGTACATGGAGGGCTACTACATGAAGCCTCGCTGCTTGTTGGCGGGGCAGGAGATCGTCACGGCGACCGGCGTGAAGAACATCGAGGACGTCGAGGTTGGCGACCTGGTCTTCACGCATCGTGGCCGTCTCCGTCCGGTCACCCAAGTGATGAGCCGGCACCATCGAGGCGAGGTCTACGGCGTCGTCTTGAACAACCGCTACGGCCGGGTGACGTGGATGACGGGTGAGCATCCTGTTCTGGTCCACGGTCAAGACGGGGTGAACCGCTGGGTTGAGGTGCAGGACATCGACGCGGGCCGGCGCACCACGCGGCAAGAGATGTCGTCGTGGAAGTCGTTCGCCTGCCTCCCGAAGCCCAGGACCGAGGCGAGTCGCTCGACGATCCGGACCGCAGACTTCGTAGGAGACGGCTGGCGCTGGGACGGGTCGACCTTCGTCAAGGAGACGATGCGTCGCGCACGAGGCGCCACCCGGCACTACAGCTTCCTGGAGGAGACGGTCGCCCTCGACTACGAGTTCGGGTTCTTCGTCGGCCTGTTCGCCGCAGAGGGCCACACCCACACGAACGGTTCGGTGACGATCTCGATCCACGAGGAGGAAGTCGATCTCGCTGAGGCATTCCGGCTCATGGCAAAGAAGCTCACCCACAAGGAGGCGGTCGTCCGGCGACGTGTTGACCGCCCCGACTATCGCGGCGTCGACATTCAGGTGTGCTCGTCGCCGTTGGCGTCTTTCATGCGGCAGATGTGTGGTGTCGGCGCCAGCAACAAGCACCTGCCGAGCTTCACATACGACGCCCCCCGGGAGTTCCAGCAGGGCTTGCTCGATGGGGTGCTGGCTGGCGACGGAGCCGACTACGGCACGCACAACACGTTGTGCCAGACCTCTCGCGATCTCGCGTGGCACGTGCGCATGTTGGCGGCGTCGCTCAACGACAGCTTCGCCGCCGTGCGCACGGGCTGGGACGGGCACCCGAAGCACGCACCCACGCACGTCGTGAACATCTCGGCCACGAGCGGGCTGGCCCACCGCCGGGTGCTCTTCGACGACAGCTACGTGTACCGGCCGATCGCCGACATCGAGAAGAAGGACTACGACGGCCTCGTCTACAACATCGAGGTCGCCGAGGATCACTCCTACGTCTCCGACTTCGCGATCCACAACTGCGACTGGGAGATGCTCTCGGACCACGCCGAGGGGATCATCGCCACCACCGGGTGCCTCGGCGGGCAGGTTCTGCAGGAGCTGCTCCGCGACGATTACCGCGCCGCGGTCGAGAAAGCGGCGCGGCTGCAGGACATCTTCGGGCGCGACAACCTGTTCGTCGAGATCCAGGACCACGAGATCCCCGAGCAGAAGCGCACCAACCCCCTGCTCTACAAGATCGCGAAGCAGATCAAGGCGCCGCTGCTCGCCACGAACGACAGCCACTACACGCACCAGGGCGACGCCGTCTCGCACGACGCCCTCCTGTGCGTGCAGACCGGGTCGCTCATGAGCGATCCCGACCGCTTCAAGTTCCACGGCGACCAGCACTTCCTCAAGTCCGCCGCCGAGATGCGGTCGCTGTTCACCGAGGTGCCCGAGGCGTGCGACAACACGCTCTGGATCGCCGAGCGCGCCCAGGTGGAGATCGAGTTCGGCAAGCCGCAGCTGCCGAACTTCCCGATCCCCGAGGGGTTCGTCGACGACGCGGCCTACCTCGAGCACCTCACGTTCGAGGGGGCCCGCAAGCGGTGGGGCAACGACCTGCCCGACGCCGTCGTCGAGCGCCTGGCGTTCGAGCTCAAGGTCATCGGCGACATGGGTTTCTCGTCGTACTTCCTCATCGTGTGGGACCTCATCAAGCACGCCCGCGACAAGAACATCCGCGTCGGGCCCGGGCGTGGTTCGGCGGCCGGGTGCGCCGTGGCGTACACGCTCTGGATCACCGACCTCGACCCGATCAAGTACGACCTGCTGTTCGAGCGCTTCCTCAACCCGTCGCGCATCTCGATGCCCGACATCGACATGGACTTCGACTCCCGCTACCGGGACGAGATGATCCGCTACGCCGCCGAGATGTACGGCCGCGACCACGTCGCCCAGATCGTCACGTTCTCCACGATCAAGGCCCGTGCCGCGGTGCGCGACGCCGCCCGCGTGCTCGGCTACCCGTACGCGGTGGGCGACAAGGTGGCCAAGGCGATGCCGCCGCTCGTGATGGGTCGCGACACGCCGCTGGCCGCCTGCCTCGAGCAGCAGCCGAAGTACGAAGACGGCTACAAGATGGCCGCCGACCTCCGCGCGATGTACGAGACCGACCCCGACGCCAAGGCGGTCATCGACGTCGCCCGCGGCCTCGAGGGGCTGCGCCGCCAGGACGGCATCCACGCTGCGGCGGTGGTGATCACCAAGGAGTCGCTCACCGAGTACCTCCCGATCCAGCGCAAGCCCGAAGCCGGCAAGCCCATCGAAGAGGCGCCGGTCGTCACCCAGTACGAGATGCACGGGGTCGAGGACCTCGGCCTGCTGAAGATGGACTTCCTGGGCCTGCGCAACCTCGACGTCATCTCCGACACCGTCGACATGATCAAGGAGGTGCGCGGCGTCGATCTCGACATCGACAACGTCGACCTCGAGGACGAGCCCACCTACGAGCTGCTGCGCAAGGGCGACTCCATCGGCGTGTTCCAGCTCGAGGGCGGCGCCATGCGCACGCTCATGCGCTCCCTGGCGCCGACCGGCTTCGAGGACGTGGCGGCGCTCGTGGCGCTGTACCGCCCGGGTCCGATGGCCGCCAACATGCACAACGACTACGCCGACCGCAAGAACGGCCGCAAGAGCATCGAGTACCTGCACCCCGACGCCGAAGAGATCCTCGGCAGCACGCAGGGCCTGATGATCTACCAAGAGTCGATGATGCGGATCGCCCAGAAGTTCGCCGGCTTCTCCCTCGCCGACGCCGACAACCTCCGCAAGGCTTGCGGGAAGAAGAACAGGGCGCTTATCCAGAAGGAGCGGGAGAAGTTCACCGCGGGGTGCGAGGCGACCGGGTACGGCGCCGCGCTGGGCACCGCGTGGTTCGACATCATCGAGCCGTTCGCCGACTACGCCTTCAACAAGTCGCACAGCTACGGCTACGGGTTCGTCGCCTACCAGACCGCGTACCTCAAGGCGAACTACCCGGTCGAGTACTTCGCCGCGCTGCTCACGTCGGTCAAGACCAACCTCGACAAAGCCGCGATCTACCTCAACGAGTGCCGGCAGATGGGCATCCCGGTGCTCGTCCCCGACGTGAACCGCTCGATGTCCGACTTCGTCTCCGCGCGCGACGAGAACGGCAACGAGGTCATCCCGTTCGGGCTGTCCGCGGTGCGCAACGTCGGCGAGGGCCTCGTCGAGCTGATGGTCAGCGAGCGCGACGCCAACGGGCCGTTCACCGACTTCTACGACTTCTGCGATCGCGTCGACATCGCGGTGCTGAACAAGCGAACGATCGAGTCGTTGGTGAAGGCCGGCGGGTTCGACTCGATGGGCCATCCCCGGCAGGGCCTGCTGCGCGTGTACGAGCAGATCATCGATCGGTGCGTGGCGCGCCGGCGCAAAGAGGCCGAGGGCCAGTTCGACCTGTTCTCGAGCCTCGACACCGCGGACACGGGGCTGCCCGCCGAGCCGCGCATCGAGATCCCCAACGACGAGTTCGACAAGAAGCAGCGCCTCGCCTTCGAGAAGGAGATGCTCGGCCTCTACGTCAGCGACCACCCCCTGATGGGGGCCGAGGCCTCGCTGCGCAAGCGCGCCGAGTGCACGATCGCGGAGCTCGAGGGGGTCGAGGACGGCTCGCTGCGCACGATCGGCGGGCTCGTCACCAACCTCCAGCGCAAGTGGACCAAGAAGGGCGACCTCATGGCCGTCTTCATCCTGGAGGACCTGCAGTCGTCGATCGAGGTGATGGTCTTCCCGAAGACGATGCAGAGCCACGGCCACCTGCTCGAGGACGACGCCGTGGTCATCATCAAGGGCCGCGTCGACACGCGTGACGACCAGCCGAAGCTGATGGTCATGGAGCTCGAGCGGTTCGAGCCGATCACCGACGGCAACGCGCCGCTGCGCATCAACATGACGCCCAACGCGATGAGCGAGTCGATCCTGTCTGCGCTCAAGGAGCTGCTGCTCGAGCACCCCGGCGAGTCGCAGGTGTTCCTGCACCTCGGCGCCACGCAGGTGCTGCGCCTCCCCGACGAGTTCCTGGTCGATCCGACGACCGGTCTCGTCGCCGAGCTGCGCGTGCTGCTCGGCCCCGACGCCGTCGTCATCTGACCGCCACGAGCGCGCCCGCGCGCCCCCGCGCCGCCGGTGACGCGACCGTCATCGCGCCGTCGCCCGCTCCCGCCACACCACGGATGGTGACCAGAGGATGACGGCCCTACCACACTCAGCGCGCTCGGTCGTTCGGCACGCGAGTTGCAACTTCCGCCTGGAACCAGTGGACTGTAGGGGTCTGTCCGGCAGCAAACGGGGGCTTCTCACCTATGGCAATCGCCGTCGAGACCAAGGATTGCACGCAGCTCAGCGACGCCGAGTTGGCCGAGATGGCCGACATCTGCGCCGAAGGGCCGAGCGTCTACGAGGCTGGGCTGCTCTCGAAGCAGGCCGAGGCGTGGGTGCTGGTCAGCATCGCCCGCGAGGGCAACAACCTCCGTGGTTTCTCGTACTGCACGCTCGAGCGCATCGGCGGCACGCCCTGCGTGCTCATCGGGTGCGCCTCGATCAAGCGGACGAGCAAGCGTGACGCCGTCCTGCGGGCGATCATGACCGACCAGTTCCGGCGGGCCGTGCTGGCCTTCCCCGACGAGGACGTCGTCGTCGGCACCCGCTTCCCGATCCCGGACGGCTTCGAGTGCCTGAAGAACCTGGGCGACATCGTGCCCCGGCCCGACCACACCGCGTCGGGCGAGGAGCGGGCGTGGGGCCGGCGCCTCGCCAAGCGCTTCGGCATCGACCCCGGCAGCTACGACGACCGCACCTTCATCGCGAAGGGCGACGGCTCGTACCCCCTGTGCTTCGACCACGAGTCGCTCAAGCCCGAGAAGCTCGATCCGGCCGTGGCCCCGCTGTTCAAGGGCGTCAACGCCAAGCGCGGCGACTCGCTCATCGCCTTCGGCTGGGCGATGGCCGAAGACCTCGCCAAGCTGGGCTGATCCGACTGCTGCCCCAGGGCGCCCCGGCGGAGGCCGAGCCCCGATGGAGCTGAGCGAGGTCGTCCGCCGCCGCCACATGGTGCGCTCGTTCGAGCCGCACCCGATCGATGTCGAGGTGCTCGAGCGTGTGCTCGCCGCGGCGAACCGCGCCCCGGCGGCGGGCAACACCCAGGCGCTCGACCTGCTGGTGCTGCGGGGCCCGACCGAGACCGCCCGCTACTGGGACGTGACCCTCGCGCCCGACAAGCGGGCGACGTTCCGCTGGCCCGGCTTGCTGCAGGCGCCCGTCCTGGTGCTGCCGTGCGTCCGCGCCGACGCCTACGTCGAGCGCTACGGCGAGGACGACAAGCGCCGCACCGGCCTGGGCGAGGGTCGTGATCGGTGGGCGGTCCCGTACTGGCACGTCGACGGCGGCATGGCCACGATGCTGCTGCTGCTCGCCGCCGAGGACGCCGGGCTCGGCGCGCTGTTCTTCGGGATCTTCGACCACGAGCCCGCAGTGCGGGCGGCCTTCGGGATCCCCGCCGACGTGCAACCGCTCGGCACCGTCGCACTCGGCCATCCCGCCGGCGACGACGGGCCGGGACGCTCGGCCGGCCGCCCCCGCCGCCCCCTCGAGGAGGTCGTGCACGATGGCCGCTGGTGAGGGGATCGACCCGGATGCGCTCATCCACCACCTCGCGCAACGCGAGGCCTGGGAGGCGGCCGTGGGCGCCGGGGCGTACCACGTGTCGACGCTCGGGATGGCGCTCGACGAGATCGGGTTCATCCACTGCTCGCAGCCCCACCAGGTGGCGCCGGTCGCGCAGCGCTTCTACGTCGGTGTCGACGACCTCGTCCTGCTGACGATCGATCCGGCGCTCCTCGACGCCGAGCTGCGCTACGAGCCCGGCACCGGCACCGACGAGCTGTTCCCGCACCTCTACGGCCCGCTGAACACCTCCGCGGTCATCGCCGTGACGACCTACGCGCCGCTGGCCGACGGCACCTTTCCCGCGGTTCGCCCCTAGAGCAGCCTTAGAGCAGGAGCTGCGCCACCAGGGCTTCGGCGGTGCTCACCGGGGCCTGGCAGGCGAAGTTGCGACAGACGTAGGCCTGGCCCTGCCCGTCCTGGCCGGCGTCGCGGTCGGCCCACAGCGGGCCGTCGTACGGCTCGCCCCACGCCCGCACGGCGTTGGGCAGGTAGCGGAGCGCCACGGCGTCGACGAGATCGGGGCGGTCGCCGATGATCGCGACCTCGGTGGGCCCGGTGTGGAACAGGTCGATGGCTGCGAGCAGGTGGGCGAACGCCGTCGGGTGCTGGCCAGCCATGCGGCCGAGGAGCCGGAGGATGGCTTCGGCGCGCGCCTGGTAGCCCTCGTCGCCGGTGAGCGCCGCCAACCGCAGCAGACCGTTGGCGGCGAGGCTGTTGGCCGACGGGGTGGCGTTGTCCATGATGTCCTTCGGTCGGGTGACGAGCGCCGGCGCGTCGTGACCGGTGGTGAAGACCCCGCCCTGCTCGTCGTCCCAGAACAGGTCGATGAGCCCGTCGGCCACGGTGCGGGCCTCGGCGATCCAGCGCGCGTGCCCGGTCGCCTCGGCGAGCCGGGTGAACGCGTCGAGCATGGCGCCGTAGTCGGTGGCGTAGGCGAGGTGCTGGGCGCGCCCGCCCTTGGCGCCCCCGCGGTACGACGCGGTGTCGCGGTCGGCGCCCGCGGGCCGCGCCTCGTCGGCGAACGAGTGGGCGTGCTCGGCGTCGGCCTGCCACGACCGCAACCACCGGCCGTCCGCGCGGCGCAGGTGGGCGAGCAGGAACTCCGCGGTCTCGACGGCGTCCGCGATCCAGCCGTGGTTGCCCGTCGCGCCGGCCGCTTCGGCGAGGGTCGCGAGCATGAGCCCGTTCCACTCGGTCAGCACCTTGTCGTCGAGGCCGGGACGATGCCGGCCCTCCCGGGCATCGAAGAGCTCGCGGCGGGCCTGCTCGATCGCCTCGGGCCGGAGGAGGTCGGCGCCGAGGGGGCGGCGCAGGATGGTGCGGCCCTCGAAGTTGCCCTCGGCCGTGATGCCCCACCAGTCGATCGCCGCATCGGCGAGGCCGGGCGTGGCGCCGAGCACCTCACGCACCTCGTCGATCGTCCACACGTAGAACTCGCCCTCTTCGGAGTGGCCATGCGCGTCGAGCGAGTCGGCGTCCTCCGCCGAGAAGAACCCGCCGTCGCGGTGGCGCAGGTCGCGCAGCACGTACTCGATCGTCTCGTCGAGCACCTGGCGGTAGCGGGCGTCGCCGGTGACCTGCCAGCCGTGCAGGTAGAGCCGGCCGAACAGGGCCTGGTCGTACAGCATCTTCTCGAAGTGGGGCACCAGCCACTCGTCGTCGGTCGAGTAGCGGGCGAAGCCGCCGCCGAGGTGGTCGTAGATGCCGCCGGCCGCCATGGCATCGAGCGCCGTCGTCACGATGCCGAGCGCCTGCGCCGAGCCGTTGTGCGCGTGCGCCCGCAGCAGCACCTCGTGGCTCATCGTCTGCGGGAACTTCGGAGCCCGCCCGAAGCCACCCCACGTCGGATCGTGCTGCTGCTCGAGCTTCGTCAACGCGGCGTTGAGCGTGTCGATGCCGGGCAGGTCGTCTCCAGGGGCGATGCTCGCCGTGCTGCTGAGCGCCTCGACCAGCTCGTCGGCCTGCGCGTCGAGGTCCTCCCGTCGTTCGCGCCACACCTGATCGATGCGAGCCATCAGCTCGGTGAAGGTCATCATGTTGCCGCGCTTGGTGCGGGGGAAGTACGTGCCCCCGAAGAACGGCCGGCCGTCGGGGGTGAGGAACACGGTCATCGGCCAGCCGCCGTGACCGGTCATGGCCTGCACCGCCTCCATGTAGATCGCGTCGACGTCGGGGCGCTCCTCGCGGTCCACCTTCACGTTGACGAAGAGCGTGTTCATCATCGCCGCCGTCTCGTCGTGCTCGAACGACTCGTGGGCCATGACGTGGCACCAATGGCAGGCGGAGTAGCCGACGGACAGCAGGATCGGGACGTCGCGCTCCTTGGCGGCGGCGAACGCCTCGTCGCCCCACGGGTACCAGTCGACCGGGTTCTCGGCGTGCTGACGCAGGTAGGGGCTGGTCTCCTGCGCGAGGCGGTTCGAGCGAGTCATGCGCTCAAGCTACCGGTCCGCCTCCGAAGTCGACGATGACGCCCCACGGGGTGCCGTCGCCGGTCCAACACGACCGTCGGGCGCGGTGAAGCGGTAGACGCCCGTCGGCAGTCGCTCGATGCGGTATCGGCGGTCGTGGATGTCGTGGTGGTGGCCCGAGCACACGTGCCCGCCGTTCACCACGTCGGTGCGCCCACCGTCCTCCCACGGGTCGAAGTGGTGGGCGTCGCACCAGTCGCCGGGGACACGGCACCCGGGGACGATGCACCACGGACCGTCGCGGGCGATCATCGCCCGCTTCTGGGCCGGTGAGAACAGCCGTTGCTGCCGCCCGAGGTCGAGCACCTCGCCCTTCCCGTCGAGCAGCACCGGATCGGGCGCGCCCCGCCCATGCGGGTCGACATCCGGCGCTCAGGGCCTGAGGGGGTGAGCCGCGAAGAACGACCAGATGAGCTCGTTGGCGTCGACGTCCGTCGTGGTCGGGCCGAGGACCGCCGCGCTGGCTTGCGAGAACGCGCTGCCGGGCCACGTGTGACCGCCGCCGGCGACGGTGTAGAGCTCGACCGTGGAGCCGTCGCGGCACCCGTGGTAGCTGGTGCGCGTGACGGCGCCTCGCACGGGTTGCTGCTCGGGTGGCTCGGTGCATCCTTGGCGAGCGGCCCACGTCGCGAGGGTCTCGGTCACGGGGGCGAACGCCAGGCCCTCGAACGCCTTGGTGGAGTCGGGGTTCCACGCCAGCGTCGCGAGGGCGACGTTCGGGCCGCCGTCGTAGGTGACGAACTGGTCCGCGGTGCCGTGGATGGCCAGGATCGGGATGGGTCGAGCCGGCGCGCAATCGGCAGGGGACAGGAGCCCGGCGACCGCGGCGACCGCAGCGACCTTGTCGGCGAGGCGGCACGCCACGAGTGAGGTGAGGAACGCGCCGTTGGACAACCCGTCGACGTAGACCCGCCTCGGGTCGATGCAGAGGCGACCGGAGACGTCGTCGATGATGTCCGAGACGAACTTGACGTCGTCGGGCAGCTCACCGTGCGGCACCGCGTTCCAGTAGGGCAGCGGCCCGTTGCCCTGCGGGGTCACCAGGACGAAGCCGGCTCGGTCGGCGGTGGCGGCGAGGTTGCTCATCGCCGCTTGGCCGGACGCGCCGCTGAGGTAGCCGTGCAGGTCGATGACGAGCGGCGCCGGGGCGGTCCCGGCGGCAGCGGGGACGTACTGCTTGAACGTGCGGTCGAGGTTCGCCGACCGCAGGGTCACTTCGGTCTGGGTGCTGCGCGGCGTGGTGCCGGTCGTGTGATCGCACCCCGGGCTGCGCGTTGCGAGGGGCACGACCACCGAGCCCTGGGTCGGCGCGGCCGTGGCGGGCGGAAGCGCCGTGGACGATGTCGATGGGGGTGCCGGCGTCGCCGCCGAGCAGCCGATGGCGACCGTCGCCGCCAACGCGGCGCCGGCGAGCGTGCGAGCAGGGAGGCCGGGACCACCAGGTCTGCTCGATCGTGGTCGCCGGGCCGTCGCCGGGATCCGCCAGAAGGCCACCCGACCCTCCTCCTCGTTGGTGAACACTGTTAACCTAGGGTCGATCGAACCTGGAGGTCAACCGATGGCGCCCGTCACCAACGTCCGCAACCAGCCCATGCTCCGCGGCACCTTCGTGCCGGTCACCGACGAGCGTGACGACGCGGACCTGCGGGTCACCGGGACACTGCCAGCCGACCTGGCCGGCATGTTCATCCGCAACGGCCCCAACCCGATGTTCGAACCGCTCGGCCGCTACCACATGTTCGACGGCGACGGGATGCTCCACGCGATCACCATCGAGGGCGGTCGCGCTTCGTACCGCAACCGCTGGATCCGCAGCGCGGGGCTCGAGGCCGAGATGCGAGCCGGCCGCGCGCTCTACGGCGGCCTCGGCGACATGCACATGCCCGGGCCGGACGAGGTGGGCGACGCCGGGCCGATGAAGAACCTCGCCAACACGAACATCGTGCGCCACGCCGGGCGCCTGCTCGCCCTGTGGGAGGCGGGTCCCCCCACGGAGGTCACGGCGGACCTCGACACCGTCGGCGTGCACGACTTCGACGGTCGGCTCGACGGGGCGTTCACCGCTCACCCGAAGATCGACCCCCGCACGGGCGAGATGCTGGCGTTCGCGTACCTGCCGTTCGCGCCCTACCTGCGCTCCTACGAGATCGACGCGAGCGGGCGCCTGACCCGTACGGTCGACGTCGCGCTGCCGGAAGCGGTCGTCATGCACGACTTCGCGATCACCGAGAACCACGTCGTCTTCGTGGACTCGCCCATGGTCCTCGACGTCATGGCCGCGCTGCACGGTGAGCCGATGTTCCGCTGGGACGACGCGCACGAGACCCGCGTCGGGGTCATGCCCCGCGGCGGCGACGAGGTCACCTGGTTCGAGACCGATCCTGCGTACATCAACCACTTCTGGAACGCCTGGGAGGACGGTGGTGTCCTCACGTTCGCCGGGTCGCGCCTCGAGGGCGAGGCGTACACCGCCGGAAAGGACGGAGCCATGGATCGGGAGGGCGTCGGACGCCGAGCCCGGTCGCCCCACCCGCTTCGAGGTGGATCTCGGAACCGGCAAGGTGCGGACGGAGCAGTTCGACGACATGGGCGGCGACTACCCGCGGATCAACGACGCCTACTGCGGCGTGCGCAGCCGCTACCTGTACATGGGCGGGTTCCGTGACGAGGCGACGATCATCGGCCACTTCGACACGGTCGTGAAGTACGACGACGCGACGGGGGAGCGCACCACCTGGTTCTGCGGACCGGGCTGCGTCACGGGCGAAGCGGTGTTCGTCGCCGATCCCGACGGAGCGGCCGAGGACGACGGCTGGCTGCTGAGCTGCGTCACCGACCGCACCGACGACACCACCGCGCTCGTGGTGCTCGACGCGCGCGACCTGGCCGCCGGTCCGGTGGCGCGGGTGCACCTGCCTCGTCGGATGCCCTTCGGCTTCCACGCGAACTGGTTCGGGACCGTGCCCGCCGCGGCGCGCCCGTAGGTCTTTGCGCCGGTCGCCGGTCGGCCTCACGTCTCGGCGTGGCGCTCCTCGTCGGGTTCCCGCTCGCGGCGGCGCAGCAGCAGCGCCGCGATCGACAGCACCAGGATGACGCCGGCGAGGACGCCGATCTCGATCATGCCGTTGCGGAAGCTCTCGTCGCCGCCGCTCTTGACGTCCTCCGCACCGGCGACGACGACGATCTCCTTGATCGCGGCGATGATGCCGACGAGCAGGAACGGCTCGGCGATGAGTCGGCGCTCCCGGATGACGACGCGCGTGGCGCCCAGCAGCTCGACGAACACGAAGACCAGCAGCAGGGCGCTGAGCAGCTCGGTGGAGGCGACCAGCGCACCGTCGGCGACGTGGGCGGCATAGGTCCGTGCGGTGTCGACGACCAGGACCGCAGCGCCCACGACCAGGCACACCGACACCGCGACGTAGATCATGAGCTCGGCCAAGGTGGCGGCGATGCTCGCGCCGCGGGCCAGCTTCCCTTCGGGGGCGTCTTCTCTGGTCCCGGCCACGGCCGTCCCTGCCTCCCGTTCGCCGGTCGTCTCCTCGGGCTGCGTACCCCGTTCGCCGATGCGCTATGCGGTGAGGGGGGCACGGGCAGAGGTCGAGCGCGCGACTGCGCCATCGGCTAACTTCTGACATTGCAACTGCCAATACTTTCTCTCGGGGGTCCCCATGGCCGATGACCTGCTCCAGTACCCGCCCGACCAGCCGTTCCCGGGCACCATCGGGCGGACGCTCGACACCTCGTCGGCGCCTGCGTGGCCCAGCCGGCCCCAGCCGCCCGAGGGCGCCCCCAACGTCATGGTCATCGTGCTCGACGACGTCGGCTACGGGCAGCTCTCTGCGTTCGGCGGGTTGTGCGAGACGCCGAACCTCGACCGCCTCGCGAACAACGGGCTGCGCTACGCGAACTTCCAGACGACCGCGCTGTGCTCGCCCACGCGGGGTTGCCTGCTCACGGGGCGCAACCACCACACGCTCGGGCTCTCCGCCATCACCGAGCTCGCGCTCGGGTACCCCGCCCACAACTCGACCATGGGCTTCGAGCACGGCTTCCTGTCCGAGATGCTGCTGCAGCACGGCTACAACACGTTCGCCGTCGGCAAGTGGCACCTCACGCCGGCGGCGGAGACGACCCCGGCCGGCCCGTACGACCGCTGGCCGCTCGGTCGCGGGTTCGAGCGCTACTACGGCTTCCTCGGCGGCGACACCGATCAGTGGCACCCCGACCTCACCTACGACAACCACTCGGTGCGCCAGCCGTCGCAACCCGAGGACGGGTACCACCTCAACGCCGACCTCGCCGACCGCGCGATCGACTTCGTGAAGGACGCGCACACCAACGCCCCCGACAAGCCGTTCTTCCTGTGGTTCGCCACCGGCGCCGGCCATGCGCCGCACCAGGTCGAGCCCGAGTGGATCGAGCGCTACGCCGGCGCGTTCGACATGGGCTGGGACGAGTACCGCCGCATCGTGTTCGAGCGGCAGCAGGCCCTGGGGCTGCTGCCGGCCAACACCGAGCTCTCGGTGCGCGATCCCGACGTCGAGCCCTGGGACGAGCTGAGCGACGACGCCAAGCGGATGTACACGCGGCAGATGGAGGTCTACGCCGGCTTCCTGAGCCAGACGGACCACCACATCGGCCGCGTGCTCGAGTTCCTCGATGCCATCGGCAAGCTGGAGAACACGATCGTCGTCGCGGTGTCCGACAACGGGGCGAGCGCCGAAGGCGGGGAGCACGGCACCCGCAACGAGGGCCTGTTCTTCAACCTCGCGCCCGAGACCCTCGAGGACAACCTCGAGGTGTTCGACGAGTGGGGCGGCGAGGACACCTTCGCCCACTACTCGTGGGGCTGGACCTGGGCCGGCGACACGCCGTTCCGGCGCTGGAAGCGCGAGACGTACCGCGGGGGCGTGACCGATCCGTGCATCGTCTCGTGGCCCGCCGGCATCGCCGCGCGCGGCGAAGTCCGCCAGCAGTACGCGCACGCGATCGATCTCGTGCCCACGCTCCTCGACGTCATCGGGATCGAGCCGCCGGCGCACATCCGTGGCGTCGCGCAGTCCGAGATCCAGGGCACGAGCCTCGCGGCCACGTTCACCGACGCCGCGGCACCCGACCGCCACACCACGCAGTACTTCGAGATGTTCGGGCACCGCTCGATCTACCACGAGGGTTGGAAGGCCGTCTGCCCCTACCCCGGGCCCAGCCTCGCCGAGGGGGCCGAGCGCGGCCACCCGTTCGGCACGTACCTGAGCGAGGAGATCCTCGATCGCCTCGAGGCCGAGGACTGGGAGCTGTACGACCTCACCGCCGATCCGGCGGAGTGCCACGACCTCGCGGCGAGCGAGCCCGAGCGGCTCACCGAGATGGTCCAGCGGTGGTGGGCCGAAGCAGAGCGCTACGGCGTGCTGCCGATCGCCACGGGTGACATCACGCGCCTGCTCGCCCGCCGCCAGTCCGTCGGCCGCGCCCGCAAGGTGTTCGAGCTCTTCCCCGGTGGCTCACCCATCCCCTTCGCGGTGGCGCCGCGGGTCTACAACCGCCCGCACAGCATCACCGCCGACCTGCACGTGCCCGAGGGCGGGGCCGAAGGGGTGCTGCTGACCCACGGCAACCGCCACGGCGGGTACGCCTTCTACGTCGTCGACGGCCGGCTGCACTACGTGCACAACCACCTCGGGCTCGACCGCTTCACGGTGTCGTCCACCACGCCGCTGCCCACGGGTGATGTCCAGGTGCGCATGGAGCTGCTGACCACCGGCGGCCCCGACTTCGCGCTCGGGCACGGCAGCCCGGCCGAGGTCCGGCTCTTCCACGGTGACGAGGTGGTCGGGATGGGCACGCTGCCGCACACCGTGCCGAACCTGTTCGGCATCGTCGGGCTCAGCTGTGGCTACGCGGCCTACGACAGCGTCGACCCGTCGGCCTACGCCGCGCCCGCCACCTTCACCGGCACGATCCACAAGGTGGTGCTCGACGTGACGGGGGAGTCGCTGCTGCACCCCGAAGCCGAGATGACCCGCATGATGACCCAGCAGTAGGGGCGGGAGCGCTGCACCACGAGGTGCCGCGGTTCACGCCGTGGTGCCGAGGCGACGATCGATCTCGGCGCCCATCACCTTGCAGTCCGTGGCCGGGTGGTCGTACCGGCACACCAACGCGCCCTGCAGGTACGAGCGGGCGTTGGTCAGCCGTTCGATCTCGCCGTCGAGCACCTTCAACCGCTCGCGCCCGATGGCCTTCCACTCGTCGACCGTCGCCGCGTGCAGGATCCCGTCGATGTCGTCGAGCGAGAGCCCGGCGTCCTGCAGCATGCCGATGAAGACGAGTAGGCGCAGCGTCTCCGGTCGGTACCGGCGTTGCCCCGACCGGCGCTCGTCGGCGCACAGCAGGCCCCGACGTTCGTAGTACCGCACGGCCGAGGGGGCGACGCCGGCGCGCCGTGCCAACTCGCCGATGGTGAGCAGCGCATCTTCGGACATGCGAGCAGTTGACTTGAACCCAGGTTCAACTGTCAAGGTGCGGAGACAGGGGTCGCACCGGGCGACCCGATGCCGACGGAGATGCTCCGATGCCCACCGCACCCCGCCCCGCCTCCGATGCCGTGACCGGCCGTGACGATGCTGCAACCCTGCCCCCCAACCACCACGCGGGCTACGCGGGCTTCGCCGGTGCGCGCGGGGCGATGATGGCGCTGCTCTTCGCCTGGCGCGGCGGCGCCAACGCGGCCGCGGTGGCGGACCTCGCCGGGGTTCGGGCCGGTGACCGGGTCGTCGACATCGGCTGCGGTCCGGGCAACGCCGTGCGGACGGCGGCGGCCCGCGGGGCCCATGCGGTCGGCCTCGATCCGGCGCCGGTCATGCTCCGCGTCGCGCGGCTGCTCACGGTCCGGCGGCGTCGCTCGATCCAGTGGCGCGCCGGTGCCGCCGAGTCGATCCCCGTCGCCGACGGCGACGCCACCGTGGTCTGGTCCGTGCACTGCGTGCACCACTGGGACGACGTCGATGCCGGGCTGGTCGAGGTCCGGCGTGTGCTGGCGCCCGGCGGGCGCCTCGTGGCTGCTGAGCGCCACGTCGAGCCCGGAGGAACCGGGGTGGCGACGCACGGCTGGCGGCCCGCGCAAGCCGAGGCGTTCGCCGATCGCTGCCGTGCCCTCGGGTTCGCCGACGTCGAGGTGCGCGAAGACGACGCGGGTGATCGCTCCTTGGTGGTGCTCGCGACGAGATCGTGACGGGCCTCCGCCGCCGGGTCCCCGGATGGAGATGTCGGAATCCCCTCGATCTCGGTCGGATCCCCGATCGGGCATCGCCGGACAGGCGTCAGCGCGGTCGGGGCGGCCGACGCGCCGGCGGGGTTGCCGTGGCCGGGTCCGTCGGCCACGGGTGCTTCGGGTAGCGGCCGGCCATCTCCTTGCGGACGTCGGCCCACGTCCCGTTCCAGAAGCCCGGGAGGTCCGAGGTGACCTGGACCGGTCGCCCCGCCGGCGAGAGCAGCGTGACCGCGATCGGGATGCGCCCGAGCGCGATGGTCGGGTGGACGGTCGTCCCGAACAGGTCCTGCACGCGCACGGCGATCGCCGGGGCGTCGCCCCCGTAGTCGATCGGCACCTCCCGCCCTGATCCGATCGCCAGGGTGCGCGGCACGAGGCGATCGAGGTCGGCGAGGCGGTGGTGCCCGACGATGGCGTGCAGCACGCCCAGGACGTCGATGCGGGCGAGGTCGGCGCGGCCGGATGCCGTGGTGAGGCGCGGCGCCAGCCACTCGTCGATCGATTCGAGCAGGGCCGCGTCCGAGAGGTCGGGCCAGTCGCCGCCACCGCGACGGGCGAACCGCACCCGGGCCTGGAAGGTGCGGGCGGCGGTGCTCCAGGTGAGCGCGCCGAGCCGCGTGCGACGGACGCGGTCGACGAGTGCCTCGGTCGTGGCCGGGCCCGGCCTTGCGGGACCCTCGCTCGCGGCGAGCACCAGCGCGCCGAGGCGGCGTTCGGTCCGGGACCGGAGGTCGTCGCGATCGTCGTCCCACCGCAGCGTCGACAGGTCCGTGATCGCATCGGCGCCGGTGCGCTCGACGTCTTCCCGATCGAGCGCGGCGGCGAGGCGGATCACGTGGTCGCCGTCCCGGTGCGCCCCGTCGACGTCGAGCTCGGCGACGACGAGGAACGGCTCACCGGAGAGCGCGTCGCCGGTGCGCAGCCGGGCCGACGTGCCGTTGCGGAGCCGGAAGCGACCATCGCCCCGGGCCTGGGCCAGGCGATCGGGGTAGGCCAAGGCGAGCACCGGGCCTGACGCGGTGACGGGCCGCCGCGTCGTGCGGCCGGGAGGGACCTGCAGGTCGGGGGCGATGCGGCGCTGCAGCTCCTGCGCCCGACGGCGCACGAGCGCGACGGCGCGCGCGTCCGCCTCCGCGTGCGTCGCGGCGGGGTCGAGCACGAGCCGCAGACGCTCCTCGATGTCGGCGCTCCGGGCGTCGGGAGGCGCTCGCAGCACATCGCGCTCCTCGAGCAGCGCCGCCAGCGCGCACGCCACGGCCGCATCACCGCCCGTCGCGGCCATGACGATCATCCGCGCGAGCCGGGGATGGACCGGCAGCGCGACCATGGCCCGGCCTGTCTCGGTGATGCGGCCGTCGGGGCCGAGAGCACCGAGGTCGGTGAGCAACGACCGAGCGTCCACCATCGCCCGGTGCGGCGGTGGATCGAGGAACGGGAGGTCGGCGGCGTCCGCTCCCCACTCGGCGAGCTCGAGCGCCAAGCCGGCCAGGTCGACCACGGCGATCTCAGGAGGCGCGAACGCGCGCCGCGCCCGGTGCTCGGCCTCGGACCACAACCGGTAGGCGACCCCGGGCTCTGTGCGCCCCGCGCGACCCGCGCGCTGCTCGGAAGACGCCCGGGAGGTCGGACCGGTCTCGAGGCGGGTGAGCCCGCTGCGGGCATCGAAGCGCGGGCTGCGCACCTGACCGCTGTCGACCACGATGCGGACCCCCGCGACGGTCAGGCTCGTCTCGGCGATGTCCGTCGCGAGCACCACCCGACGCCGGCCGGGGGTGACGGCGCGAGTGCCGCGTCCTGCTCCGGCGGCGACAGCGCCCCGAACAACGGCCGGATGTCGACGTCGGGGGGTGCGGATCGTTCGAGGAGCGCCGCGACCCGTCGGATGTCGGCGGCGCCGGCGAGGAAGGCGAGCACGTCGCCGTCGTCGTGGGCCAGCGCGTGCAGGATCGCGGCGCGGACGGCCTCGGCGGGACGGTCCCGCGCCGCCGGGGGCCGCCAGCGCACCTCGACGGGGTGCGCCCGGCCCGTGCTCGTGATGACGGGGGCCACTCCGACGTCGCCCCGCAGCAGCGCGCTGACCCGCTGGGTGTCGAGCGTGGCGGACATCGCCAAGATGCGCAGCTCCGGGACGAGCACGGCCCGGGCGTCGAGCACGAGCGCCAGCGCGAGGTCGGTCTGGAGGTTCCGTTCGTGCACCTCGTCGAAGACGACCAACCCGACACCCGGGAGCGCGGCGTCGCGTTGCAGCCGGCGGGTCAGGATGCCCTCGGTCACGACCTCGATGCGCGTGCGGGCGCTGACCCGGGCCTCGTCGCGGGTCCGATAGCCGATGGTCGCGCCCACCTCTTCGCCGAGCAGCGCCGCCATCCGCCGGGCCGCCGCTCGGGCGGCGAGGCGCCGCGGCTCGAGCACGACGATCCGATCGGTTCCCAGCCAGGGCGCATCGAGGAGCCGGAGCGGGACGATGGTGGTCTTGCCCGCGCCCGGCGGCGCGGCCAGCACGGCCTGGCCCACCGCGTCGAGCGCGTGCCGCAGGTCGCCGATGCACGCCTCCACCGGCAGATCGGTCAGCTCGGGGTGCGGCGCCACGCCCCGCAGTCTCGCCCGCGGGGCGGGCAGGCCGTGCACCGGTGCGCCATGATGCCGCCCATGGAGATCCGACTGGACGGTAGGACCGCGCTCGTCACCGGCGCCTCACGGGGGATCGGGCGGGCCATCGCCGCCGAGCTCGCGGCCAGCGGCGCCGACGTGATGCTGTCGTCGCGCAAGCAGGACGCGTTGGATGCGACGGCGGACGAGCTGCGCTCGGTGCTCGACGAGCGGGCCGGTGAGCTGGCGACGTTCGCCGCCAACGCCGGCGACCCGGACGCCGCGACTGCGGCGGTCGACGCCACGATGGACCGCTTCGGTGCGGTCGACATCCTGGTGAACAACGCGGCGACCAACCCGTACTTCGGGCACGCCATCGACATCGACCTCGGCGCGTTCGACAAGACGGTCGCCGTCAACTGGCGGGGCCCGCTGCTCTGGAGCCAGCTGGTGTGGCGCGCGTGGATGCAGGAGCACGGCGGCACGATCCTCAACGTCGCCTCGATCGGTGGGTTGTCCGTCGAGACGAACATCGGCATCTACAACGGCACGAAAGCCGCGTTGCTCCACCTGACGCGGAACCTCGCCGCCGAGCTCTCGCCGCACGTGCGGGTCAACGCGGTGCTCCCCGGCCTCGTGAAGACCGACATGGCGCGGGCCCTGTGGGAGAAGAACGAGGAGGCGATCGCGCGGCACGTCCCCTTGGCTCGCCTCGGCGAGTCGGAGGACATCGCCAACGCCGCGGTGTTCCTGTGCTCCGACGCCGCGAGCTGGATCACCGGCACGTCACTCGTGGTCGACGGCGGCATGCTCCTGCAGGCCTGACCCCGCCGGCGCGGGCCCGCCTTCCGGCACCAGCACGCAACGCGTGCCCTGGTAGATCGTCGGCATGCACTTGTTGCAGTGCACGCAGAGGCCCTCGTCCCTCGGGCCGCGGCGCCACTGCTCGATCAGGTCCGGCTCGCGCAGCAGCGCCCGGGCCATGGCGACGGCCGTGAAGCCCGCGGCCAACGCCTCGGTGACCGTGGCGAGGCGGTTGATGCCCCCCAGCAGGATCAGCGGCATCGAGAGCGCCTCTCGGAACTGGCGTGCGTACGGCAGGAAGTAGGCCTCTTCGAACGGGTACTCGGGCATGAAGCGCTTCGCGGTGAGCTTGAGCCCGACCCGCAGCGGCTGGGGGAACATCGCCGCCATCTCGGCCACGGGGGCCTCGCCCCGGAACAGGTACATGGGGTTCTGGAACGAGCTGCCCCCCGTCAGCTCCAATGCGTCGAGCGTGCCGTCCCGTTCGAGCAGCTGCGCGGTGGGGACGCTGTGATCGAGCCACAGCCCACCGGGCACGCCGTCGGCCATGTTGAGCTTCGCGATCACGGCGACGTCGGGCCCCACGGCGGCGCGCACGGCCTCGGCCACGGCGCGCGCCAGGCGGGCGCGCGCCTCGACGGAGCCGCCCCAGCCGTCGGTGCGCTTGTTGAGCTTGGGGCTGAGGAACGAGCTGATCAGGTAGCCGTGGCCGAAGTGCAGCTCGATCACGTCGAAGCCGGCGTCGACCGCGAAGGTGGCGGCCTGGGCGAAGTCCGCGGTGATGCGCTCGAGGTCGTCCGCGGTCGCGGCCTTCGTGAACTTCATCGCCTGGGGCGCGAACACCCGCGAAGGTGCGAGACCCGCCTGACCGCCCACCGCGGTGGCCACCGGGCCGGCGTGGCCCAACTGGATGCCCGCCGCCGCACCGGCGGTGTGGATGACGTCGGTGAGGCGGCGCAGCCCGGGCACCGCCGCCGCATCGACGATCAGCTCGCGGGGCGCGCCCCGCCCCTCACGGGACACCGCAGAGAAGGCGAGCGTCGACAGCCCGACACCTCCTTCGGCCACCGCGCGGTGGAACGTCAGGAGCGGGTGGTCGTCG
>CAYUOL010000034.1:12265-32432 GCA_964446345.1 uncultured Iamiaceae bacterium | reverse complement strand
GTGCTCATCAGCGACCTGTGCCTCGACGAGTACACCGACCACGGCCACTGCGGCGTGCTCGATGCGCGGGGCGAGGTGGACAACGACCTCACGATCGAGCTCTACGCCCGCGCGGGCGTCGCCCAGGCCACGGCCGGGGCGGACGTCGTGGCGCCCAGCGGGATGATGGACGGGCAGGTCATGGCCATCCGCGACGGCCTCGACGAAGCAGGCTTCGAGGGCACGGCGATCCTCGCCTACGCCGCGAAGTACGCGAGTGCGCTGTACGGGCCGTTCCGCGACGCCGTCGACGTCACGATCGCCGGCGGGGGTGACCGCAAGGGCTACCAGCAGGACTACCGCAACGCCCGCGAGGCGATGGCCGAGATCCACCTCGACGTCGCGGAGGGCGCCGACATGGTCATGGTCAAGCCGGCCGTGACGTACCTCGACATCATCACGCGGGCTCGGGCCGAGCTCGACCTGCCGATCGCGGCCTACCACGTCTCCGGCGAGTACTCGATGATCAAGGCCGCCGCAGCCAACGGCTGGATCGACGGCGCCGCGGTGGCGCTCGAGCAGCTGACGGCGATCAAGCGGGCCGGCGCCGACGTCATCCTCACCTACCTCGCGCGGGAGATCGCAGAGTCGATGCAGCCATGAGCACCACCCCCGACACCACCCCGGGCGCCACGTCGGCGCGCGCGAGCGGCATCACGAACGACGAGCTGTTCGCCCGTGCCCAGCGCGTCATCCCCGGAGGCGTGAACTCGCCCGTGCGGGCGTTCAAGTCGGTCGGGGGCTCCCCGTACTTCGTCGCCCGCGCCCAGGGTCCGTACGTGTGGGACGTCGAGGGCACGCGCCGCATCGACTTCGTCCAGTCCTACGGCGCGATCATCCTCGGCCACGCCCACCCGGCGATCGTCGAGGCCGTGCAGCGTGCCGCCGTCGACGGCACCTCGTACGGCGCGCCGACGGCCCGCGAGGTGCTGCTCGCCGAGGCGATCGTCGACCGGGTCGACAGCGTCGAGAAGGTGCGCCTCGTCAGCAGCGGCACCGAGGCGACGATGACCGCCATCCGCATCGCCCGCGGCTTCACCGGCAAGGACAAGATGCTGAAGTTCGCCGGCTGCTACCACGGGCACTCGGACGCGCTGCTGGTCGAGGGCGGCTCGGCGCTCGCGGCGCTCGGCCTCCCCGGTTCGGCCGGCGTCACCCGCCATCAGGTCGAGGACACGATCATCGCCCCGTACAACGTCGTGCCGACCCTGGAGGACGACGTCGCCTGCGTGATCGTCGAACCCGTCGCGGCGAACATGGGGCTGGTGCCGCCCGTCGACGGCTTCCTCGCGGGCCTGCGCGCCGAGTGCGATCGGGTCGGCGCCCTCCTCATCTTCGACGAGGTGATCACCGGCCTGCGGCTCGGGCCCACCGGGGCCCAGGGCGTCGCCGGGGTGCGCCCCGACCTCACGACGTTCGGCAAGGTGATCGGCGGCGGGCTGCCGATCGGCGCCGTGGGCGGCCGGGCCGACGTCATGGACGTGCTCGCGCCGCTCGGCCCGGTGTACCAGGCGGGGACGCTGTCGGGGAACCCGCTCGCCACGGCCGCCGGCCTGGCCGCGCTCGACCTGCTGGATGACGCGATGTACGCGCAGATCGAAGCGAGCGCACACCGTTGGGCGACCGGCCTCGCCGAGGCCTTCGCCGAGGTGGGCATCGAAGCCCAGGTGCCGCGCGTCGGCACGCTCGTCGGCCTGTACTTCGGTGCCTCCGTCCCCACGGACTACCGGTCGGCCAAGGGCACCGACGAGCAGCGGTACGGCCGCTTCTTCCACGAGCTGCTCGACCGGGGCGTGGCCATCGCCCCCGGCGGCTACGAGGTGATGTTCCCCGGCGCCGCGCACACCGACACCGTGATCGACGAGGCACTTGTCGCCGTCTCCGACGCGGCGCAGGCCGCGGCGGGGTAGGGACCCGAGACCGAGCCCCCGCGGCTCCGATGGTGGAAGGATCGAACCCATGCCCTTCGACGAAAGCGGGGCCACCGACGCCCTGATCCTGTTCGGTGCGACGGGTGACCTCGCCCGCAAGAAGATCTTCCCGGCCATCTACCGCTTGGCGGCGAACGGGCACCTCGGGTCGATGCCGGTGGTCGGCGTGGCATCCCGATCGATCACCGACGACGAGCTGCGGGCCTTCGCGCGCGAGGGCGTCGAGGCGCGGCTCGCGGCGCTCGGCACCACGATCGACGAAGCGGTCTGGAACGACCTTGCCGCGCGCATCTCCTACGTGAGCGGCGACTACCGCGACAACGCCACGTTCGACGCGCTGGCCGACAAGCTCGAGGGCCGCCACCACCCGCTCTTCTTCCTCGCGATCCCGCCACCGCTCTTCGACGACGTGGTGGAGGGCATCGCGAAGCGCGGGTTGAACGAAGGCGCGAAGGTCGTCGTCGAGAAGCCGTTCGGGCGCGATCGGGCCTCGGCGCGCGAGTTGAACGAGGTGCTCCACCGGGCGTTCCCCGAGTCGTCGATCTTCCGCATCGACCACTTCCTCGGCAAGGACGGCATCGAGAACCTGCTCGTCTTCCGCTTCGCCAACTCGATGCTCGAGCCCGTGTGGAACCGGCGGTACATCTCGAACGTGCAGATCACGATGGCGGAGGACTTCGGCACGGCCGGCCGCGCCAAGTTCTACGACACGGCTGGCGCGCTGCGCGACGTCGTGCAGAACCACCTCCTGCAGATCGTCGCCCTCCTCGCCATGGAGCCACCGGTGTCGCCCGAGGCCGACGCGCTCAACGACGAGAAGCTCAAGGTCTTCCGGGCCACGCGCACCTTCGATCCCAACAAGGTCGTGCGGGGCCAGTACCGCGGCTACATCGAGGAGGACGGGGTCGGCGTCGGGTCCGACACCGAGACGTTCGTGGCGCTCGAGTTCGAGATCGAGTCCTGGCGCTGGGCCGGCGTGCCCTGGCTCATCCGCGCCGGCAAGAAGATGCCGGTCAACGCGACCGAGGCGGTCGTCGAGTTCCAAGCGCCGCCGCGCATGCTCTTCGCCGGCGAAGACCCGGAGGGGGCGCCGCACCCGAACCACCTGCGCTTCCGCCTGGGCAACGAGAGCGGCATCAACCTGCAGCTGCAGGCGAAGACGCCCGGGGACAAGATGCGCAGCCGCTCGGTGAGCCTCGACGTCACCGGCGACGAGCTCTTCGGTCGTTCGCACGAGCCCTACGAGCGGCTGATCGAGGACGCGATGGAAGGCGATCGCCGACGCTTCGGGCGCGCCGACCTGGTCGACGAGCAGTGGCGCATCGTGCAGCACGTGCTCGACCACCCGTCTCCCGTGCGGCTGTACGACCCCGGCACCTGGGGCCCGCACGAGGCCCAGCAGCTCGCCGCCCCGTACGGCGGCTGGCACAACCCGACGTAGTCGTCCTCGGAGAGCTCGTCTTCGTCCTCGGAGAGCTCGCTGCGCTCGCTCTCCTGCGGCGAGCGGCTCGCTCCGCTCGCGATTTGGGCGGCCGCGCCGCTCGCACCCTGCGAACCTCACGAACCTCCGTTCCTCCGTCGAATCGGCCGCACCGGGGGCAACGCCCCTGCGACCCCGCTCTGCTGGCGCCCCGCTCACGGGCATCGGCTCGCCAGGGTGCCGACCGCGCACCGCGCGTGCGCATAGGGTGATCGCTCCGCGTTGGAAACGATTCCAACGCACTCGGCAAGAGGGAACGCGGATGTTCTTCGGTGGTCTTCTGATCTTCATGGCGCTCGCGGTGGTCGTGCTCGTCGTGGGCTTCCAGCGCATGAACCGGCCGAAGTGCCCCGAGTGCGGCCTGAGCGTCGACCGCGACCTCGACCACTGCCCGTACTGCAAGGCATCGATGCGCTGACGCCCTGACCCGGCGTGCCGACGAGCCGGTCAGCTCGGTTCGGGGATGACCCGCGCGAGTTGCGCTGCCACCTTGTAGACGGCTTCGGCGGGGCCGAGCTCGTCCTCGCGCAG
This sequence comes from uncultured Iamiaceae bacterium, assembly GCA_964446345.1. Classification (GTDB taxonomy): domain Bacteria; phylum Actinomycetota; class Acidimicrobiia; order Acidimicrobiales; family Acidimicrobilacustridaceae; genus CAYUOL01. The sequence continues at coordinate 28,451 of CAYUOL010000034.1, read as the reverse complement.
CAGGTTCGCCATGATGCGCAGCACCCAGTCCATGAGGGTGCGTGACTGCATGCCGACGCGGGTGAGCTCGCGCATGAGCACCGGCCGCCCGATGATCTGGGCGAACAGGCGCGCCACCTTGAAGTACAGCCCGTACTCGGCCTGCAGCAGACCGGGGTAGCGCTGCAGCGCCATGCCGTCGCCCGTGCGCAGGGCCTCGTCGAGCAGGCCCGCCGCCATGCGCCCGGTCTCGTAGGCGTAGTCGATGCCCTCGCCGTTGAACGGGTTGATCGATCCGGCGGCGTCGCCGACGACGATCCACGTGGGCCCGACCTTCGGGCCGACCGAGCCGCCCATCGGCAGCCGGCCGCCGGTGGGCACCGAGGTGGCGGTCTCCGGCGAGATGCCCCACCGCTCGGGGGCGGTCATGGCGAACTCGTTCATGATGTGCGTGGTGTTCACGGACCTGAAGTCGCGGAACGTCGACAGCAGCCCGATGCCCACGTTGATCTGGCCGTCGCCGAGCGGGAAGATCCAGCCGTAGCCCGGCAGCGAGTTGCCGTGGCGATCGCGCACGTCGAGCGCGCTCTCGATCCACGGCGTGTCCGAGATCGGGCTCTCGAAGTAGCCGCGGATGGCCATGCCCTGCGGCATCGCCCGGTTGCGCCAGGTGCCGAGCGCTCGACCGAAGCGCGAGTTCGCGCCGTCGGCGATCACGACGTAGCGCGCGTGGACCTCTTCCTCGACCCCGGACTCCTTGTCCTTCACCACCGCGCCGGTGACGAAGCCGTCGCGCAGCAGCGGGCGCACCGCCTCGGTGCCCTGGCGCAGGACGGCGCCGGACTTCACGGCGTTCTCCGCGACCATCGTGTCGAGGTCGCAGCGGCGCACGACGAACCCGTGCGAGGGGTAGACGGGGTGATCCGGCCACTGCAGCTCGAGCTCGATGCCATGAGCGACGGCGCGGAGGCCGTCGTAGCGGTGGAAGTCCTCGAGGCGCGAGGTGAGGCCCATGTCGTCGAGCGCCTTCACCGCCCGCGGGGTCAGCCCGTCGCCGCAGGTCTTCTCGCGGGGGAAGAGCTTCTTCTCGACGAAGACCACGTCGTGGCCCGCCTCGGCCAGCCAGTACGAGGTCGCCGCGCCCGAGGGGCCGCCTCCGATGACCAGTACGTCGTGCCGGTCGACTCCGACCACGGGCGAGCTCCTGTCCAAGTGGGCGACACGTTCGGCGCAGCCCCAGCGGATGGGTCAGCGACGGCCTCCCGTCGCCCGCCACGGAGCAGGGCAGAGGGGAGGGAGGTCGCAGATGGTGTGTACCGCGGCCAAGCCTACGGCCGGAGAGCGGTCGTCAGGCCAGTCGAGCGGCGACGGTCGTGCCGTTGCTCGCCGCAGGATGGTCCCGTTGTCGGTGGCCGTGGGTTGCCGGCGGTGGGTTGCCGCCGGGTGGTCGTGGCAGGCGACCGCCGGGTCAGGCGGCCGACGGGGCCTTGGTCTGGTCGACGGGCTTGGTGAACTCGTACTTCTCGTCGAACATCGGCGTGCCGTCGTCCCAGACGAGCTTGCCGGCGGCGTTGAGCATCGGCTTGCCGTTCGGCCACAGGCGGTTGCCTGCGGCATCGACCTTCACGTCCTTCTCGCCGCTGAGCGTCTCGCGCTCGTGGCGCACGACCTCGAGCAGCTCCTTGTCGCTCAGCGTCTTGAAGGAGGGCATGACGGCGCCGTTGTACGGGCCGGCGTGCTGGCCGCCGTCGCGCTGGGGGTTGCCGTACGGCTTGTTGTCCATGCCGGCGTCGCCCAGGTGCACGTACTGCAACTGGCCGGCGATGTTCGGGAAGGTCTTGAGGACCTCGCCCTCCTTCAGCTTGCGGCCGGTGCCGCCGCCGCCGTCGGCGCCGTGGCAGCCGGCGCACGCCGAGTACACCGCGGCGCCGGCGGCGAGCTGGGTGACCTCGGTCGAGGGCGGCGGGGAGAGCGACTGCGCGTACACGACGGCCCACACGGGGAGGAACGCCAGCACCGGCATCGCCCAGACGGGGATGCGCTTGCGGTTGAGCGACGCCTCGACGTACGCCGGGACGAACTCGGGCTCGGGCGCCGGACGCTCGACGGCCGCTGCAGCCGCGACGGGTGCGGCGTCGGTCGTCGACACCTCGGTGGACGCGGACGGCGCGGCCGCTTCGCTCGCCGCGGGGGCGCTGTCGCCCTCGCCGCCGAGTCCCAGCGCCGCGCGTCGGGCCTGGGAGCGCTTCAGGAGGTGCTCGGGAACTTCGGTCAACACATCCTCCGAACAAGGGGAGAACCGAACAGGGAACCGGTCCCGCGGGCGGGCCCGCGAATCGCTCGAACCTTAGCTACGGCGCATCCCGCAGTGACAATCGCGCGCGTCGCTCGACCGTGGTCCCGAGCGCGGTGAACGGTGATCGATCCCGGTGATCGGGGGCGCCCCCGCAGCGCGTTTCCCCGATGTGCCTCGCGCGCGGGTCGCGTGCTAAACCACATTCGCTGTGCAGTCCGCTCGTCCCGGTCCTGTGGCGCCGTGTTCGGTGCCCCCGTGCCCGGGTCGGCGAGCTGCGATCGGCGCACCCGTCCGCCACCGCTCCGGAACCCGCCACCGGTAGCATGCTTGTGAGAGATTTCACGAGGTTCGAGGGAGGTCCCCGCCAAGGTGGTTGCGTTCTTCACGTCACTCCTCATCACGATCCTCCTGGTCGCCGTCATCTTCTTCGTCGGCAAGCGGCGCCCCGTCGGTGCGCCCCTGACGTGGGGTGAGTCCACGGTCGCCGGCACGTACGTGTTCATGATCATGTTCTGGGTCTACGGCGTCGTCCCCCACCTGTGGCTGACCTGGGCCGACAACGAGCTCAAGTGGCGGCCCGACACGCTCGTGGCGGACTACATCAAGGGGTTCGGCTTCCTCACGCCGCAGTCGCTGCCCGACGGCAAGTTCCCGATGACGATCACCATGCAGACGCTGCGCGACATCATCGCCGTCGGTCTCTACGTCGCGTTCCTGGGCGTCAACATGTACCTGTTCGCGTGGTGGCAGAAGCGGGGCACCAAGACCGCCACCACCGAGATCGCCACCAGCGACTACGGCCGCCCGCTCGTCAAGAAGCAGACCGCCACCGCGGGCGCCTCGGCGGGGAAGGCCTGACATGGGCAAGACCGACGCCAACCCGCCGATGCCCGAGTTCCTGGACGACTACGTCCTCCAGGAGGTCGACGCGGCCTGGCTGTCCAAGGCGGTCAAGCCCAAGCAGTTCATCCACATCGACCAGTCCGAGTGCATCACGTGCGAAGGCTGCGTCGACATCTGCCCGTGGAAGTGCATCCACCTGGTCAAGACCGACTCGATCGACGAGGCGGTCGGCACCGAGCTCCCGGGGCTCGACCCGGGTGACCAGTCCGTCTTCCTCATCGACGACGACGTGTGCACGCGCTGCGCGCTGTGCGTGGATCGCTGCCCGACCGGCGTGATCATCCTCGGCAAGATCGGCGCGGCGCCCTCCTCCGGCGACGCCCACCAACGAACGAACACCCACGGCTACGGCTACGGGATGCGGCTGGGCTGACCCACCGCCGGCGCCGCGGCGCCACGCACCACCGACCAGACGCACACGAGCAAGGCAGCAGGAGACAGGGAGAGACCCTTGGCGAAGACGATGGAAGGGAAGTCGAAGGCCTCCGAGAAGGTCAGCGAGCTCACCGACAAGGTGCAGGGCTCGCAGGCCTGGAGCTCGATCTTCCGCCCCGGCTCGGTCTTCCGGAAGGGCTACACCGACAGCCCTCGGAACCGCTCCTACGTGATCATGAACAGCGTGCTGTACCACCTCCACCCGGTGAAGGTGAAGCGCCACGCGGTGAAGGTCAGCTACACGCTCTGCCTCGGCGGTCTGAGCTTCTTCCTGTTCATCCTGCTGACCATCACGGGCATCTTCCTGATGTTCTTCTACCGGCCGACGGCGGCGCAGGCCTGGAACGACATCTACGCCCTCGAGACCTCGGTGACCTTCGGCCTCCTGGTGCGCAACATGCACCGATGGGCCGCGCACCTCATGGTGCTCTCCGTGTTCCTCCACATGGCCCGGGTCTTCTACCACGGGGCCTACAAGCCGCCGCGCGAGTTCAACTGGGTCATCGGCGTGATCCTGCTCACCCTCACGCTGCTGCTCTCGTTCACCGGCTACCTGCTCCCGTGGGACCAGCTCGCTCTGTGGGCCGTGACCGTGGGCACCAACATGATGGGCTACACGCCCGTCTTCGGTGATCAGGTCCGCTTCGTCCTGCTCGGTGGGAAAGAGATAGGCACCGACACCCTCTTGCGGTGGTACGTGCTGCACGTGCTGTTCGTTCCGTTCGTCACCGTCATCTTCCTTGCGATCCACTTCTGGCGGGTCCGCAAGGACGGTGGCATCTCCGGTCCGCTGTAGATCGAGATACGAGCTGTCCAATGACTGAAGTCCCAGAACACCTCCGCAAGCGAGCCGAAGAGGCCAAGGCGAAAGCCGCCGCCAAGAAGGCCGCCATGGCCGCGGAAGCCGCCGGCGAGACACCGGCCGCAGACGCGGCGCCCGCCGCCGACGCCCCGGCGGCCGCCGATGCGCCGGCCGCGGCCGGCTCGTCGAAGATCCCTGCGCACCTGCTCGAGCGCTCGAAGGCCGCGAAGTCCCAGAAGGCCGCAGCGGGCGCCGAAGCGGCCGCCGGGGGCGGCGTGGGCACGATCGCCCCGGCCGGTGCGGCCGCGGCCGTCGCCACCGCGGCACCGCCGCCCAGCGCCAGCGGGCCGGCGGGGCACACCCAGCGCCTGCTGACCGTGGTCAAGGCGGGTTCGATCCAGGACGTCAAGGCCCTGCCCCAGGACAAGGTGCACGTCTGGCCGCACCTGCTCGCCGTCGAGTTCGTCGCCGCGCTGGCGATGACCGTGTTCATCTTCACCTTCTCGGTGTTCGTGAACGCACCGCTGCTCGAGCTCGCGAACATCAACGAGACCCCGAACCCGTCGAAGGCGCCCTGGTACTTCCTCGGCCTGCAAGAGCTGCTCACGATGTTCCACCCGATGGTGGCCGGCGTCACCATCCCGGGCATGGGCATCTTCCTGCTCATCCTGGCGCCCTACATGGACCGCAACCCCTCGAACAAGCCCGAGGACCGCAAGTTCGCCATCAGCATCTTCACGGTGCAGCTCATGTTCTGGACCGTGCTCGTCATCATCGGCTCGTTCTTCCGCGGCCCCGGCTTCAACTTCGTGGCGCCGTGGGACAAGGGCCTCTTCTTCGAGCTGTGAGCCCGCAGGGGCCCCAGGGACCAACCGAAGTGCGAACTGACCTGATCGGACAAACCAGCGTGCGTAGGCAGATACTCAAGACGAGTGCGGTACCGGACCGCACCATGTGTGTCCCGCGGCCCGGGGTGGGCGAACGGGCCGTCGTGATCGGAAAGGACGTCTCATGACGCCGATCGTCGCCGAAATCAGTGTTCCGCTCCTCGCCGGCGCCATCGCCGTCGTCGTCGTGCTGGCCTTCGTCGCCCTCGTCGGCACCGCCAAGCGGCGCGACACGCAGGACGCCACCGGCGTGCTGTCCCGCGAGACGCAGAAGAAGGACAAGCCCGCCGACATCAGCCCGCTCGGCCAGGCGCCGACGGGCCGCGAGATCGAGCGGCTGGCCGACCTCGAGCGCCAGGGCACGGCGGTGGCCACCGCCACCAAGCCCGATCTGGCGCCCTTCGTGCCGCCGGATCCCGAGACCATCGGCGTGACCCGCCGGCAGTTCCTGAACCGCAGCATCATCGCCTTCTTTGGCTTCGCCCTCTCGGTGTTCGGCGTGCAGGTGATCGCCTTCCTGTGGCCGACCCCCAAGGGCGGCTTCGGCTCGAAGATCTCCGTCGGCAAGCTCGACGACATCAAGCAGAAGATCACGGCGGGCAGCGGCTACTACTACGTCGCCGAGGGTCGCATGTGGATCACGGCGTACCCGGCGTCCGCGCTCGACAAGGCCAAGGCCGTCTACCAGGCGCCTGTGCTCAAGGGCATGGAGGCGGGCATCAACGCCCTGTACCAGAAGTGCCCGCACCTCGGCTGCCGCGTCCCGAGCTGCGTCAGTTCGCAGTGGTTCGAGTGTCCGTGCCATGGTTCGCAGTACAACCAGGTCGGCGAGAAGAAAGGTGGCCCTGCGCCGCGCGGCATGGATCGATTCGGGGTGGAAGTCACGGGCGGCAACGTCACGGTCGACACGGGCACGGTCTTCCAGGGCCCGCCCGTGGGCACCAACACGACCGGGCAGGAAGCTGAAGGCCCGCACTGCGTCGGTGGCGGCGGTGGTGGTCACTGATGCCAGTTCTGTTCGCGCAGGCCGCGGAGGCCAGTGCTTCTTCGAGTAGCCCGGCGGCGGCGATCGGCTGGACGATCGCGGTCATCGCGATCCTCGGCTTCATCGTCGCCATCCTCATCAACGTCCGGCGGGGCAAGGCCGAGGTCGGATCCGAGATCACCCTCGCCCCGAACCGCAAGCCCTACCTCTCCGACGAGGAGCTCGAGGGCAAGAAGCTCGACCGCACGTTGGGCGCCGGCCTCGTCATGCTGGCGGCCATCTCGCTCGCCCTGCCGCTGTACTGGCTCTACGAGCCGGCGCGCCAAGAGGGTGCCGTGAAGATGTTCGAGGAAGAGTCGATCACCTACGGCGAGATCATCTACACGACCAAGGCGAAGTGCGTCGACTGCCACGGCCCGGAGGGCGTCGGCGGCGCCAAGTCGACCCCGATCCTCAACGAGAGCGGCGACTTCGTCGCCACGGTCAGCTGGCAGGCGCCGGCGCTGAACACCGTGCTGTACCGGTACTCGAAGGAAGAGGTGAAGTTCATCCTCAACTACGGCCGCGGCAACACGCCGATGCCGGCGTGGGGCGCCCCCGGTGGTGGCCCGCTCACCGACCAGCAGCTCGACAACGTGATCGCCTACCTGCAGAGCATCCAGCTGCCCGCCGAGGAGGCGAAGGCGGCGCTCACCAAGGAGATCGAGAAGGTGTGCAAGCCCGACGCCGATCAGAAGTGCACGATCGCCGACCCGAGCAGCCCCAACGGCGAGGTCAAGTACGCCAACCTGGGTGAGGCGCTCTTCCAGATGGGCCTGTACGACGGCTTCGCCGGCGGCGCCTACTCGTGCGGTCGCTGCCACACCAAGGGCTGGTCCTACGGCAAGCCCGAGGTCACCGGCGGCGGCGCTCTGGGCCCGAACCTCACGGGCGGCAGCGAGGTCCGCCAGTTCGAGTTGCCGCAGAGCCAGATCGACTTCGTGTCGAAGGGCTCCGAGGTCGGCAAGCGCTACGGCCGCAACGGCAACGGCTCGGGCCAGATGCCGGGCTTCGGGTTGAACCCGAACGCCGAGGAGAAGGGCGCGGTCATGCAGACGAACCAGGTCATGCTGACCCAGGAGCAGATCGCGGCCGTCGTCGAGTACGAGCGGAGCCTGTGATGCAGCACCTGATCTTCGCCGGCCTCTCGTTCGATCCCGCCATCCGCGGCATCCTGGTCGTCACCATCGCGGTGGCGATCCTCGGGGGCTCCGTCTACCTCATCGTCGCCACGAACACGGGCGCCCGCCTCGGCCTGCTCATCACGCTGGGCAGCCTCTTCGGCTTCCTGTCGATCCTGACCGGCTACTGGTGGATCCAGCCGCCCGGCATCGGCCCTCGGGGCCAGGACCCGACCTGGAAGCCGGTCGAGATCGTCGTGCACGAACCCGACAACGCCCAGGGCCCCGCACGCACCGAGGTCGTGAACCTGCTGCCCGAGCCGACCGACCCGCGCATCCCCTCGGCGGCCGAGGTGATCGCGGCGCATCCCGAGCTCGCCAAGGACATCGTGGGCAAGCCCGAGAACGCCAGCCTCACCGACATCGCCGCCATCAAGCACGGCGACGAGTTCACCGGCGCCGACATCCTCAAGCAGTACTTCGGGCTCAAGTCGACCCAGCCCAGCGAGAAGCAGGGTGACGACGTGCTCGGCGGCTGGGAGATCGTCACCACCAGCCAGGCCGGCGAGGCTGCGGCGGCCGCCGACGCGGCGTTGATCGAGTCGAAGCTGTTCAAGGACGCCACCGAGTACAAGCGCGTCGGCGCCTTCGAGTGGAACGAGGAGCAGACCCGGCAGGAGGCCTGCCCCGCCGCCGAGGGCGAGGCCGGGCACAACATCCTGCCCCCCGACTTCCTCTGCCGGGCGAAGTACCGCATCGCGAAGACCTTCCGCCTGTTCCACCCGCCCCGATACCAGGTGATCCAGGTGCAGCCGGTCATCCCCCAGGAGACCAAGGAAGGCGAGCCGCCCCCGATCCCCAAGGCCGATCCTTCGAAGCCGGTCGTCTCGATCGTGCTCATCCGCGACCAGGGCAACGTGCGGGCCAAGCCGGCGTACTTCTTCGCCATCAGCTTCAGCCTCTTCATCATCTTCGCCCTGATCCTCCACTACCGTGACAAGACGCTCATGAAGAACCTCGCGGACGCCGAGGTCGCGAAGGCCGAAGCCCAAACGAGCAAGTCGAAGAAGTAGGGGAGAGGAGGGGACGTGGCTCAGTACCTGCCGATCCTGTTGCTGTTGCTGCTCGCCGTCGTGTTCGGCGCGATCAGCCGCGTCGCCTCGCGCCTGCTCGCACCGAAGCACCCGACCGCCGCCAAGTCGGCGCCCTACGAGTGCGGCATCACGAACGCCACCGAGCCACCCGAGCGGTTCCCGGTCACCTTCTACCTGGTGGCGATGATCTTCATCGTCTTCGACATCGAGATCATCTTCCTGGTGCCGTGGTCCACCGTGTTCCGCGAGCTGGGGGCGTTCGGGTACGGGGCGATCATCATCTTCGCGATCTGCGTGTTCGAGTCGTTCGTGTACCTCATCGGCAACGGCGCCCTCGACTGGGGCCCGGTGAAGAAGGTGCGCCAGCAGCTCATCACGAGCCCGACCCGCACGGCCGAGACGACGATCCGCCGCGTGGGGCTCGAGGGGCGCGGGGTGCGCATCGCCGCCGCGCCGGCCCACCACGGGCCTGCCGAAGCACCCGCCGATGACCCCGCCCACGCCCCCGCCGCGGTGGGCGCCGACGCCGGCGAGGCCGCCTGATGGCCAAGTCGTCGCGGGTGCAGGCAGCATCGGGAGGTGGTGGCCTGCTCGAGAACGGCCTCGAGGGGCTCAACCACAACTTCGTCACGGGCCGCCTCGAGGACCTCGTCAAGTGGGCGCGCTACCGCAGCTGCTTCCCGGCCACGTTCGGCCTGGCGTGCTGCGCGATCGAGATGATGGGCGCGGGCGGGCCGCACTACGACCTCGCCCGCTTCGGCATGGAGGTCTTCCGGGCGTCTCCCCGCCAGGCCGACCTCATGATCGTCGCCGGCCGCGTCTCGCAGAAGATGGCACCGGTGCTGCGCCAGATCTACGACCAGATGATGGAGCCCAAGTGGGTCATCTCCATGGGCGTCTGCGCGTCGAGCGGCGGCATGTTCAACAACTACGCCATCGTGCAGGGCGTCGACCAGGTCGTCCCGGTCGACGTGTACGCCCCCGGGTGCCCGCCCGGCCCGCAGACCCTGCTGCACGCCATCATGACCCTGCACCAGAAGATCCACGACGGCGAGCTGACCCATCGCAAGTCGGGCCAGGGCGCGGGGCTCGTCATCGAGCAGCGCGACGGCCAGCACTTCGACGCCCCCGTCGTCATCGGTCGGCGATAGGCAGGTCGACGTGAGCGATGCCCCTCCCGGCCCGGCCGACGACGCTCGTGAAGAAGTGCACGAGCCCGAGCCCGAGACCCTCTACGGCGTCACGCTGTCGCGCTCGCGCGGCCAGACGGTGCTGCACCCGACGCGCGAGCAGCTCCTCGCCACCGTGAAGGCGCTGCACGACGACGGCTACCTCGTGTGCATCGACGTCACGGCGGTCGACTACCTCACCTTCGGCCGGCGCACCGGGGCGGAAGGCGACGTGCTCTTCACCCAGCGCACCATCCCGGGGGGTCAGGCCCCCGAGCGCTTCGAGCTCGTGTACCAGTTCCTGAACCACGCCATCCCCGCCCGCATCCGCCTCCGCGTGCAGATCGCCGAAGACGACGCCGTGGCGCCCTCGCTGTTCGACCTGCACCCGGGCACCGAGGCGATGGAGCGCGAGGTCTACGACATGTACGGCATCGCGTTCGAGAACCACCCGGACCTCACCCGCATCCTCATGCCCGAGGACTGGATCGGGCACCCGCTGCGCAAGGACTACTCGTCCGGCCGCATCCCCGTGCAGTTCAAGGGCGCCCCGTCCAGCTGACCCACCGCCCGGCGCGACCCGGCTCCCGGGCGGATCGCGACGCATCCGGCATCCTCACCGCATCTCCGCAGACCCCCGCAGCAAGCCCAGCACCACCTCCCCCCGTCCTCAGTTTTTCCGCGGTAGCCGAGCACCGTAGGCTCCCGACAACTCCACCGGCCGGCCCCGCCCATCGGGCCCCGCCCCCCGAAACGGCCCCCGACAGCCCCCGCAAAGGCTCCGAGCAGACCCCCCCATGACGATCCCCCACGACGCCGATCCTGTGCAGGCCCAGGCCCACGCGGCCGCGGCCGAGATCGGCGCGGTCATGACCTCGGACGGGTTCCAGGAGATGCTGCCGAGCGACGTCACGTCCGCCGCGGAGCGCCTGCGCGAGCTCGGCGCCGTGCTGCGCATGTCCGAGGCCGAGGTGCTCGAGCTCGAGCTCGAGGCGACGCCCGAAGACGAGACCATGATCATCAACATGGGCCCGCAGCACCCGTCGACGCACGGCGTGCTGCGCCTGATGATCGAGCTCCAGGGCGAGCGGGTCATCCGCACGAAGCCCGTCGTGGGCTACCTGCACACCGGCATGGAGTGGACGGGGGAGGAGCTCACCTACCTGCAGGGCCCCACCAACGTCACCCGCATGGACTACGCCTCGCCGCTCTTCACCGAGCTGGCGTTCGCGCTCACCACCGAGAAGCTGCTCGAGATCGAGGTGCCCGAGCGGGCGGTGTGGATCCGCATGCTCATGACCGAGCTCAACCGAATCGCCTCGCACCTGCTGTTCCTCGCCACGAACGGCATGGACATCGGCGCCGTGTCGATGATGCTCTACGGCTGGCGTGAGCGCGAAGAGGTGCTGCGCTTCTTCGACAAGGTCACCGGGTTGCGGATGAACCACAACTACATCCGCCCGGGCGGCGTGGCCGCCGACCTGCCGGACGGCTGGCGCGGCGACGTGCTGCGGCTGCTCGAGCTCATCCCGCCGCGGCTCGAGGAGTACGACATCCTGATGACCGGCCAGCCGATCTGGCGGGAGCGGCTCCAGGGCGTCGGCATCATGACCGCGCAGGAGTGCCTCGCGCTCGGCACGACGGGCCCGATCCTGCGCAGCACCGGCTACGCGTGGGACCTGCGCCGCGACGAGCCCTACCTGGCCTACGACCAGGTCGACTTCAACGTCGTCGTCGGGTCGTTCGGCGACTGCTTCGACCGCTACGCGGTGCGCCTGAACGAGGTCCGGGAGTCGATGGACATCGTGCGCCAGATCCTCGACAAGATGCCCAAGGGCGACTACCGCATCCAGGACAAGAAGGTCACGCCCCCGCCGCGGGCGCGGATCGACGAGTCGATGGAAGCGCTGATCCACCACTTCAAGATCTTCACCGAGGGCTACAAGGTGCCCGAGGGCGAGGCCTACTGCGCGGTCGAGTCCCCCCGGGGCGAGCTCGGCGTGTACATCGTCAGCGACGGCAGCTCGCACCCGTACCGCATGCACGTGCGGGGCCCCAGCTTCGTGAACCTGCAGACGTTGCCGCACATGATGCACGACGGGCTCATCGCCGACGCCGTCGCCGCCATCTCGTCGGTCGACCCGATCATGGGCGAGGTCGATCGCTGATGGCGCGGTACACGCCGGAGAACGTCGAGATCGCGCGCGAGATCATCTCGCGCTACCCCCGACCCAAGTCGGCGCTCATCCCCTTGCTGCACCTCGCGCAAGAGCAGGACGGCTACGTGACCGACGACGCGATGGAGCACATCGGCGAGCTCGTCGGCATCACGCCGGCCGAGGTGCGCGGCACGTGCACCTTCTACGAGATGTTCAAGCTGCACCCGGTGGGCACGTACGTGGTGAACGTCTGCACGAACATCAGCTGCATGCTCACGGGGGGCGAGGAGCTGCTGCACCACGCCGAGCAGAAGCTGGGCATCAAGGCGGGCAACACGACCCCCGACGGCCTCTTCACCATCGAAGAGGTCGAGTGCATCGCCGCGTGCACCGAGTCGCCCGCGCTGCAGGTGAACTACCGCTACTGCCACAAGGTGTCGAACGACGACTTCGACCGTCTCATCGACGAGCTCGCGGCCGGCCGCCGCGAAGACATCCCGCCGCACGGCACGCTCGCCCGGGTGCGCCAGCACATCCCCGCCGACCGCGCCGCGGGCTCGGCCCTGCCCGAGGTCAGCGTCGAGCCGGCGTGGATGAAGAAGCCCGGCGAAGCCGCCGACGCCGCCGGGGGAGCAGCCTGATGCCCGACAGCCCGATGTCCGAGAGCAACTACCCCGAGGCCGCGCACGTGGGCAGCGTCGCCGGGCGCGTGCCCAAGATCATCACGAGCCGGTTCGACATCGGCGACGCGCACATGATCGAGACCTACGAGCGCACGGGGGGCTACGAGGGCCTGCGCCGCGCGCTGTCGATGACCCCCGCCGCCGTCGCCGACGAGGTCAAGAACGCGAGCCTGCTCGGCCGCGGCGGGGCCGGCTTCCCGGCCGGCGTCAAGTGGGGCTTCTGCCCGCCCGGCGTGTGGCCGCGCTACCTCGTCGTCAACGGCGACGAGAGCGAGCCGGGCACCTACAAGGACCGCCTCCTGATGGAGCGCGATCCGCACCAGCTCATCGAGGGCATCCTCATCGCCTCCTACGCCATCGGGTGCGCCCAGGCGTTCTGCTACGTGCGGGGCGAGATGGCGCTGGCGCAGGAGCGCATCGCGTCCGCGCTGAACGAGGCCTACTCCCGCGGCTACATCGGCAAGAACATCCTCGGCTCCGACTTCTCGATCGACGTCGTGCTGGCCTGGGGCGCCGGTGCGTACATCGTCGGCGAGGAGACCGCGCTGATCGAGAGCCTCGAGGGCAACCGCGGCATGCCTCGCCTCAAGCCGCCGTTCTTCCCCGCAGCCAAGGGCCTGTACATGCAGCCGACGATCGTCAACAACGTCGAGACGCTGTCGAACATCCCCTGGATCATCAACAACGGCAGCCCGGCGTTCACCGAGCTCGGGGCCGAGGCCTCGAAGGGCACGCGCATCTTCGCCGTCTCGGGCCACGTGAACAACCCGGGTGTGTTCGAGGTCGAGTACGGGGTCACGACCTTCCGCGACATCATCTACAAGTCGCAGTACGCCGGTGGCGTGCGCGACGGGCGCGACCTGAAGGCGTTCATCCCGGGCGGTGCCTCCGCGCCGTGGTTCTACGAGGAGCACCTCGATCTGCCGCTCGAGAAGGGCACCGTCGATCGGGCCGGCTCGATGCTGGGCTCGGGCGCCATCGTGGTGATGGACGAGACCACCGACGCGGTCAAGGCGTGCCTGTCCGTCGTGCGGTTCTTCGCCCACGAGTCCTGCGGCAAGTGCACGCCGTGCCGCGAGGGCACCACGTGGCTCGAGCGCATCCTCACCCGCATCGTCGAGGGCCACGGCCGCCCGAGCGACCTCGCCCTGCTCATGGACATCTCCGACAACATCAGCCCCGGCATCGCCTGGCCGCCCAAGCAGACCACGATCTGCCCCCTGGGTCCGTCCGCCGTGTCCCCGATCGCATCCGCGATGGAGCGCTTCAAGCCCGAGTTCGAGGCCTACATCCGCAAGGGGTTGCAGCAGCAGGCGGCGACGGCCCCGCAGACGCCCATCAACGAACCGGGTCTGCCCACCCGTGCGCCGGCGGGGGTGGCCCATGACTGACACCGCCAGCTCGCAAGAGCAGGAGGCGCCGCCCGTCGAAGGCGTCCCGATCACCCTCAACGGCACACCGGTCGTGGCGAACAAGGGCGAGCTCGTCATCGACGCGGCGGAGCGCAACGGCGTCTACATCCCGCACTTCTGCTCCCACCCGCGCATGCAGACCGTCGGCATGTGCCGCATGTGCATCGTCGAGATCGACACCGGTCGGGGCCCGGCGCTGCAGCCGAGCTGCATGCTCGAGTGCACGCCGGACATGAAGGTCGACACCGAGTCCCCGGTCACCAAGAAGGCCCAGGACGGGGTGCTCGAGTTCCTGCTGATCAACCACCCGCTCGACTGCCCCGTGTGCGACAAGGGCGGCGAGTGCCCGTTGCAGGACCAGACGATGGCCTACGGGCCCGGCGAGTCGCGCTTCGTCGAGGAGAAGCGCCACAAGGAGAAGCCGATCCCGATCAGCGACGTGGTCTTCCTCGACCGCGAGCGCTGCATCCTGTGCGACCGCTGCACGCGCTTCGCCAAGGAGGTGGCCGGCGACCCGCTGATCCACTTCATGAACCGGGGCAACGACACCGAGGTCAACACCTTCCCCGACGACCCGTTCTCGTCGTACTTCAGCGGCAACACCGTGCAGATCTGCCCCGTGGGCGCGCTGACGGCCAAGCCGTACCGCTTCAAGGCCCGCCCCTGGGACCTCGAGCAGACCGAGTCGACCTGCCAGTCGTGCTCGGTGGGCTGCCGCGTGGCCGTGCAGTCCTCGCGCAACAAGGTGCTGCGCTACCTCGGCGTCGACGTCGATCCCGTCAACTGGGGCTGGCTGTGCGACAAGGGCCGCTTCGACTTCGAGGCCGTCAACAGCGATCGTCGCCTCCGGGAGCCGCTCGTGCAGCGCAACGGCGAGCTCCAGGCGGTGCGCTGGACCGACGCGCTCGGCCAGACCGCGGCGGCGATCAACGACGCGCTGGCCGGCGACGGGCCGGGATCGATCGCCGTGCTCGGCGGCGCGCGCCTGGCCAACGAGTCCGCGTACGCGTGGGCGAAGCTGGCGAAGGGCGTCATCGGCACCGACAACGTCGACGCCCAGCTCGCCGACGGCCTGCCGGCCGAGCTCGTCGTCGGGCTGCCGAAGGCCACGATCGACGACGTGTGCGCCCCGGGCGGCACGGTCATCCTCGCCGGACCGGACATCAAGGAAGAGCTGCCGGTCCTGTTCCTGCGCCTGCGCCACGCCGTCACCTACGACAACGTCAAGGTGATCGAGCTGGCCCCCCAGGCCACCGGCTTCACCAGCCTGGCGGCCGTCTCGTTGTTCCACCGTCCCGGCGAGGTCGCCGAGGCGGCGCGGGCGCTGCTCGACGGCATCCCCGCCGGCAAGGACGGCGGCGGCGTCGATCCTGCGGCGCTCGCGGCTGCGCACGACGTGCTCAGCCACACGGCCACCGCGGTGAAGGTGGTCATCGGCCGTCAGTCCGTGGCCGAGTCCGACCAGTGGGCCGCCGACGCGGCGTCGACCTTCCTGCGCGGCCTGCCGCACGCGAGCTTCCTGACCGCGGTGCGGCGGGCGAACGTCCACGGTGCGCTCGACATGGGCCTCGCCCCGGGGCTGCTCCCGGGCCGCGTGGCACTCGACGCCGGTCGCGAGTGGTTCACGGGGGCGTGGGGCTCGGTGCCCGAGCAGGCGGGCCTCGACGCCACCGGCATCCTGCAGGCCGCCGCCGACGGCCGGGTCAAGGTGCTGGTGCTGCTCGGGGCCGACCCGCTCGCCGACTTCCCCGACCAGGACCTGGCCCGCCAAGCGCTGGCCCAGGTGCCCACCCTGATCTCGCTCGACCAGTTCCTCACGGCCTCGACCCAGCAGGCCGACATCGTCCTGCCGGTCGCCGGCTTCGCCGAGGTGGACGGCACGACCACCAACCTCGAGGGTCGCGTGAGCACGCTGAACCAGAAGGTCACCGCGCCCGGCACCGCCCGTGCCGACTGGACCGTCGCCGCCGAGCTCGCCTACCAGCTCGGCGCCGACCTGCAGCTCGAGAGCGTGCCGCAGATCTGGGCCGAGATCACCGCGCTGGCGCCCGCGTACCACGACATCGACCTCACCGTGCTGACCGGCCCGGTGTCGGGTGACGGTGTGCTCGTCGACTTCCCGACGCGCCTCGATCGCTCCCGCTCGAGCGTCGACGACGAGGTGACCACCACCGACGGCTGGGAACGACCGGCCGGCGAAGGCACCGAGGGCGGCGCCGACG
>CAYUOL010000034.1:0-12165 GCA_964446345.1 uncultured Iamiaceae bacterium | reverse complement strand
GCCCCTGCGGAGGATCCCGAGGGCGCGGTCGCGGAGGCCGAAGCCGACCCGGACGCGCCGGAGGCCGACCCCCGCCCCGCCGGCTTCCCGGACGTGGTCGTGTTCGAGGGCATCGACCCGATCGAGCCGGCGCCGCTCGACGCGTACGGCCTGCGCCTCATCGCCAGCCGCAAGCTCTACGACCGGGGCACCTACGTGCAGGAGTCCCCGTCGCTGGCCGGGCTCGCCCCCGGCACGGTGATGCGCGTCAACAAGTACGACTTCGACCGCCTCGGCGTGTCCGACGGCCACTCCGTGCGGGTCAAGACCGGCCGCGGCACCCTCATGGCGGAGATCGTCGTCGACCCGACGGTGCCCCGTGGCGCGGCGGCGGTGCACGTCAACCAGGACGGCATCGAGATCAGCGCGCTCATCGACGCGACCGAGCGCGTCACCGACCTGCGCGTCGACACCGGCGCCGGCCCGGGAGGCGCCGCATGAGCGCGCTCGTCGCCAACCTGTGGGGGAGCCTGTCCGGCAACCTCTTCGGCAACCTCTTCGGGGTGCTGTTCGCCGCCGACCCGCTGTTCTTCGAGGGCGTCGACCCTGCCGTCGTCGGCATCGTGATCCTCAAGGTCGTCGTGGTCTTCGTCGTGCTGCTCGTGGCCACCATGTTCATGGTGTGGTTCGAGCGCAAGGTCCACGGCGACATGACCAACCGCATCGGGCCCAACCGGGCCGGCCCCTTCGGCATCCTCCAGACCCTCGCCGACGGCATCAAGCTCTTCTTCAAGGAAGACCTCATCCCCGACCGTGCGGACCGCGTCGTGTTCATGCTGGCGCCGTTCCTCACGTTCGTGCCGGCCTTCCTGCTGTTCGCGATCGTGCCGGTGGGCGGCGACTTCAACAACGGCAACGACGGCATCGTCACGATCTTCGGTCACGACACCTACCTGCAGCTCGCCGACCCGCCGATCGGCATCCTCTTCGCGCTCGCCATGTCGTCGGTCGCGGTCTACGGCATCATGCTGGCCGGCTGGTCGTCCGGGTCGAAGTACCCGCTGCTCGGTTCGGTCCGCGCCTCGGCGCAGATGGTGTCGTACGAGGCGGCGATGGGCCTGTCCGTCATCTCGGTCATCCTCGTCACGGGGTTCCTCGGCACGCACGAGATCGTCAACTGGCAGGCCGGCGCCGGGCCGACCGGCTGGATCCCGAACTGGGCGGTCTTCCTCACCGGGCTCGTGCCCTTCGTGATCTTCATCATCGCCGGCACGGCTGAGCTCAACCGGCCGCCGTTCGACCTCGTCGAGGCCGAGCAGGAGCTCGTCGGCGGCTTCAACACCGAGTACAGCTCGATCCGCTTCGCGCTGTTCTTCCTCGCCGAGTTCATGAACGTCATCACCATGTCGGCGCTGTTCGTGACGATGTTCCTCGGCGGCCCGGCCGGTCCCGCACCGATCGGCCCCGGCTGGCTCTGGGGCGTCTTCTGGTTCGTGCTGAAGGTGCTGTGCTTCCTGTTCATGTTCGTGTGGTTCCGGGCGACGCTGCCCCGGTTCCGCTACGACCAGCTCATGGACTTCGGCTGGAAGCTGCTGATCCCGCTCGCCCTGGGCTGGCTCATGCTGCTCGCCACGATCATCATCGCCCACGACCAGCAGTGGAACCCCGCCATCGTCACCGCCGGGGTCCTCGTCGTCGGCCTGGGCGGCTACAGCCTGCTGCGCGCCGCGGTGGCCAGTGGTCACGCCAAGCGCGAGCTCGAGGAGGCTGATCGCTGATGGGGTACCTCGAGGGCTTCGCGGTCACGTTCCGTCAGATCTTCTCCCGCGCCGTCACGCAGAACTACGAGATCGGCGGCGGCACGAAGGCGCCCAAGAACGAGCGCTCCCACGGTCGTCACGTGCTGAACCGGTACGAGGACGGCATGGAGAAGTGCATCGGGTGCGAGCTGTGCGCCGGCGTCTGCCCGGCCCGCTGCATCTACGTGCGCGGTGCCGACAACCCCGACGACGATCCGGTGTCGCCGGGGGAGCGCTACGGCTTCATCTACGAGATCAACTACCTGCGTTGCATCCACTGCGACCTCTGCGTCGAGGCGTGCCCGACGGAGGCCATCACCGAGACGAAGATGTTCGAGTTCTCCTTCACGAGCCGGCAGGAGGCGATCTACACCAAGGACGAGCTGCTCGTCGGGGACGACGGCCGGCCGCAGTTCCTGCCCTGGGAGGACTGGCGCCCCGGTGAGGACCAGCACACGTCGGGCTGGATGCGCGCGACGGCACCCGCCGGCGACGCGGACTTCGAGAACCGCGTCGCGTGGTCGGGCGAGCTCGGCTACGGCGTGCGCGCCCCCGAGAAGGGCCAGGAGTTCGAGGACATCGCCGTGATCCCCGCCGGCGCCCACGACGACCACGGGCACGACGCGCACGGCCACGACGACCACGGGCACGACGCGCACGGGCACGATCCGCACGACCAGGCGCAGGGAGGGCACTGATGAGCGTCGAGTTCGTCACGTTCATCATCTGCGCGGTCATCGTCATCGGTGGCGCGTTCGGCGTCATCCTGGCGCGCAACCCGGTGCACTCGGCGCTCAGCCTGATCGCCACGCTGTTCGGCATCGCCGTGCTGTTCCTCAACCAGAACGCCCAGCTGCTCGCGGCGGTGCAGGTGATCGTCTACACCGGCGCCATCGTGGTGCTGATCATGTTCGTGATCATGTTGCTCGGGGTCGACAAGGTCGAGGACCTCGAGGAGGAGCCGCTGGTCGGCCAGCGCACGCTGGCGGCGATCGCCGGCATCTGCCTGTTCCTCGTGCTCTTCGGCATGTTCATCCTCGGCGGCACCAAGGTCGTCTCCGGCGCCCCGAACTGCACCGACGGCAAGGTCGTCACCACGGGCAACGCGTACGAGCCCGGCTGCCAGGCCGTCGATCAGAACCTCGCCACCGTCGGGCCGCGCCCCAACGTGAACCAGATCGGCCGGCAGCTCTTCACCAACTTCGTCTTCGCCTTCGAGATCACCGCAGCCCTGCTCACGATCGCGGTCGTCGGGGCGGTCGTGCTCGCCAAGAAGGCCAAGAACGTCCAGCCCCTCCCCGAGCCCGAGGACATGGGCTACGAGGACGTCGACGACGAAGCGTTCGACGAACAGCCGGAGGGCCGCGCATGAACACCGGTTCGCTCACCGTCGGCTACCTCGTGCTGGCCGCGATGCTCTTCGCGCTCGGCGGCGCGGGGCTCCTGCGCCGGCGCAACCCGCTCGTGATGCTCATGTGCGTCGAGCTCATGCTCAACGCCGTGAACCTGACCTTCGTGACGTTCGGGCGCATGCTCAACGACATCACCGGCCAGGTCATCGTCTTCTTCGTCCTGGTGGTCGCCGCGGCCGAGGTGGTGGTCGGGCTCGGCATCATCGTCGCCATCGCCCGCCGCCGTCCCGGCGCCACCGCCGATGACATGAACGTGCTGAGGGGATAGCCGGCATGGTCGAACTCGTCTGGTTGATCCCGGCGCTGCCCCTCGCGGGCTTCGTGCTGCTCTGGATCTTCGGCCCGCGCATGGGCGACCCGTGGGCCGGGTGGCTCGGAACGGTCATGGTGGCCTCGTCGTTCGTCGTCGCGTGCGTCGTGTTCGCCGGGCTGGCGAACAGCTCGGCGGAGGTCTACGACCAGAGCCTCTTCACGTGGATCCCCGCCGGCAGCTTCAGCGTCGACCTCGGCTTCTACCTGGACCACCTCTCCGGCACGATGATGCTGTTCATCACCGGCATCGGTGCGCTGATCAACCTGTACTCGATCGGCTACATGCACGGTGATCCGCGGTTCCCGAAGTTCTTCCTCTACCTGAACCTGTTCGTGTTCTCGATGCTCATGCTCGTGCTGGGCAACAACTTCGTGGTCACGTTCCTCGGGTGGGAGGGCGTCGGCACCTGCTCGTACTTCCTCATCTCGTTCTGGTTCGAGAAGCCGGCGAACGCCAGCGCCGGCAAGAAGGCCTTCGTCACCAACCGCGTCGGTGACTGGGGCTTCATGATCGCCATGTTCGCGACCTTCATCACGCTCGGGTCCCTGAACTTCTCGAAGGTCCTGCCGCTCTCGCCGGCGCTCGCGACGGGCACGGCCACGTTCATCGCACTGATGTTCTTCGTCGGTGCCGTGGGCAAGTCCGCGCAGATCCCGCTGTACATCTGGCTCCCCGACGCCATGGCCGGCCCGACCCCCGTGTCCGCCCTCATCCACGCGGCCACCATGGTCACCGCCGGCGTCTACCTCATGTGCCGCATCAACCCGATCCTGGGCGTCGCCGACCCGAACGTGTCGTGGCTCATCGCGTGGGTCGGCGTCATCACGGCCCTCGTGGCGGCGTGCATCGCGATGGCCCAGATGGACATCAAGAAGGTGCTGTCCTTCTCGACGGTGTCCCAGCTCGGCTACATGTTCCTCGCCGTCGGCCTGCACGCCTACTGGGCGGCGATCTTCCACATGATCACCCACGCCTTCTTCAAGGCGACCATGTTCCTCGGCTCGGGCTCGGTCATCCACGGCATGCACGACGAGCAGGACATGCGGCGCATGGGGGCGCTCAAGAAGTACATGCCGATCACCTGCTACGCGTTCATCGCCGGCTGGCTGGCGATCAGCGGCATCCCCCCGTTCTCCGGCTTCTGGTCCAAGGACGAGATCCTGTCGTACGCCTTCAGCGCCGGAGGCGTGCAGGGGTACGCGCTCTACGGCATCGGCCTGTTCACCGCGCTGCTCACCGCGTTCTACATGAGCCGGCTCGTCTTCCGGACCTTCTACGGCCAGGAGAAGTGGCCGGTCGTGCCCGCCCCCGAGCACGAGGACCAGCCGCTGGCCGAGGCGCTCGCCGCCGCGGACGAGGAGACCCAGGCCGCCGCCCTCGCGCTGGTGCCCGACCTCGACCTGGCCTTCGAGCCCGAGCCGCGCCACAGCACCGAGATCGGCCCCGACTACCACCCGCACGAGTCCCCGTGGACGATGACCCTGCCCCTCATCGTCCTCGGCACGCTGTCGGTCGTCGGCGGGTTCATCTCGCTGCCGTTCAACAACGGCCAGTACGAGTTCCTCGAGCACTGGCTCGAGCCCGTGTTCGAGCACGGGGCGCCGGCGGTGCTCGACATGAGCAACGCGCTGACGCTGGCGCTGCTGTGCGTCGGCGCGATCACCGGGGTGATCGGCATCAGCATCGCCTACGCCCTGTGGCACGCGTCGCCCGAGCGGGCCAAGGCCGGCACGAAGCTCGAGCCCGCCCTGTTCGGCAACGGCTTCTTCTACGACCTCACCATCTCGCGCTTCATGGGCGGCCCCGGCCGGGCCTTCGCCAACGCGCTGGCGTGGTTCGACCGCACGGTCATCGACGGCGCCGTCGTCGGCATCGGGGTCGTCACCGTGCAGTCGGGCTCGATCGTGCGCCGGGTGCAGAGCGGCTACGTCCGGCGCTACGCCCTCGGCATCGCGCTCGGCACCGTGGTGCTTCTCGGCTTCCTCATCACCCGGGTGCTGTCGACATGAGCACCCTGAGCACCGCCACCATGACCGCGTCGGCCTCGGGGCTCTTCGCCTCCGAAGAGCTCGCCAGCGGCTTCCCGCTGCTCCCGGCGATCATCCTCACGCCGCTGCTCGGCGCCATCGTCATCGCGCTGATCCCGAAGTCGCGGCCCGAGCTCATCCGCACCGCCGCGATCACGAGCAGCGTCGCCGCCGGCGTCATGGCGATCTTCATGCTCACCCAGTTCCACATGGGGGAGGCGGGCTACCAGTTCGTCAGCTCCTACGACTGGGTCAAGCAGTTCGACATCAAGTTCATCGTCGGCGTCGACGGCATCTCGCTCTTCCTGGTGGTGCTCACGGCGATCCTCTTCCCGATCGCGTTGTTCGCCGCCAAGCCACCGCACGACGAGAAGGGCTACTACGGCTGGATCACGCTGCTGCAGGCGGGGTGCTTCGGCGTGTTCCTCGCGCTCGACCTGTTCCTGTTCTTCCTGATGTTCGAGATCACCATCGTGCCGCTCTACATGCTGATCGGCGGGTGGGGCCACGGTCGTCGCGTGTACGCCGCCAACAAGTTCTTCCTGTACACGCTGTTCGGCTCTGTGCTGATGCTCATCTCGATCGTCGTGCTCGCCGTGAACGCCAAGGGCGGCGCCGGCGGCACGGTCAGCTTCGACCTCCAGAAGGTCGTGGCCTCGAAGGAGCTCGGCGAGGGCCTGGCGCGCTGGCTCTTCCTGGGCTTCGCCGCGGCGTTCGCGGTCAAGACCCCGATCTTCCCGTTCCACACCTGGCTGCCCGACGCGCACACCGAGGCGCCGACCGCCGGTTCGATCGACCTCGCGTCGGTCGTGCTGAAGCTGGGCACGTACGGCTTCCTGCGCTACGGCCTGTACCTGTTCCCCGAGGCGTCCGTCTTCTTCGCCCCGCTGCTCATGGTGCTCGCCGCGATCGGCATCGTGTACGGCGCCCTGGTGGCGGCGATGCAGACGAACCTCAAGCGCCTCGTCGCGTACTCGTCCGTGTCGCACATGGGCTTCGCTGTGCTCGGCCTGTTCTCGCTGACCACGATCGGCATCGAGGGCAGCGTCCTGGTGATGATCAACCACGGCATCGCCACGGGCGCGCTGTTCGTGCTCCTCGGCTACATCTACAGCCGCCGCCACACCTACGAGATCTCCTCGCTCAACGGCCTCCAGAAGGTCGCGCCGTGGCTCGCCGGCCTCTTCACGGTGGTCATGCTCGCCTCGATCGGCGTGCCCGGGCTCAACGGCTTCGTGGGTGAGTTCCTCTCGCTGCTGGGCGGCTTCGCCGGTCTGAACGACCATCCGTGGACCCGCTACATCGCGGTCGCCGCCGCGACGGGCGTGATCATCGCGGCGCTCTACCTGTTGTGGGCCTACCAGCGGGTGTTCCACGGCGAACCCAGCGAGGAGAACAAGTTCTTCCCCGATCTGCGCGTGTCCGAGAAGCTGGTGCTCGCCCCGCTGATCTTCCTGATCTTCTTCCTCGGCATCTACCCGAAGCCGATCATCGATCGGATCGAGCCCTCGGTGAAGCTGGTCGTCGAGCGCTTGGAGCGCGAGGTGCCGGGCTACGACGAGCCGAAGAACGAGTCGCCGGCGGTGCCCGCGGGTGAGCACGAGGGCGAGAAGGCCGGCGGCGAGTCGCACGGCTCGGGCGCCGGCTCCGAAGGAACGCCCGCCGCGAACGAAGGGGGCCACTGATGAGCCTCCTCGCCTCCCTCTCCGCGCCGTTCGGCGTCCTCGCCCAGACCAGCCCGAGCACCCTGCCCGGCATCCCCCAGACCAACCCGGTGCAGACCGCGGCCACCAACGCCCTCGTCACGCCCGACGTGTCGTGGCGGGCGCTCCTGCCGCTCATCATCATCGGTGTGGGCGCGCTGCTCATGCTCACGGTCACGTCGCTTGCGCGGAAGAAGCCGGCCCACGGCACCTACGCGTTCGTCACCGTGGTCATCGCGCTGGCGGCGCTGGCCGCGACGATCCCGCTCTGGGCCCGGGTCCAGGGATGGGACCACCTCTTCTGGTGGAACCTCGACACGTCCGTCACCGGTCCGTTCAGCACCGTGGGTTCGGTCTGCGGCACGGCGGGCCCGCAGTGCGGCGCCGTCGGCATCGACGGGTTCAGCCTCGGCATCACGATGCTGATCTGCGTCGCGATCGCGCTCGGGGCGATGCTCGCCAGCGACTACCTCCGCCGCGAGGGCCTCGACGGGCCCGAGCTCTACGTGCTGCTCCTGCTCTCGGGCGGCGGCGGCATCGTCATGGCGATGGCCAACGACCTGATCGTGCTCTTCCTGGGCCTCGAGACGCTGTCGATCGCCGTCTACGTGCTCGCGGCGTTCCACCGCAAGCGCATCCAGTCGCAGGAGTCCGGCCTCAAGTACTTCGTGCTCGGCGGCTTCTCGTCGGCGTTCTTCCTGTACGGCATCGCGATGGTCTACGGCGCCACGGCCAGCACGAACCTGGTCAACATCAAGAACCTCCTCGCCGGTGCCATCCCGGCCCCGATCGCGGCGCAGGAGGTCGGACCGTTCTCCCCGTCGGACTTCCACCTCAACAGCCCGCTGCTGCTGCTCGGCATGGGCCTGATGATCGTGGGCCTCGGGTTCAAGGTCGCCGCCGTGCCGTTCCACTTCTGGAGCCCCGACGTGTACCAGGGCGCACCCACGCCGGTGACCGCCTTCATGGCCTCCGGGGTCAAGGCTGCCGGGTTCGCCGCGTTCGTGCGCGTGTTCAACGTCGGCTTCCAGACGTACGCGTCCGACTGGCGCACCGCGATCGCCGCCCTCGCGGCCCTGTCGATGGTGTTCGGGTCGCTGCTGGCGATCGTGCAGACCAACGTCAAGCGCACCCTCGCCTACTCGTCGATCAGCCACGCCGGCTTCATCCTGATGGCGATGGCGGCGGCGTCGAGCGAGGGCAACGAAGCGGTGCTCTTCTACCTGATCACCTACACGTTCATGGTCGTCGGCTCGTTCGGCGTCGTGACGCTGGTGGCGCAGAAGGGCGACAACGCCACCACGCTCGACGACTTCCGGGGCCTCGGCCAGAGCAACCCCATCCTGGCGTTCCTCCTCACCGTGTTCCTGCTCGCCCAGGCCGGCGTGCCGTTCACCTCCGGCTTCGTGGCCAAGCTGTACACGATCATCGCCTCGATCTCGGCGCAGGCCACGTGGCTGGCCATCGTCGCCATGGTGTCGTCGGTGGTCGCGGCGTTCCTCTACCTCCGGATCATCGTGTCGATGTACATGAGCGGCGACACCGAGGACGGCGCCACCCGCGAGCCGGCCACGCCCAAGATCCGCATCCCCGCCATGGCCGGCATCGGCCTGGCGATCTGCCTGTTCGTGACGCTGTGGGCGGGCCTGTTCCCGGGCGCCCTCACCGACTTCTCCCACGCCGGGCAACCGGTGCTCGTGAACATGGGCGCGCCGCCCGCCGACGCGCAGTCGGTCCCCGTCGGCCTCACCCCCAGCAGCTCCGGCAGCACCGGGAGCGCCGGCGGCGCCCCGTCGGGCACGACCTCCGGAGCCCCCGCGTCGTCACCCTCGGGACAGTCCGGCGCGGCGGCCTCGACGCCGACGTCCACCCCCTGATCGGGCCCGCGATCCACCGACCGCCGGCGGCCCCGCTCGCCGGCCCGATCACCCCCTGATCACCCCGTTTCCGGGCCGTTCGGCGGCCCCGCAGGAGGAGGTTCGTGCGCCCCGTGCGGATTTCATGGTTTGTGCTTCGGTTCACTAGGGTCAGGCGCGATGTTTAGCCAGGTCTCCAGCACCGCGGCGGCCTCCTGCTCAGCCGCCACCAGCTGCAACGACTACTCCGATCTGCTCCGGAACTACCTGACGGTGCTGATCTTCGCGGGGTTGGGCGTCGGCTTCGTGGCCTCGATGCTGGGGGTGGCGTCGCTGTTGCGTCCCAGCAACAAGCGCCGCGGGCGCTACCAGGACCAGAAGCGCCTCACCTACGAGAGCGGCGTCGATCCGGTGGGCTCGTCGTGGACCCAGAGCCAGGTCCGCTACTACATCTTCGCCCTGCTCTTCGTCATGTTCGACGTCGAGGCCGTGTTCATCTTCCCCTGGGCGATGCGCATCAACGGCTCGCAGAGCTTCGAGGGGTACGGCTTCTTCGGCCTCGTCGAGATGCTGTTCTTCATGGCGATCCTGCTGCTCGGCCTCGTGTACGCGTGGCGCAAGAAGGTCCTCCAATGGCTGTGATCGCAGGGGTGCTCGGCACCGTCGCAGGGGAAGAGAGCGTCTAGTGGGCCTCGTCGAGTCCGGCAAGATGCCGAAGAAGATCACGTCCGTGCTGAACATGGCCCGGAAGTACTCCCTCTGGTGCTACCAGTGGGGCCTCGCCTGCTGCGCGATCGAGATGGGGGCGGCGTTCGTGTCGCCCCGCTACGACATCATGCGCCTCGGGGTCATCCCGTTCCCGGCCAGCCCTCGCCAGGCCGACCTCGTGATCGTGTCCGGCACGCTCACCGACAAGATGGCGCCGGCGCTGCTGCGGCTCTACGAGCAGATGCCCGACCCGAAGTACGTGATCTCGATGGGCTCGTGCGCCAACTGCGGCGGGCCCTACTGGGACTCCTACTCGGTGACCAAGGGCGTCGACCAGATCATCCCCGTCGACGTGTACATCCCCGGGTGCCCGCCGCGGCCCGAGGCGCTGCTCGAGGGGATCCTGCTGCTGCAGGAGCGCATCCTCAACGAGGATCCGGCCGATCGCTGGAAGGGTGATCCGATTGTCGTCGGCTGACACCGCGGCCCCGGGCACCGCCCCCGACGAGGCCGCCGACGCACCGGCCGAGCCGGACGCGCCCAAGGACGACCTGCGTGAGGGCCTCATCGAAGCCGTCACCAGCGAGCTCGGGGCCGACGCGGTCCTCGGCACGCACATCCGACCCGACGACGACCTGTGGATCCGGGTGTCGCGCGAGTCGTGGGCGGCGACGGGGGACATCGCCAAGCGCAAGCTCGGGCTCACCTTCTTCGACTTCCTCTCTGGCATCGACTGGCTGCCGTCGCCCTTCGGGCGCGACATGGACAGCCAGGAGGACACGATCGTCCACGGGGGCAAGGAGCCCAAGGAACCGACCCCGATGGTGGCGGGCTACGCCGGCGGCGACACGCGCTTCCAGGTGTTCGCCCGCGTGGTGCACCCCACGAAGTTCCACAGCATCACGTTCAAGGTCGACCTGCCCGACGACGACCTGTCCGTCGACTCGTGGGTGCCGAACTACTTCGGCGCCAACTGGCACGAGCGCGAGGCCCACGAGATGTTCGGCTTCACGTTCAACGGGCACCCGAACCTGATCAAGCTGTACCTGCCGGGCGCCTTCGAAGGCCACCCGTTGCGCAAGGACTTCCCCCTGATCGCCCGCCGGGTCAAGCCGTGGCCGGGCATCGTCGACGTCGAGCCCATGCCCGGCGGCGACGAGAGCCCCGACGGGGACAACCAAGAAGGTGAGAGCGCATGACGATCACCGAGTCCGAGAAGATCTCCTACATCGCCACGCAGGCGGCCGACGCCCGCGTCAACCTCGAGTTCGAGACCGAGGGCATGACGCTGAACATCGGTCCGCAGCACCCGGCCACCCACGGCACCCTGCGCATCATCGCCAAGCTCGACGGTGAGCAGGTCGTGTCCTGCGAGCCGAGCCCGGGCTACATGCACCGTGGCTACGAGAAGCTCACCGAGGTCCGCACGTACCCCCAGATCACGACGCTGGTCAACCGCATCGACTGGGTCGGCCACTTCGCGAACGAGGTGCCGTTCATCCTCGCCGCCGAGAAGCTGATGGGCATCGAGGCGCCGCCCCGCGCCCAGCACGTGCGCACGATCCTCTTCGAGATGGCCCGCCAGGCCAACCTGGTGCTCTTCCTCGGCGACCTCGGTGCGCAGCTCGGCGGCGTCACGGCCGTCTTCTACGCCTTCCGCGACCGCGAGTTCATCCTGAACCAGATGGAGGCGCTGACCGGCGGCCGCTTCCACCCGAACTTCGATCGCATCGGTGGCATCAAGGACGACATGCCCAAGGGCTGGATCGCCGACACCAAGAAGGCGATGCAGAAGGTGCGTGACTTCTGCGACGAGATCGAGACCCTGCTGATCGGCAACGAGATCTTCCAGACCCGCACGCGCGGCGTCGGCGTCATCCCGGCCGACGTCGCCCTGTCCTACGGGCTCAGCGGCCCGAACCTGCGCGGCAGCGGCGTCGACTGGGACCTGCGCCGCGACAACTGCCCGCCCGGGCTGCCCTACGACAAGCTCGACTGGAAGGTCTGGACCCACCCCGACGGCGACTGCTTCGCTCGCTCGTGGGTGCGCCTGCAAGAGGTGCGCGAGAGCACGAAGATGGTCGACCAGCTGCTCGACTCGATGCCGAGCGGGCCGATCATGGCCAAGGTCCCGCGCATCATCAAGGTGCCCGAGGGCGAGGCCTACGTCGAGACCGAGAACCCGCTCGGCGCCATGGGCTACTACGTCATCTCGAAGGGCGACCTCACGCCGTTCCGGGTCAAGATCCGCACGCCCTCGTTCAACAACATCTCGATCGTTCCCTGGGTGACGAAGGGCGTCTACGTCGCGGACGTCATCACCATCCTCGCCAGCCTCTACTTCATCCTCGGAGACATCGACCGGTGA
>CAYUOL010000033.1:10619-32461 GCA_964446345.1 uncultured Iamiaceae bacterium | reverse complement strand
CGTCCTGGCGAGCGACGAACCGTGATCCGCCGCACCCCTCACAATGTTCCCTGCTGCGGCGCTAGCCGCCCAGGCGCCCGTGCCCGTCTACCGTCGTGGCGCCAGACGGTCGATCGGCGGCCGGCGCGCCACCACGGAGGACCAGGCCATGCTCGAGATGCGTCCCTGCTGCGAGCACTGCGGGCGCGACCTGCCGGGGGACAGCCTGGAGGCGCGCATCTGCTCGTTCGAGTGCACGTTCTGCCGCGACTGCGCGGCGGGCCTCTTGGGTGATGTCTGCCCGAACTGCGCCGGTGAGCTCGTCGCCCGCCCGGCGCGCCCGGCGGCGCTGCTGGCGGCCGCGCCCGTCGCCGAGCGCATCCACCAGCCGGTCGACCTGGAGGCGCACGTCGATCGACGCCGGCAGCGGCCGATCGACGGCGACCACCCGGGCGTGATGCTGCGGCGCTACGCCGAGGCCTGGCTGGCGGGCGACCTCGACGGCGTGCTCGCGGCGTACGGCGAGGACTTCGTGCTGCACTACTTCGGCTCGTCCGAGTTCGCCGGAGCGCACGCAGGTCGTGACGCCGCCCTGGCGGTGCTCGCTGCGGTGAGCGCGCGGGCGCCGCGCTCGCTGCAGAGCGTCGATGACATCCTCGTGAGCGACGACGGTGGCGCCCTCGTGGTGACCGAGACGATCGAGCGCGACGGCGAAGCCGCGACGATCCACCGGGTGCTGCGCTACCGGGTCAGCGGCGGGCAGTTCCGGGCGTGCTGGTTGCTCGACGAGGACCAGGACCTCGTCGACCACCTCTGGCGCCCCGTCGGTTCGTGATCCGGAGCGCCCGACGCGCTACCGCAGCGTCGGCACCAACGGAGCGAAGCCGACGGTGCCGGCTTGGGCGTTGAAGATGTAGGTGTTCTCGAACAGCACGTGCCGCCCCGTGTTGATGAACACGGGGCTGCTGCTGGTCGAGAGCACCGAGACCTCGACCTCGCTGGGCGCCATGCCCGTCGCGGGCGGGGAGGCGCCGCCGGCGGGACCGCTCGAGAACGACAGGGTCAGCGCGGGCTTCGAGGGGTCGGGCGCCGTGATGGTGATCTGCTGGTTGGCGGCGAGGCCGTCTTTCACCGCGGTCGGCTTGTCGTCGCTGTTCTGGAACGTGATGAACATCTCCGGGATGCCCACGTCCATCAGCATCGCCCCGCAGCTCGGGGTGGGGTTCGGATCCGCCGCGGTCGGGAAGGTCACGCACATGGGGAGGCCCTGCCAGTCACCGGGGTAGGTCGTGCTCGCGGTGAGCTTCGCGGGGTTCGGCGCCGCGCTGTTGGCGCTCGTGATCCCGGCTTGGATCGTGGCGCCCGACAGCGTGTAGCCCTGGGTCATGGTTCCCGCCGTCGACTCGATCGCCAGCAGGGCGTTGTCGCGTGGTGACTGGAACGGGTCGGCGGTGGAGGTGAGGCTGCGGTCGAAGCCCACGCCCAGGTAGTGGAAGTTGGCGTACGGCGGCGCCTTCGTGCACGGCTTCTTGGGATGGCACGCGCTCGACATCACGGCCAGCAGGCGGATGGGATCGGTGGTGGCCCGTTCGGTGCCCATCTGCAAGGTGACCGGCGCGAGGTACACGAAGCCGATGAACTCGTTGCCCGACGAGTCGTAGTACTTCAGCGCCGGTGCGCCGGGGCCCACCGCGTTCGGCCCGAGGTCGGTCAGCGGGAGGGCGGTGCCGATGGAGCCCGTGTCGACCGTGTACGACGCGAACTTCTCGGGTGCGCTCGCCGTGGGGGCGCTCGAACCCGGGACGGTGGCGCCGTACCCCGCCGTCGCCGACAGCGCCAGACCCGTGCTGTCGACGTTCTGGGCCGCGCAGGCCGAGCCGGTGGTGCCGCCTGTGCAGGCCGTGGGCGTCGAGTAGGACACGGTGCCCAGCTGGGTCGGCGCGACCGCCAGCGCCATGCTCGTCGAGCCGATGGCGTACGAAGTGGTCCCCGTGCAGACGTTGGTCTCGGGCAGCGGCATCGATGCGAGGACGCTGATGGGGCGGCTGAGGTAGGAGCCGTTGTAGGTCACCGAGAGCGATGATCCGCTCGTCAGCTCCACGACGACGGGCGAGGTGCCCGTCCCGGCCGGCGTCGTCTGGATCGAACCGGCGGGTGCGCCGTAGATCGAGACCGTCACGGGCGAGGTGGCGCTCGGCGTCACGGGGGTGCCGGCGGAGCCGTTCACGACGAAGGGGATCGTCACCGTCTCCGAGGCCGTCGTGCTGCCGGGCTCCGCCGGGTTCCGCAGGGTGATGGCGTTCGGGAACGTGATCGTCTGCGCCGTCGACGTGTAGGTGTTCGCCGTCGCGGCGTTGGTGAAGTCCGTGAGGAGGGTGGTGCACGCGGCGGAGGTCGCCCCGGTCGCGGTGCCGGTCGTCGTCGGTGTCGTCGCGGCGGCCTCGGTCGTGGCCGTGCTCGCCTTGGAGGCGCCCTTCGCGGTGGTCGGCGACGTACCCGCGATCGCCGTCCCGGTGGTTGCGCTCGAGGCCCGCAGGTCGTTGCCGGCGGTCGTGGTGGCGCTGACGCTCGCATCGTCGATGAAGAGGCTCGACGCCGCGAAGGTCGCCGGGATCTGCGGCGGGGTCTGGCCCTTCGCTGATTCCAGACCGTCGCGTGGCGAATCGAGCACGCGGACGCGGTACTGCAGCTCGCGCGCCGCCTCGTCGTACCGCGGGTCGCGCAGCTCGACGATCACGGTGTCCTCCGTCTTCGGGTGATCGGTCAGCACGAGCGCGGCGTTCGGTGGGTCGGCACCGAAGCCGTACGCATCCCAGTCACCCATCATCGTCGCGGTCGCCTGCGTGCCCGCCTGGCGTTGGGGGCGATCGGAGAACCACGACGTGTTCGGGTCGACCCCGCGCAACCGCAGGTCGTACTCCGTCGAGCCCGCGACCCGATCCAGCGAGCCCGACTGCGCCGTCTGCACGAAGAGGAGCGACATCGTGCCCGCGGCGCCGGTGACGGATCGACTGGGCGATCCCGTGCACGCGGCGAGCACCGCGACCGCGACCAGCGCCGCCAGCGCGGCGCCGCTCGATCGTGACCCTCGTCCTCGGGTCCCCCGACCCGGTCCGCCCGTTCGTCCCGCATGCGCGTCGTGCATCGGTGTCCCCTCCATCCGCCGCCCGGATGCCCGCCAACATACGGCAAAGGTGCTCGTCGGGGGGCGCGAGACGCACCGTCGGTCCCCGGCGCGTCGAGCCCGTGGCTCCGGTCGGCCTCGTCCCGCCCGTTCCGGCCCTCGGCCCAGGATCAGCCGGAGCGGGCGGGGTCGACGCGGCGGAGGATCTCGGGCAGGCGCTGCGTCCCCTGCGCTGCCGCGATGCGCACCCCGACGATCCACATCACCACGCCGTAGATCGTGGCCAGCGGCACGGCGACGAGCATCCAGCCCGGCCCGGCGAACGCGGTGACCGCCACGGCGCCGACGACCGGGAGCAGCAGGAGGTTCTGGATCATGATGCAGACGAGCAGGATCAGGCCCGTCGAGCAGCCCTGGCCGCCGCCGCTGCTGGCGAACGGGCTGCGGCTCTCGGGGAGGGGGAGGGGGGAGAGGACCGAGACGACGTCAGCGGTCGCGAGCCCGACCCCCAGCCCCGCCAGGGCGAGGACGATGGCCGCGGGCAGGTACAGCCAGCCGCCCGTGAGCGCGGCGGTGGCGACGCCGACGACCGTCACGATCGGGAGGACCTCGAGCACGACCGCGACGTTCTTGCCGACCAGCACCGAGCGCATCGTGTCGCCGGCGACCGCGTCGAGCCAGACGGCCGGGCCGTCGAGGCCGAACTGGTTGCTGCTGCCCAGCACGGCGATGTAGCCGGCGACGCTGGCGAGCAGCACCGCCTTCGACCCCTGGTCGGCCCCGCCGCGCAGCGCGGCCCAGACGGGCAGCGCGACCCCGAACAGGACGCTGTTCACGAGCGTGACCTTGCGGCGGGGCTCCCGGCCGACGTAGCGGAGCTCCTTGGCGGTGACCGCGCCCCACGGACCACCGTCCAGGAACCGCAGGCGCGGGAAGCGCAACGGGAGCGCGTCGGCCGACGCTCGTCGCTTCGATGTCTGGCCGCCCGGGATGACCGTCATCGAGCGTTCGAGCGCCGCCCCCCACCATCGCAGCAGGAGCGGGATCAAGACGAGGGCCGGCACCAGTTCGAGGGTGGCGACGAGGAGGTTGCCGGCGCGGGCGTCGACGACTGCGCGTCCGAGCATGCCGGGCGGCCACCAGCGCGCCACGTTCGCGGCCCCGTCGATCAGGTCGGCGTTGATCGCGGAGAAGCGGAGGAACCGCAGGCCCTGCGCGGCCAGCACGATCAGCGACGTGATCACGATGGTCGCGTCGCGCCCGCGCCGCGAGCTCAAGCCGGCGGCGAGCAAGGTGCTCAGCGTTCTTGCGGTCGCGGCGGACAGCACGAGCAGCAGGAGCATCGCGGCGACGACGATCACCGTTCCGGCGCCACGGGCGTACCCGATGATCGCCCCGAGGACCACGAGGATGACGCCGGCGGGAGCCGGACCGACGAACGCGGTCACCAGCAGGCCCTGCATGAGGGGCGTGCGACGCAGGGGGAAGAGCGCCAGCCGCGCGGGGTCCAGCGACTCGTCGGATCCGAAGCTGAGCAGAGGCAGCGCCGCCCACCCGAACGCGAGCAGGCTCGCACCGACCACGATGACGCCGTCGCTCACGCGCGGGTCACGGGCGTGCGCCGCCGCGACGGCGAGCAGCGCGCCGAAGCCGCCGATGAGCAGCGCCGCGAGGCACGACAGCGCGAGCTGCACCTTGCCGCCGGTGGAGGTGCGCGCCCGGTTGGCGAGCAGCCGCACCTTGAGGCGCACCAACGTGCGCCACAGGCTCCGCCCCGCCCGAGATCCGGCCGCGTCGGCGGCGTCGGTCACGCCCTCGGGCCGCGGGCCCGCGGCGGTCCCCGACGGGGTTGTCACCGGGGCGCCTCACCCGGGAGCGGCTCGGCCGGCCGGTCGAGCCACGAGAGCGCGTCGGCATCGGCCTCTCGCGCGCCCACGAGCTCGACGAACACGTCCTCGAGCCGGCGTCCGGCGCGCAGCTCGTCGATGGCTCCCTCGGCGATGATGCGGCCGTGGCTCATGATCGCGACGCGGTCGCAGATGCGCTCGACCACCTCCATGACGTGGCTCGAGAAGATGACGGTGTGGCCGCCGTCCGTGAAGCGCTCGAGCACGGTGCGGATCGCCCGCGTCGACACCGGGTCCACGGCTTCGAAGGGCTCGTCGAGGAAGAGCACGTCGGGTGCGTGCAGGAGCGCGGCGGCCAGCGCGATCTTCTTGCGCATGCCGGTGCTGTAGTCGACGACGAGCGTGTCGGCGGCGCCCCGCAGGTCGAGCACGTCGAGCAGCTCGCCGGTGCGTGACGCGACGAGGTCGCCGGGCAGGTCGCGCAGGAGGCCGCAGTAGTTGAGGAGCTCGGCCCCGGTCAGGCGGTCGAACAGCTTGAACTCGTCGGGCAGCACGCCGATGCGGGCCTTGACCGCGACGGGGTCGGACCACACATCACGACCCTGGATCCACACCTGGCCCGCGTCGGGCCGCAGCAGCGTCGTCATCATCCGGATGGTCGTGGTCTTCCCGGCGCCGTTCGGGCCGACCAGACCGAAGAAGCAACCCTGCGGGACGTCGAGGTCGACGTGGTCCACCGCGACCTTGGCGTCGTAGCGCTTGACGAGCGCCCGGGTGACCACGGCCGGCCACGCCGCAGGCCGGGCCGGCGCGGGCTCCGCAGGTGGCGCATCGAGATCCTCCATGTCGCGAACGGTTCTACTCCTCGTCGCCGTCGACGTCGCATCGGGTGGGGGCATGACCGACGTCGCCCATGCACCGAACGTGCCCCGGACGTGCCCCGACCATGCCCGGACGTGCCCCGACCATGCCCGGACGTGCCCCGACCATGCCCTGACCGTGCCCTGACAGGGCGGGGCGGCGCGGCTCGCGGGCGCAGCCGTGTCGCGGACATGCCCCGGACGGCCCCGGGCCGGCCCGGGACGTGCTCTGATCGGGGGGTGACGCGCTACGAGTTCGCCAGCGACAACACGTCCGCACTGTGCCCGGAGGCGCGCGAGGCGCTGCTGGCGGTGGACGAGGGGTTCGAACCGTCCTACGGAAACGACCGCTGGACCGCCGAAGCCGCCGACGCGATCCGCGCGACGTTCGAGACGGATTGCGACGTGTACTTCGTCTTCAACGGCACGGCCGCGAACTCGCTCGCGCTGGCGTCGCTGTGCCAGCCGTACCACAGCGTCATCTGCCACGATTCGGCGCACATCGAGACCGACGAGTGCGGTGCCCCCGAGTTCTTCTCGAGCGGCAGCAAGGTGCTGCTCGCCGGCGGCGACCACGCGCAGATCGATCCCGCCGAGGTGCGCCGCCTGGCGACCCGCCGAACCGACATCCACTACCCGAAGCCGCGGGCGCTCAGTGTCACGCAGGCGACCGAGCTCGGCACCGTCTACCCCGTGGCGACGCTCGCCGCGCTGTCGACGGTGGCCCGGGAGCACCAGATGCGCCTGCACATGGACGGTGCCCGCTTCGCCAACGCGGTCGTGTCGTCGGGGGGCGCGCCGGCCGACCTCTCGTGGCGGGCCGGCGTCGACGTGCTGTGCCTCGGCGGCACGAAGAACGGCATCGGGACCGCCGAGGCCGTCGTGTTCTTCGACCGATCGCTCTCGGACGAGTTCGCGTACCGGTGCAAGCAGGCCGGCCAGCTGGCGTCGAAGATGCGGTACCTGTCGGCGCCGTGGGCGCGCATGCTCGCGGACGGGTCGTGGCTGCGGCGGGCGGCCCACGCCAACGCCATGGCCCAGCTGCTCGCCGACGAGCTCGCGGCGCTCGGCGCCACGATCGTGCACCCCGTCCAGGCCAACGCCGTGTTCGCCGATCTCACCGCGGCGCAGCGAACGGCGCTCGAGCGCGGCGGGTGGGCGGTGTACGACTTCATCGGCGGGGCCACTCGGTTCATGTGCTCGTGGCAGACGACCGAGCAGCACGTCGCCGAGCTCGTGGCCGACCTGCGGGCGCGGTGACGAGCCCGAGGACGATCTTCCGGTCGCGACATGGTGTCGCCGCGACGCCACGTCGCGGCCAGGATCTCGGGGTGCGGCCGCGGGGGCTCAGGCCGGCGGGTCCTGGACCCCGGGCCACTGGGTCGGAGGCGTCTCGTACGCACGGGTCTCGGTGCTCGTCTCGGCGCCGGGCGGCAGCGGGGGTGGCGGGACCAGCGGTGGCGCGGCCGGGGGTGCGGCCGGGGGTGCGGCCGGGGGTGGCCCCCCCGGGGGTGGGGCGGCCCGGGGAGGTGGGACCGGGGGAGGAGCGGGGGGCGCGGCGGGGTTCGCCGCGGCCAGCGCGGCTGCGAGCTCGGCGCGGTCGACCGCCGTCGTGGCGTTCGCGAGGCCGGCGGCGGTCTGGGGGGCGGCGGGCCCCGCGGGAGCGATCGGCCCCGGCGGCCCCGGCGGCACCGGGGGGAGCAGGGGCGCGGACGGCGCAGGGGGCGGTGATCCGGAGATCGAAGGGGCCGGAGCGAGCGTCGCCTCGGCGAGCCGGCTTGCGGCCTTGCGCTCCTTGCGCACGTAGGTGAGCACGCCGGCGAACCCTCCGGCGAAGCCGCTGAACAACCCGGTCAACGCGTGGTTCAACGCGTTGGTGCCCGTGCTGCCCGGCATCCCGACGGCGAGGTAGTTGACCGTGGCGCTGAAGGCGGCGCCGAAGAGGCCGCCGATGAGGCCCGCGGTCACGGCGGGCTTGGCTGCTGAGGGCACACCGACCTCCGATCCGTCCCGGCCGAAGGTAGCGGTTCGCTGCTCGTGCTGCTGCGGCGCCGCGCCGCCCGCGGCCCTACTCGACGAAGATGTCGACCGAGGGGCGGAACTCGCCGACGGTCGCGAGCACCTCGTGGATCTTGTGGTCGGTGAAGTCCTGCATCGGCGCGGTGTCGACGTCGTCCGGGGCGTCGATCGCCGGGAAGACCTCTTCCTGGATGACGTAGTCGAAGCGCGGCGCCCACTTGCGCGCGCCCAGGCGCGCCGTGGTCGAGCAGTTGTCGACCATGTACGCCACGCCGCGGGCGTGCATGTAGGGGTTGAGCGAGTCGACGGCTTCGATGACCGACTCGTTGGCGATCTCGGAGTACGGGTGGCCGTGCTCCATGAGCACGTCGATCTGCGCCATCATCGTGGCGCAGTACACGCCGGCGGTGGTGGGATCGAGGGCGACGTCGCCCTCGCGGGCGTCGCGGACCTGCTCGCCGACCTTCCACATGGGGGTCGTGTCGATGTTGCCCATCGGGAACCGCTGGATGCGCTTGCCCGCCTCGACGACGCTGCGCACCTCGTTGCCCGTGGCCACCTCGTCGTAGATCTCGTGGATGAGGGGCAGCACGGCGCGGTAGGTCGCGCTGTAGACCTGCTCGAAGGTGGCCTGGCCGTCGGGGGAGAGGTTCTCGTAGACCGCCTTGATGCCGTCCTTCGAGATGGTCCGCGAGATCGTGCCGGTGATGCACTCGACCGAGCTCGTGAAGGCGGTCTCGGGGGCGACGTCGTGCTCGACCGAGCGGCGGTACAGCGACTCGACGATGCCGTGCACCGCACCGAGCAGGATGCCGCGCTCGCCGAAGATGTCGGACTTGAACTCGGACTCGAGGGTGGTCGCGAAGGTGTACGGCGACCCGAGGCCGATCGACCAGCCGAGGGCGTAGTCGGTGGCCTTGCCGTTCACGTCCTGGTGCACCGCGAAGCTGGCGTTGATGCCGGCGCCGTTGACCTCGGCGCCCTGCACGTAGAGCGCCCGCACCGACGGGCCCATGCCCTTGGGGCACACGGCGATGACGTTGATGTCGTCGGGGAACGACGCCCCGACGTTCTGGAGGTGCGCCAGCAGGAAGCCGTGGGAGAGCCCGAGCGTCGCGCCCGGCTGCATCGCCTCGAAGATGGCCTCGTAGTGCTCGGCCTGGGCGGCGTCGGAGATCAGCAGCAGGACGAGCTGCGACTCGCGGATCACCTCGAACATCTCGCCGAGGGTGCCGTTCTCCTCGGTGAAGCCGGCGGCCGCGGCCGCCGCGGCGGAGGCGGAACCGGGCCGCAGCCCGACCTTCACCTTGATGTCGCTGCCCGCGAGCGAGTCCCGCAGGTTCTGCGCCTGCGCCGGGCCCTGCGAGCCCCAGCCGATGACCCCGATCTGCTGCACGCCGTCGAGCGCCTTGGGGATCAGCGGGAGCAGATGCCGGCCGCCGCGCACGACGTTCTCGACCTGGCCGGCGACCTCAATGGCCTCCTTCTCGAAGACGGAGCTCTCGAAGTCAAACTGCTCGCTCACTGCGTACCTCCACGCTGGTTGTGCCCAGCTGGGTTGCCAGCCGGATGTCTCGGTGCGTTGCCGCGGGCCTGCCCTGCGGACGCGAACGTTCCATTCTGCCGGGTGGACGCCGGTTCTGGCGATTCGGCTCGTATCCTGCGCCCGTGCTGCGTTCCGGGGGGAACGGGCCGGCGGTGCCGGCCGCGGGGCACCTGACACCGATGGGGGTACGTGATGAGCGAGCTGAAGGTCGAAGTCGATCCGGCGGAGGTCGGCTTCGATGCGGAGCGCCTCGCCCGCATCGACACCCACTTCCAGCGCTACGTCGACGACGGCCGCCTCCCGGGCTGGCTGGCTCTCGTCGCCCGCCACGGCCAGATCGTGCACGTCGGCTCCGGGGGCCAGCGCGACGTCGAGGCGGGGCTGCCCGTCGAGCACGACACGTTGTTCCGGATCTACTCGATGACGAAGCCGATCACGTCGGTGGCGGCGATGATGCTCTACGAGGAGGGCGGCTTCGACCTGAAGGAGCCCGTGCACCGGTTCATCCCGTCGTTCCGCAACGCCCGCGTGTTCCGCAGTGGGTCGGCCCTGCAGCCCGTGACCGAGCCGCTCACCGAGCCGATGCGCATGTGGCACCTGCTCACCCACACCTCGGGTCTGTCGTACGGGTTCCACTACTCGCACCCCGTCGACGCGATGTACCGGGCCGCCGGGTTCGAATGGGGGTCGCCGAAGGGCGCGGACCTCGAGGCCGTGTGCGACCTGCTGGCCGGGATCCCGCTGGTCTTCCAACCAGGTTCGGGGTGGAACTACTCGATGTCGACGGACGTGCTCGGTCGCGTCGTCGAGGTCGTCTCCGGGCAGAGCCTGGACGTGTTCCTGAAGGAGCGCCTCTTCGATCCGCTCGGCATGAACGACACCTCGTTCTGGGTCGACGAACCCGATCACGATCGGCTCGCCGCGCTGTACCTGCCCGAGCCGGGCACCCGCAAGGCGGTGGTCACCCCGATGGGGCGGCAGGCGCAGCGACCGCCGTCGTTCCTCGGGGGTGGCGGCGGCCTCGTGTCGACCGCGGGCGACTACCACCGGTTCACCGAGATGCTCCGGCGCGGCGGCGAGCTCGACGGCGCGCGCATCCTCGGCACGCGGACGCTCGCGTACATGGTCCAGAACCACCTCCCCGGTCACGTCGACCTCGAGCAGTTCGGGCAGTCGACGTTCGCCGAGACGAGCTTCGACGGCGTCGGCTTCGGCCTCGGGTTCTCGGTGCTCGACGACCCGGTCGCCTACCGCGTGCTGGCCGCCAAGGGCGAGTACGGCTGGGGCGGCGCCGCGAGCACGGCCTTCTGGGTCGACCCGACGAACGACCTGACGGTCTCCTTCTTCACGCAGCTGCTGCCGTCGAGCACCCACCCGATCCGCCCCGAGCTGCACCAGCTCGTGTACCAGGCGCTGGTGGACTGACGCGGGTTCGCCGTCCTGCGCGCCGTCGGTGTGCCGCCGGCGCCGGCGTGCACTCGCCGATCAGTCGTCGGCGTTGGTCGCGGCGACGATCTCGTGCAGCCACTCGAGCGCCTGGCGCTCGCGCTCCTCGTCGAGCGGCGGAAGCGTGCGCAGCGTGACGCTCGGGCGGTCCCGGTCGATCTTCACGTCGTAGACGATGCCCGCAGGCGGGACCTCGCTGTTCGCTTCGAACCGCTTCACCCAGTGCCGGGTCGGTTGCTCGCTGAGGAGCATCTCGATGACGGCGGCCCCGCTCGCCACCCGTTCCAACCCGAGGAGCTCGCGAACGGCGACGGAAGACATCGCGCGACCGTACCGCGGCCCGGGACGGGCGGCCGCCGACGGGTGAGCGCCGGGGGAGGGACGGGGGCGTGACGCGGAGGCGCCGCGAGGGTCGACCCCTCCCCGGGTGGAAACATGGGAAAGTACCCGGATGGTCGAGGAGGGCCCTGCGCCGAGCGAACCACGGTCGGAGGCAGTCGTCGAGCTCGACATCGCCGGCCTCGAGAACGCGGTCGAGATCGGCGAGGGCGGCTTCGCCACCGTGTACCGCGCGTTCCAGCCGGCCTTCCACCGAACGGTCGCAGTCAAGGTCATCACCAACGTCAACCTCGACGACGCGGCGCGGCAGCGGTTCGAGCGCGAGTGCCAGACGATGGGCTCGCTCGCCGAGCACCCCAACATCGTCACGATCTACGGCGCCGGCTTCACCGACCTCGGGCGGCCCTATCTGGTGATGGCCTTCCTGCCCGGGGGATCGCTGCAGGATCGCATCGATGCCTCCGGCCGCCTCGGCTGGGAGGAGTCCACCGAGTACGCCGTGCACCTCGCCGGCGCGCTCGAGACGGCGCACCGCGCGCAGATCATCCACCGCGACATCAAGCCCGGCAACGTGATGATGTCCCAGTACGGCGAGGCGCAGCTGACGGACTTCGGCATCGCCCGCGTCGCCGGCGGCCACGAGACGCGCAGCGGTGCGCTCGCGGTGAGCCTGGCCCACGCGCCGCCCGAGGTGCTCGACGGCAAGCGGCCCACCGCGCTGGGCGACGTGTACTCGCTGGGGTCCACCGTGTTCGAGACCTTGTGGGGCAAGCCCGCGTTCGAAGGCGAGGACAACTCCCTGCGGGTGCTGCTGCGCCGCATCCTGCGCGACCCGGTTCCGGACCTGCGGCCCCATGGCGTGCCCGACGAGATCTGCACGGTGATCGAGCGGTCGATGGCGAAGAACCCCGACGACCGCCAGCAGTCGGCCCTGCAGTTCGGCACCGAGCTCCAGGCCGCGCGCGTGGCGCTCGGCCAGCCCCCCGGTCGCTTGACGGTGCCGGACCTGCGCGGGGAGGGCGACGACATCGAGTTCGTGCAGGCGTCCCCGGGGTTGCGCTCGCGGGGCGCGGCGTTCGACCTCAGCCGCGCGGACGGCACGATCGACCAGACGGCGGTGCCGAGCATCGCCGCCGCGGCGGGGGTCACCGGCGCGGTCGGTGTGCCTGCGGCGCCGACCCGGCGCCGCACCGGCCTCCTGGTCGGCGCGGGGCTCGCGGCAGCCGCGGTCGTCGCCCTGGTGATCGGCTTCGTGGCGCTCCGGGGCTCGCAACAGCAGGTCGCGACCACCTCACCGACCACCGTCGCCAACGGGCCCGAGGCGACGGACCCGCCGCGCACGGTCGTCGTCGCCGACTACGGGCCAACGGTGCAGGACACGTTCGTCGACTCGTGCGTCAAGAACCCGGTGAACCCGCGATCGTTCTGCGTGTGCGTCTACGACGACATCACGAAGTCGATGCCCTACGACCGCTTCGTGCGGCTGCAGGCGAGCATCGCCGACGGCACCCCCGTCGAGAAGACCGAGCTGCAGCCGATCCTCGAGAAGTGCTCGAACGCGCTCCCTGGTCGCGAGACCCCCACGACCCCCGCGCCGTCATAGGGCGCACTGCGGCGCCGCGTGATCAGGCGCCGATGAGCACCACGATGTAGCGCTGGCCGCCGCTGACGACGACGCCGATGCCCATCGAGGTGAACGGCCCCGCGAGCTGCCCCGCGTACTGGCCGAGCGCGAACTGCGCGGCGTCCTGGCCGGCCGGGTAGTTGAACGTGATCTGCGTGATGGACTTGTAGGCCGCGTTGACCTTGCCGAACACGTCGTCGATGTTGCTCGGCTGGCCGGCCGCGGCCATCGTCGCGGCGTGCTGGCGCGCCGTGTCGGTCGCGTGCTGCTCGGGCGACACCCCGCCGAGGCCGTTGGCGGCCCTGATCTTGTTGACGCCGTTGACGATCGACTGCTCGTCGGCCGAGAGCGACGCCATGTTCATCGGCGACAGCGCGGGCTTCGAGCTCGGGATCGACAGCGACGTGACCGGCACGGGCGCCGTCGTCGGCACGGTCGGGGCCGCGGTGACCCGCGGCGTGGTGACGGGGGCGAGCGTGGTGGGCACCGTCGTGGGCGCGGCCGTCGTCGTGGTCGGGGCCGCGGTCGTCGGGGCCGGGATCACGGCGACCGTCTTGCCGAGCAGGGCGGCCGCGTTCTCGCCGGAGGGATCGGCGACGAGGATGGTGCCGGGCGGGCGGCGCGAGCTCGGCGTGGAAGAGCCGGGGGCGTCGGTCGTGGTCAGCGAGCCGGAGGCGCAGCCGGCGAGCGGTGCGATCGTGAGCACGGCGAGCGCCGAGACGGCGAGCGGAGCGATGCGCGGCGCCGTCCGGTGCCTTCTGTCGTTGTCCGTGTTCGCCATCGACGAAAACCTACTGGTGGGCCGGGTCGCGGAGGCAGCAGGGTGCGTATCGGCTCGATCAGGGGCCGCCTGTAGTGCGGCGGCGGGGGCGGGCCGGGGGCGGCGCCGACGCAGGGGCGGGGAGGCGGGAGGATCGCTGCGGATCAGGCGGGCCGCAGGCCGCGGAGCCCGGCCCAGGCGAGGTCGGCGACCTGCGCCGCGAGCTCGTCGGGCGTGAGGTCGACCGACTGGGTCAGCCAGTACCGGCACGTCCGCTCGGCGAGCCCGACGATCCCGTAGGCCATCAGCCGCCGGCGTTCCTCGTCGAGCCCCTCGACCACGATCAGCGAGGCGATCGCATCGGCGATGTCGTGCTCGACCTTGGCCGCCTCGGCCAGGAACTCGGCGTCACGGCGGGTCTCCCCGTCGAAGAGGATCGCGAACCCCGCCCGGTGCGCCTCGACCCAGCGGAAGTAGGCCACCATGCCGTTCTCGACCTGTTGGCGGGGGCCGGCGGCCTTGGCCGTCGCCTCGCCGACCTCGTGGCGCAGCCGGCCGCCGAGCTCGCGCAGCAGCTCGAGGAAGAGCGCGCGCTTCGAGCCGAAGTGCTGGTACAGCACGGGCTTCGTCACCCCGGCCTGGTCCGCGATGTCGTTCATCGAGGTCTGGTGGAAGCCGTGGCGGCTGAAGGTCTCGAGCGCGACGTCGAGCAGCTGCTGGCGGCGCTCGGCCGCCGGGAGGCGCCCGGTGACGGGGGTCCTCGGCACCTCGGCGTTCGTCCGGGTGCTCATCGGCGCGCGGATCCGGTCGCGGCCCACGCGCTCGGTTCGTCCCGGTGCCTGCTGGCCGTCGCTCGGCTCACTCTCTGCCCCCCGTGGTTACCCAACGGTAACCGGTTCGGTGTCGCGAGGGCCAAGGGGCCCGCAGGAGGGGCTCAGCGCCAGTCGTGCTCGCGGTCCGCGCGGTCGGCTGCCTTGACCGCGTAGCCGAACACGATGGCCGGAGCGAGGATCACCGAGCCGAGCACGAGGCAGACCGTGGCCGCCGTGGTGACGCCGCTCGGGAAGCTGGTGATGAACGCGATCACGACGAGGACGGCGAACGCGCCGAACAGCGCGTACCCGGTGCGCTGGCCCACCGAGACGAGCTGGGCGACCCGGGCGCGTTGGCGGGCGACGGGGTCGGTCGGGTCGATCGCGTCGGGATCGCTCATGCGCACGCGCCCGCAGGGGGACCGGGGTTCACGGCAACCAGCCTGCCTCATCGAGCAGCTCCCGCAGGCATCGGCGCATGCGATCGAGGGAGAAGTGCTCGATCGCCAGCTCGCGGTTGCGGGCGAGCACGGCGAGGTCGGGGTCGGCGAGGAAGCGGGCGAAGGCGCCGTGGTCGTCGGCGTCGAACCAGTGGAAGCCGAGGTCGCGCAGCTCGCGGCCGACGGGGTAGGGGCCCACGGCGACCGGCCGGCGCGCGAGCGAGGCCTCGATGGGCGGGTTGCCGAAGCCCTCCCACGTGGAGGGGAAGACGACGGCATCGGGAGCGGCGTAGATGTCCGGCCCGTGCGCGAGCGGGATGCGGATGACCCGGCAGCGGGCCGCAGCGAGCAGGCGGTCGAGCTCGTCGGCGTAGCCCTCCTCGGGGGCGCCGAGCAACCAGTAGGTCGCGTCGAGCGCCTCGCACAGGGCGATCGCGGCGCCGATGCCCTTGCGCCCGATGGCGCGGACCGGATGGGCGAGCAGCAGCTCCTTCGGATCGACGCCGAGCCGCGCCCTCGTCGCCCGGCGATCGCCTGTGTGCAGCTGCGTGTCGAAGCCG
Organism: uncultured Iamiaceae bacterium; assembly: GCA_964446345.1. Taxonomy (GTDB): domain Bacteria; phylum Actinomycetota; class Acidimicrobiia; order Acidimicrobiales; family Acidimicrobilacustridaceae; genus CAYUOL01. The sequence goes on along the minus strand of CAYUOL010000033.1, from coordinate 17,105 downwards.
TTGTAGATGGTGGTCGCGACGATCCCCCGGGCGGCCATCTCGCGCTCGGTGATCCGGTTGATGGTCACGTGGCGCCACGCGGGGTCGTCGCGCGGCAGCTCGGTGATGTGCGCGAAGCGATCGCGCTGCCACGGCGTATCGTGGTGGTGGAGGATCGCCGGGCGGTCGCGCAGCACGTCGAGCACCAGCGAGCTCGCCGCTAGATTGAGCGGGATCGTGCCCAGGTTCTCGACGACCACCAGGTCGGCATCGGCCAGTGCGTCCTCCACCTCGCTGAGCGGCGGCGGCACGGAGGCGTCGATCGCGAGCCCGCTGACGATGCGATCCACCGGGCCCTCGCCGGCCACGGTGACCACGTCGAAGCCGAAGCTGCGCAGGGCGTCGGCCCACGTGTCGGCGACGATCGACACGCCGTCGGTCAGGCCCAACCGGAACGAGATGATGGCGCAGGTGGTCATGGTCGGACCGCTCCTCGGTCGCGTCGTCCTCGTGCTCGGTCGCGGTCTCGGCGGCGTCGGTCCCGCGGCCTGTGCGTGTTCGTGTGCGGGGGCGGCGTGAGCGGCGAGACCGAACCGGCGGAGACGCTACCCGGGCGTGACGAGCTCGAAGCCCGGGCCCTCGCGGTGCTCGACGCGCACTGGCAGTCCGAGGGCTACACGGTGCCGAACCTCGCCGTGTACCCGCACCAGTGGTTGTGGGACTCGTGCTTCCACGCCGTCGTGTGGGCACAGGTGGGCCGGCCCGAGCGCGCCGTCGCCGAGCTGCGCAACGTGTTCGCCCATCAGGCCGCCGATGGCTTCGTGCCGCACATGACCTACTGGCGGGCGCCCCGGCTGCACGAAGCGTTCTGGGGGCGGCCGTCGACCTCGGCGATCACCCAACCGCCGATGTACGGCCACGCCCTCGCCGAGCTGGTCCGGCGCGGGGTGACGATCGACGCCGAGCTCGCCGAGGCGGCGCGGCGGGGGCTCGCGTTCCTGCTGCGGCGACGAGCCGCCGACGGCTCGGTGCTGATCGTGCACCCGTGGGAGACGGGGTGCGACGACAGCCCGCGGTGGGATGCGTGGTGCGACGGGCCATGGAGCCCGGCGCGCTGGAAGGAGCGCAAGGGCGCGCTGGTCGCGTCGTTGCGCCTCGACGAGGGCACCGGCTCACCGGTGGGCAACCCCGGCTTCGAGGTCGGGGCGAGCGCCTTCGAGGCGCTCGTGGCGTTCAACGCGCGCGAGCTCGCCGACGTGCTCGGCACGAGCGACGAGGCGGCGAGCCTGCGCCGCGACGCTGCGGCGATCGCCGATCGGGTCCTCGCCCGTTGGGATCCGACGCGGACCACCTTCGTCGACGTCGCGCATGCCGGCGCGGTCCGTGGCGCGGCGCCATCCGTCGCGGTGCGGACCTCGGAGGCGTTGCTCCCCGCGCTGCTCCTCGGGGTCGGCGACGTCGGTACCCGTCCGGGCGGGCTGGCGGACGCGGTCTTCGAGCAGCTGCTCGCGCCCGACGCGTTCGGTGGCGCCTGCGGGCCGGCGCAGGTGCATCGAGGGGAACCGGTGTTCCAGCCGGCCACGTACTGGCGCGGCGCCGCGTGGCCGCAGCTGTCCTACTTGCTGTGGTTGGCGGCGCAGCGCGCGGGCCGCGCGGAGGTGGCCGACCAGGTGCGCGCCACGACGATCCGCGGCGCCGTGCGGTCCGGGTTCGCCGAGCACTGGCACCCCGACAGCGGCGCGGGGTTGGGAGCCGTGCCGCAGTCGTGGACGGGGCTCGCCGCCGTCATGGCCTGAAGGCGCGGGCCCCGGACGGGAGGGCGGCCGTCGTCGGAGTGGTCGTCAGACGCCGATGCGACGATCGGCGGCGAGGCGCTCGCGCTTGCGCAGGGCCTCTTCGCGAGCCGCCTTGGCACTCGCCGCCCGCGCCCGCTCGGCGGGGCGGGGACCCCCGTTCAGGCGAGGGTGCAGCGCGGCTTCGGCGGCGAGCGCGCGCTCGTGCTCGGTGAGGCGCAGCTCGGAGGTCGGGTCCTTGATCGCCAGGCGGTTGCGTGGATCGGGCAGCACCTCGGTGAGCGACCACAGCACGGCCTCGGCTCCCTGGGGCAGCGCGTGGGCCGCGTGCCGGGCCCGGTGGCGACGGGTGCGCACGACGAGGAGGATCGCCACCAGGCCCGCCACGGCGATCGCGGCGATCGTGAACGGCATCGAGACAGCGAGGTCCATCCCCGGAACGGTAAACAACCCGCCGCCCGCGCCGGTGGACCCCACGATCAGCCGGGCCGGCGCGGCGGGTAGCGTGCGCCGATGGCTGACGACGACGCGGCGACGGGATCAGGGGCGGGGACAGGTACAGGGTCGGGGGCGCCCGAGGACGAGGTGCTCTACGAGGTGCGCGACGGTGTCGCCCGGCTCACGATCAACCGACCGGGCCGGCGCAACGCGCTGTCGTGGTCGGTGGTGCGCTCGCTGCGCGAGCGCGTGGCCGAGTGCCGGGAGGACCCGGCGGCGCGGGTGCTCGTGCTGAGCGGCGCCGGCGACAAGGCGTTCTGCGCGGGGGCCGACCTCGGGGGCATGGCCGCCGGCGCCGGCTACCTCGACCTGCACGACGCGCGCGGTGATCTGGCCCAGCTGTTCCAGGAGCTGTGGGCGCTCGGCAAGCCGACCGTGGCGCGCGTGCGGGGGTTCGCGCTGGCCGGCGGCATGGGGTTGGCGCTCTCGTGCGACCTCGTCGTCGCGGCCGACGACGCGCAGTTCGGCACGCCCGAGATCAACGTGGGCCTGTGGCCGTACATGATCACGATCCCGCTCGTCCGGTCGATGCCGCCGAAGAAGGCGCTCGAGCTCATGATGACGGGCCGGCGCATCGGCGCCGAGGAAGCGGACCGCATCGGCTTCCTCACCCGCGTGGTCCCCGTCGCCGAGCTCGACACCGCGGTCGACGAGCTGGCGACGACGCTCGCCGCGAAGGCCCCGGCCATCATGCGCCTGGGGCGCGACTCGTTCTACGCGGTGTGGGACCAGTCCGCCGCCGAGGCGTTGCGGTACCTGCACCCGCTGCTCACGATCACGACGGCGACCGAGGACTCGGCCGAGGGGATCTCCGCGTTCCTGGAGAAGCGCGAGCCCCGCTGGACGGGTCGGTGACGCCACGTCGCCGGAGGCGCGCGCGATTCGCGGGCCGCGCGCGGCAGCTGGCAGGATCCAGCGCATGATCCACGTCGAGGACCTCGGGGACCACGGGCGCGTGCGGCTCGTCACGATCGATCGGCAGGAGCGGCGCAACGCGCTCGACCACGAGGCGCTCGAGGGGCTGCTGGCGGCGATCGAGGGCGCCCCGCGCACGGCGGCGATCGGCGCGACGACAGACGGCGCGGATGCCGGGGCGGAGGGGGCGGGAACGACGCGCCGCGACGCCACCCGCGTGCTGGTGCTGCGCGGCGCCGGCGGCCACTTCTGCGCGGGTGCCGATCTCTCGGGGGTCGAGGACCCGACCTTCGTGGCCCTGCTCAACCGCGTGCTCGAAGGTCTGCGCGAGGCACCGTTCCCCACCATCGCCGCCGTCGACGGCGCTGCGCTCGGGGCCGGGACGCAGCTCGCGATCGCCTGCGATCTGCGCACGGCGGCGGCGGACGCGACCTTCGGCATCCCTGCCGCGAAGCTCGGGCTGATGGTCGACCAGTGGACGATCCAGCGCCTGGCCACGATCGCCGGGCAGGGCCCCGCACGGGCGATGCTGCTGGCTGCGCTCACCTACTCCGGGGCCGAGGCCTTCGGGTTCGGGATGGTGCAGAAGCTCGGCCCGGTCGAGGACACGATCGCCTGGGCCGAGGAGCTCGCGAAGCTGGCACCCCTGACGATCGCCGGGCACAAGGTCGGCCTGAACGAGACCGAGCGGGCCGAGGGGCTGCCGGTCGACGGCGCCACCCCGATCTACCAGGCGGTGTTCGCGCGGGCGTGGGGGAGCGAGGACCTGCAGGAGGGGCTCGCCGCGTTCCGCGAGCGCCGGCCGGCCGACTTCAACGGCCGCTGACGGTCCGGACGCCACGCCGCGTCAGCTGTTCGAGCCCTTGACGGATCCCTGCAGGCGCCGGCTGGCGGCGTCGTACACGTAGCAGGCGAGCTTGCGGTTGCTCGGCCACGTCTCCTGCACGGGGAGGATGTAGCCGATCTCGAGCTTCGAGAGCTCGTACTCGCGGCCCACGTAGTCCTTGTACTTCTTGGGGCACTCCGTCTTGCCGAACTTCCGCAGCTCCTCGGCGCTCGGGAAGGTGGATGCCTTCGGATCGGGGTTGGGCTGGGGCTTGGGCAGCTCGACGATGGCGAAGACCTCGTTCACGTGCGGGAGCCCGCAGTCGAGCTTGAGCACGATGTCCTGCTGCTTGGTGGCGCCGTTGGCCCCGGGCACCTTGCGCCGGTCGAAGCAGTCCCCGACCTCGGGCGTGTACGAGTAGATCTGCTTGCCCTGGTCGAGGGGCACCTCGGGCAGGGTCGTGGCGGGCGGGGGCACGGTGGTGCCCGTCGTGCCGGTGGTGCTGCCGGCGTCGCGGCCCGAGCACCCCGTCACGAGCGCACCGAGGGCGCCCAGCGCCACGAGGAGGACGAGCGGCCGCACGCGACGACGCGCCGGTCGGTCGGCGCCGACGCGACGGGTCGGGAGCAGCCAGGGGACCATCGGCCGAATCAGTAGCCGGCCGGCAGCAGGTGGTTGATGTTCTCGAACGCGAAGAACAGCGGCACGAGGAAGATGGGCAGCGCCACCGCGTACACCGCCCACTTCTGCCAGTTCTTCCAGCTGGCCCAGCGCCGGGCGACGAACCAGGCCGCCAGCCACACGAGGCCGGCGACGATCGAGAACACGATCGCCGGCCCGCGGGCCTCGGGCTGCGCGCTGATCGACAGCGCGTTGCCGCCGCCCTCCTGGTCGGGGTTGATGAGCTTCTGCTGGTCGATGCTGTTGACCGCCGCCTTCGACTCCTCGCTCTTTCCCGTGGTGGCGGCCGGCGCGTTGACGAGCTTGCCGACCACGATGATGCGTTGCGCGGCGCTGTACTTCGGGTGGCAGGCCATGAGGGTGAGCGAGTTCTGCCCCGGCGGCTGCTCGAGGATCTCGGTCTGGGTCGGGGTGACGATGCGGTTGCCGAGCGGCGCCTCGGGGGTGCTGCCGGGCTGGGGCATGACCTCGTAGGTGAAGTCGCCCTGGATCGTGGTGACCTCGATCTTGTCGCCGGGCACGAGCTCGTCGATGCGGTTGAACGGCGCCTTCCACGTGGTGCGGTGGCCGGCCAGCGCGGCGTTGCCGGCCTGGCCGGGGAACGGGGTGCCGGGGAAGTGACCGGGCCCCTCGGCGAGGAAGTTGAGGTCGACGCCCTCGACCATGAAGAAGTCGACGCCGATCTTCGGGATCTTGATCTGCCCGATGGCGTTGCCGGGCTTCGGGGGCGGGAAGTCGCCGGCGGCCGGCGTCCCTTCGACGGAGCCTCCCGGAGCCGTGGTGGGCGATGTGGGGTTCGTCCCCGACGCGGTCTCGTCGCCGGGCAGCGTCACCGCGGGGCGCTCCGGGCCCTTGTTCTTGGCGGCCTGCGCAGCCTTGTTGAACTCGTCGCCCAGCTTGTTCTGGTACGAGTCGGTGCGCAGCCCCGTGCCCCACAGCTGGTACGTCACGAAGAGCAGGATCAGCACGCCCGCGGCGATCATCACACGGCCGATGCCGCCCAGGATGCGGGAGAAGAGCACAGCGGCACGTTACCGAACCCCTGGGCCCCCGGCCGTTCGCCCCCATGGGCGCCGCGACCGCCGCGCCGAGGTGGCGCGCACCGCCTTGGTCCCCGGCACAGCGCCCCGGTACCGTTGCCTGTCGCCATGGAGCCCGTGATCCACCTCCGTTCGGCGGTCTCGCTCCTCGGTCGGTTCCCTGCCCTCGCCGGTGTGGACCTCGACGTGCACCAGGGGGAGATCGTCCTGCTCCAGGGGCCGAACGGCGCGGGGAAGACCACGCTGCTGCGGGCCTGCGCCGGCCTCGTGCCCTTCGTCGACGGCGAGGCGGTCGTGCTGGGCCACGACCTGCGCCGCGAGCGCCGGGCCGTGCGGGCGCGAGTGGGCCTGCTCGGGCACGCCACCGGGCTCTACGACGACCTCACCGTCGCCGACAACGTGCGCTTCTGGGCCAAGGCCGTGCGCGCCGAGCCCGCCCAGGCGGACGCCGCACTCGCCCGCCTCGGTCTCGACGGCCGCCTGAAGGACGTGGCGGTGGCCAAGCTCTCCGCGGGGCAACGGCGCCGCACGTCGATCGCGGCGATGCTGGCGCGGCGGCCCGAGCTGTGGCTGCTCGACGAGCCTCATGCCGGGCTCGACCAGAGCGGGCGCGACCTCGTCGACGACCTCGTGCGCGAGGCCACGACCCGGGGCGCCACCGTGGTGCTCGCCTCCCACGAGCACGAGCGCGCCGAAGCCCTGGCCGGGCGCATCGTGACCATCGCCGGCGGCACCATCGCGGGCGGGACGATCG
>CAYUOL010000033.1:0-10519 GCA_964446345.1 uncultured Iamiaceae bacterium | reverse complement strand
GAAGGCCCCGGGCGGGATCGGCGGGGCCGAGGCGGGGCCGACCGATCCACCCCCGCCGCGCCCGACCTCCGCACGAGCCGGATCGCCCGCGCCGGTGGACGAGGGTGCCGCGGCGTCCGGCGAGGTGCTCGATGTTCCGTGACGCCGCCCTGATCGCCGGCAAGGACCTGCGCCTCGAGTGGCGTTCGCGCATCGCGATCAACCAGGTCGCGCCGTTCGCCCTGCTGATCCTGATCCTCTTCGCCTTCGCCCTCGATCCCGACCACGGCGTGCTGCTCAAGGCGACCCCCGGGCTCTTCTGGGTCGCCGTCCTGTTCTGCGCGCTCCTGGCGATCCAGCGGGCGTTCACGATCGAGTCGGCCGACGGCAACCGCGATGCGCTGCGGCTCTCGGGCCTCGATCCCGCGGGGATCTTCCTGGGCAAGTTCGGCGCCATCGCGGTGCAGTTGCTGGCCCTCGAGGTGCTGCTGCTGGGGGGCGTCGTGCTGCTCTACGGCGCTCGATTGGACGGGTTCCCCCTCCTGCTACTGACATGTGTGGTCGCGACCGCAGGAATCGCGGCCGCCGGTACGCTCTACGGCGTGCTCGCAGCCGGTCTCCGGGTGCGAGAGACGCTGCTCCCCCTGTTGCTGCTGCCGGTGCTCGCACCGGTGCTCCTGGGCTCGACCCGAGCCTTCGAGGCAGCGATCGGGGGGAACCCCAGCGAGGGCTGGCCCTGGCTCGGCCTCCTCGCCATCTTCGCTCTCGTCTACATCGGCAGCGGCGCCGCGGCATTCGGGCCCCTCCTGGAGGAATCGTGACCACCAACGTGCGCAAGGAGCCGGCGGACCGGTTGCGAGCCAGCGCTGACGGGCCGACCGCAGCGGTCGGTGCCGGGAGCGCCGACGAGGGCCCGCGCGGCACGGGCTCGCGGGCGACGCAGGTGCTGGGCGGCATCACGCTGGCGGCGCTCGCGCTCTGGCTGTACCTCGGGTTGGTCGGCACCCCCGAGGACGAGGTGCAGGGCACCGCCGTCCGCCTGCTGTACGTGCACGTGCCCGTCGTGACCGTGGCCTACCTGGCGTGCTTCATCACGACCTTCGCCAGCGCGATGTGGCTCTGGAAGAAGACCCAGGGCTGGGACCTGCTGGCCTCGTCGGCCGGCGAGGTCGCCACGCTGTTCACCGCCGGGACGCTGCTGAGCGGCGCCATCTGGGGTGGCGCCGCGTGGGGTGCCTTCTGGGTGTGGGACGCCCGGTTGACGTCGACCGCCATGCTCTTCCTGCTGCTGCTCGGGTACCTCGCGATCCGCCGCATCCCGGCGTCGGCCGACGTGCGGGCGCGACGGTCGTCGATCGTCGGGCTGCTGCTCGTGCCGAACATCTTCATCATCAACCGCTCGGTCGAGTGGTGGCGATCGCTGCACCAGGACCCGACCCTGTTCCAGGCGAGCGTGTCCCCGAAGATCCACGGGATCATGTTCTTCACGCTCTTCTACTCGCTGGCGGTCGGCCTCCTCGTCATGGCCTGGCTGCTCATCCACCGCTTCCGCCTGGCCTACCTCCAGGACCAGATCGACGACCGCGGGCTCGCGGACGCGATCGAAGAACGTCGAGCGGAGGGGGCGGCATGAGCGGGCTCGCCGTCGCAGCGATCGGCGCCCTCCAACGGGTGGTCCTGTTCGGGGCCGAGACGCCGGGCGCGCCCGACGGCTTCGTGCCCTACGCCGCGGAGAACGAGTGGTCCTACGTGCTCGTGGGGTGGGCGCTCATCATCGCGGGCGTTGCGGTGTACGCCGCGCTCGTGGTGCGCAAGGGCCGGCAGCTCTCGAAGCAGCTGCCCCCGGACCAGCGGCGGTGGACCTCGTGAACCCGGGCGGGCGCGCCGCGCTCGACGACGAGGCGAGCGCCGACGAGCTCGGCGACGACGCGCCGTCGCTCGACCTGTCGCCCCGCACGCCGCCGGCCGGTCGTGCCCCCTCGGCCCGATCCGGCGGCCGCGCCACCGGGCGCAAGTGGCCCTGGATCGTGGTGCTCGTCGCCATCGTCGGCGCCATCGGGTTCGTCGTGTCGCACGCGATCACCGACGCCACGGTGTTCTTCTACAACGCCGACGAGGCCGTCGCGAAGCAGCAGGACCTCGGGGTCAAGCGCTTCCGCATGCAGGGCACGGTCGTGGCCGGTTCCACCAAGCGCACGGCGCAAGGGGTCAGCTTCGTCGTCGACTTCAACGGCGTCGACGTGCCCGTCGACCACGTCGGGGACCCGCCCGAGCTGTTCCAGGACCGCATCCCCGTCGTGCTCGAAGGGCACTTCTCCTCGACCCGGCCGGGCGCCTCGTTCGCGAGCGACCGCATCCTCGTGAAGCACACCGAGGAGTACGAGGAGAAGAACGAAGGTCGCATCAAGCAAGCCGAGCAGGGCGGCAAGGCGGGCGCCGACTCGCAGAAGGCTCCGTGAACGCGGCACTGGGCTCGGGCGCGGTGGTGCTCGGGTTGGTGAGCTCGATCCTGGGCATCATCACGATCGCGATCGGCCTGGCGCGCAAGCAGGCGTCGTACGTGCGGCTGAGCAAGAACTACATCTGGCTCGTGCTGGCGGCCGCGCTCGTCACCGTGTTCGCGATGCAGCGCGCGCTGCTCACGAACGACTTCAGCGTGCTGTTCGTCCACGACAACGGGTCGACCACCACGCCGTTCCCGTACAACGTCGCGGCGATGTGGTCCGCCCTCGAGGGGTCGATCATCCTCTGGACCGCGATCCTCGCCGGGTACCTGGCGATCGTGATGGTGAAGTTCCGCCACCGCATGGCGGATCCGCTCGTGGGGTGGGCGCTGCTGACGATGCTCGTCGTCTCGACGTTCTTCTTCGCGCTCATGCTCGGCCCCGCCAACCCCTTCCGCACGGTGAGCGTCCCGCTCGGCTACGACGGGCCGGGCCCCAACCCGCTGCTCCAGAACCACCCCCTGATGGCGTTCCACCCGCCCATGCTCTACCTGGGCTACGTCGGGTTCACGGTGCCGTTCGCCTTCGCGATCGCGGCGTTGGTGACCGGCCGCGTCGGCGAGGGCTGGCTCGTCGAGACGCGGCGCTGGACGCTCTTCGCCTGGGGCTTCCTCACGTTCGGCATCGTGCTCGGCGCCTGGTGGTCCTACGAGGTGCTGGGGTGGGGCGGGTACTGGGCATGGGACCCGGTCGAGAACGCCTCGTTCCTGCCGTGGCTCACCGGGACGGCGTACATCCACTCGGTCATGGTGCAGGAGCGACGCGGCATGTTGCGGGTGTGGAACCTGTCGCTGCTCTGCGCCACGTTCGCGCTGACGATCCTCGGCACCTTCATCACCCGTTCGGGCGTGCTCGACTCGGTGCACGCGTTCACCGAGTCCGGCATCGGTCCCGCGATCCTCGGCTTCTTCGCGCTGATCGTCGCCGTCACGATCGGGCTCATCGCGTGGCGCGGCGACCGGTTGCGCTCGCCGGGCCGCATCGACTCGCCGATGTCGCGCGAAGGCGCGTTCCTGGCCAACAACGTGCTGTTCGCCGGCTTCGCCTTCGTGGTGCTGCTCGGCACGGTGTTCCCCCTCGTGGTCGAGGCGGTGAACGGCGAGCGCATCTCGGTCGGCACGCCCTACTTCAACCGCATGACCGGCCCGATCGGCATGACCCTGCTCTTCCTGATGGCGGTCGCCCCCGTGCTGCCGTGGCGCAAGGCCAGCGGTGAGCTGCTGCGCGAGCGCCTGCTCTGGCCGGCGTGGATCGGGGTCGGCACCGTCGTCGTCGCGGTCGCGCTCGGGGCCCGCGGCCTGGCGCCTCTCATCGCGTTCGGGCTCGCCGGGTTCGGCGGCGGATCCGCGTCGCGCCAGCTCGTGCTGGCCACCCGCCGCCAGGGCTGGCGGGGGATGGTCGGCCGCGCCAACGGCGGCATGATCGTGCACCTCGGCGTCGTGCTCATCGCCGTGGCGTTCGCGGCGAGCGCGAGCTACGTGAAGTCCGCCGAGTACACCTTGGCCAAGGGCGAGAGCGCCACCATCGCCGGCCACACGATCACGTACGTCGACACCACGGTCTCCACCGCCGCCAACAAGCGCTCGACGCAGGCGCAGATCCTGATCGACGGCCAGGGCCCGTACGCCCCCGCCCTCACCGGCTTCGCCGGTGGCGGCAGCCTGGTGGGCACGCCGTCGGTGCGCAGCACCCCGTTCGACGACGTGATGGTGTCGCTGCTCGCGCTGCCGGCCCAGGCCGGCGACCCGGTCAGCGTGCGCGTCATCGTGCAGCCGTTCATCATCTGGTTGTGGATCGGCGGCGCCGTGATGGCGTTCGGCACGATCCTCGCCTCCATCCCGAGCCGGTTGTGGCGGCGCCCGACCGATCCGGTGTCCGCCCCGCTCGCGGATCTCAAGGGCGGTCCGGTGGAGGGCCGCGCCGGTTCGTCCGACGCGACCTCCTCCGCTGGTCCCAGCGCTGCTCCAGGCACGGTCGGGGGCGGGGCTGACGGGGAAGACGCCGATGAACCGGTCAGGATCGGGTCGTGACCACGCCCGACCTCCCCTCCGCCGCGGGGCCCGGTGAGGGCCGCGACGCGGGCGGCACCGGCGACCAGGACGACCTCGGCGGCGAGGGCTACTACGACGACGAGCGGCGGGGCGGTCCCCGGGCGGCGCGCATCGCGGCGATCTCGGTCGGGGTGGTGCTGTTGCTCTTCATCGGCCTGCTGGCCACGCGCAAGAGCAGCGAGGATCGCTTTGGCGCCAACCCCCTCGTGGGAAAGCTCGCTCCCCAGGTCACCGGCACGACGCTGACGGGCGAGAAGGTCGACACCGACAAGCTGCGCGGCAAGTGGGTCATCGTGAACTTCTTCGCGACCTGGTGCACGGGGTGCCGCGTCGAGCACCCCGAGCTCATCAAGTTCTCGGAGGCCCATCGCGCCATCGGCGACGCGGAGGTCGTGAGCGTCGCCTTCCAGGACCAATCGGCCGCGCTGAAGAGCTTCTTCGAGAAGAACGGCGGCGACTGGCCCGTGATCGTCGACGACACGTCGAACACGGCGCTGACCTTCGGCATCACCGGCATCCCCGAGTCGTTCATCGTCGCCCCGAACGGCCGCGTGGTCGAGCACTTCAACGGCGTCACTGCCGAAGGTCTCGACCAGGTCATCAACGCGTACGGCGGCAAGGACGTGACCGTCGCCGGGCAGAGCAGCGCGGGCGGCGGTGGCGGCGGGACCCGTAGCGGCACGACGGTGGCGCCGTGAGCGACGGCCGGCGCGCGCTGCGGCGCTCGTGGTTCCCGTGGATCCTGCTGAGCGTCGTGCTCGTGGTCGCGCTGGCGGTCGGCGCGTTCGGGTCGATGGGGCCGACGACGAACGAGGACCGCGTGCAGGAGATCTCCCGCACGATCAAGTGCCCCGAGTGCCGCGGCGAGACGGTGGCCGAGTCGAACTCCGGCATCAGCCAGCAGATCCGCATCGAGATCGCGAAGCTCGTGCAGTCCGGCGCCACCGACGACCAGATCCGCGCCGACATCGGCGGTCACTACAACGACGCCGTGCTGCTGACACCCGAGAGCTCGGGCGTGGCCGGGCTGGTGTGGATCATCCCCGTGGTGGCGCTCGTCGCCGCGCTGGCGGCCCTGGCCGTGACCTTCCGCCAGTGGGGTCGGTCCACGCCCCGGCACGCCAGCGCCGCCGATCGCGAGCTGGTGGCCGCCGCGCTCGCGAGCACCGCCGACCCCGGTGCGGTGCCGGCGTCACCGGCGGCGTCCGCGAGCGCCACAGCGACCGGAGCACCTGCGTCGCGCCGCGATGGTCCGGGGACCGAGCGCGCGCCTGCGGGTCGATGAGCCCGACGGACGATCGGGTGGGCGAGGCGCCGGCATCCGCGCCGGGCGAGGGGGCTCCCGGCCCTGGTCCGGACACGACACCGGTCGCCGGCACCGCGGCGCGCCGCGCGCGCCAGCAGCAGCGGGCGGCGCAGGCTCGCAGCCGGGGCTCGAGCACCCCCGGTTCGTCCTCGGCGGCCCGGGGGGCCACGAGGGCCGGCGCGTCCGGCGCCACCGTCGCCGAGCAGCGCGCGGTCGCCCGTGAGCTCGATCCTGATCGCCTGGCGGCGCTCGAGGAGGAGCGTGACTTCCTGCTGCGCTCGCTCGCGGATCTCGAGCGCGAGCACGACGCCGGCGACGTCGACGACGCCGACTACGAGGCGCTGAAGGACGACTACACCGCGCGCGCCGCCGCGGTGCTGCGCGCGATCGAGTCGCGGCACGTGACCGCCCGAGCCACCCGGCGGCCCCGCTCGTCCGGGCGGGGCTGGATCGTGGCGCTGGGCGTGCTCGTCGTCGGGGTGCTCGCCGGCGTGGCCGTGGCGCAGGCGTCGGGGCGGCGCGAGCAGGGCCAGACGGTCAGCGGCGACATCCGCACGACGACGCGCGAGCAGCTCTTCGAAGCCCAGCAGCTCTTCGCCGAGGGCAAGCTGCTCGACGCGGTCAAGGTGTACGACCAGGTGCTCGCCGCGCAGCCCGCCAACGTCGAGGCGATGACGTACAAGGGCTGGCTGCTGCGCCTCACCGCCAACCAGTCGAGCAGCGACACGGACCGCCAGACGCTGCTGGCCAAGTCGTTGCAGCTGCTCGATCAGGCGGTGCAGACAGACCCGAAGTACGCCGACGCGCGCGTCTTCCGCGCCAGCCTGCTCAACGCGCTCGACCGGCCCGAGGAGGCGCTGGCCGATCTCGACGCCGTCGAGCCGGGGTCGGTCCCCGAGATGTTGAACGGCCTCGTCGGCCAGCTGCGCACCTCGATCGAGCAGAACATCGCCGCCGGCGCGACGTCGGGGTCGACGCCGTCCGGCACGGCGCCCCGGGGCACGGCCCCGACCCGGTAGCCCTGGGCGGCCCCATCCGCCGGGCCCCGCGGCGGTCAGGCGGGCGTCTCATGGAGGTGGGGAGGGCGCCCGCCGGCGAGCCGAGGGTCGTGCCGGCGCACCGGCGCTGCGATCCAGCGAGACCGGTCCGGCGAGATCGGGCAGGGGACATCGGTCAGGGGAGATCGGTCCGGGGAGATCGGTCAGGGGAGATCGGTCAGGGGAGGTCGACCTTGGGCGGCGGCACGTAGCGACCCTTCACCACGCGGTCACCATCCGTCTCGAGGATCCAGACCGACCCCTTCTGCGCGATGTTCGCGTCCTTGGTGTGCATGCCGGCGGCGATCAGGCGGCGGATGATCTTCGGGATGAGGTCGCCGTGGCTGCACAGCGCGGGGTTCTTGCTGGCGTGGCGCAGGATGAACGCCAGCGTCGGCTCGGGGTCGGCCCCCTCGAACAGCTCGGATGCGGTGCGCACCTTGAGCTGGAGGTGCTCGGCCAGGGGCTCGACCGTCTCGACGCAGCGCCGCGCAGGGCTCGAGTGGATCTGACCGATCGGCTCGTCGCCGAGCATCGCCACCAGGGCCGCCGCCTGCGCCCGGCCCCGCTCGCTCAGGGGTCGATCGATGTCGTCGCCCCGCCAGCTCGACCGGTTCCCGGCGTGCGCATGGCGGATGAGATGGATGGCCACGGCCGCACGCTACAACGGCCGCGACCCCCCTCGATCCCGCCGGCCCGGGCGGCCCGGCGCGCGCCCGACCGGTGGGGAGTGGGGATCGCCCTCGACCCGCGCCACACTCGGGGCATGGGATTCTTCGATCGCAATCGCAAGGCGCTGGCCGAACGGGGCATCGACCCGAACCGCCTGCCGCCCGGGCAGTACCACACGGAGCGCTTCCCGGTGCTGCACGTCGGCAGCCCACCCGTGTACCCCGATCTCGCCGACTGGACGCTGACGGTTTTCGGGGCCGTCGATCGCGAGCTCGTGCTGTCGTGGGACGAGCTGCTCGCGCTCCCGCCGACCGAGCTCGTGACCGACATCCACTGCGTGACCAAGTGGTCGAAGTTCGACACCGTGTGGACCGGCGTGCGCATGCGCGACCTCTTCGCACTGGCCGGTGTGCGGGCCGATGCCGCCCACGTCGTCATGCACGCCGAGGGGGGCTACACCGCCAACCTGCCGCTCGAGGACGTCACCCGCGACGACTCGCTCGTGGCGTACGCCTACGGCCACGAGCCGCTCGAGCGGGATCACGGCTACCCGCTGCGCTCGCTCGTGCCCCACCTCTACTTCTGGAAGTCGGTCAAGTGGTTGCGCGGCATCGAGCTCGTCGCCGACGACCGGCCCGGCTTCTGGGAGCGCAACGGGTACCACGATCGCGGTGATCCGTGGCTGGAGCAGCGCTACCAAGGCGACTGATCCAGCGCCGACGCGGTCCGACGCGACGGTGCCGCGGAAGGGCGCGAACACCGTGGTCATGGGCGTGCGGCGGATCCGCGGACACCGAGGTCAGGTGACCGACCGGCTACATTTCCAGCCATGGCAGCTGACCTCGACGGCGATCTCGGTGTCGATGTCCTCATCATCGGCGGGGGGATCCAGGGTCTCTACCTCGCGCGAGCCCTCCAGAAGCAGTTCTCGGTCTGCGTCGTCACCGATCCGCACGCGCCGTCCGAGACCCTCGATTCGCCCGGCTTCTTCTCGGCCGGGTACACCGGCAACGACGTCGCCCGCATCCAGCCGGCACGCCGCGCGGCGGGCTACTGGAAGCTGTGGGCCGAGTCGAACGGCGTGCCCAACAACTACTCGCCGTCGCTGTACGTGATGCCACCGGACGAGGCCGGCGTGAAGACCCGGCTCTGGTCCGATGCGACCCTCGGCGTCAAGCCGGTCGACTCGATCCCCCAGATCTTCGGGCGGGGCAGCCTCGAGTCGTTCCCCGCGTTCTCGACCGAGAACGACGTGGTGATGAACCCGACCGAGTTCCTCGCGGAGCTGCGCCGCGGCCTCGAGGACAAGATCCTGTGGGGCGAGGTCACGAAGTTCGGGTTGATCACCGACAAGGCCATCGACTTCGTCGAGGTGCAGACGAGCGACGAGCGCATCGTGCCGATCACGGCCCGCTACGTCGTGCTCGTCTCCGACGTGGGCAACGGCTACCTGTTGCAGCGGCTGGTCGCGACCTTCAAGGACCGGGGCAAGCGTCAGGCCGCCGCCGAGCTGACGCGTGGGTGCCAGGCCGTGCGTCGCGTCACGACCATCGTCGCCCGCGGCGCCGACCTGCCGTTGGTGTCGGGGTGGTTCGACGGGCTCGAGATCACCGCGCACCCATACGGCAAGGCGGGGGAGAACGTGTGGGTCGTGCGCCCGCCGATCGACGATCGCTCGACCGTGCTCGGCCCCGAGGAGATCCGCTTCGAGCCGAAGCTCGACCCCATCCGCGTCACCGACGCGCTCGACCGGATCTTCCGGATCGCTCCCCAGTTCGAGCGCATCGCCGGCAAGCTGCAATGGGGCGCCTACACGGCGCGCAAGACCGAGCACCCGATGATGGCGGTTCCCAACACGGCCAACGTCGCGCAGCCGGCGCCGGCCCGGCTCGAGACCTTCGACATGGAGGGCTTCGTCGCGGCGTGGCCGTCGCACCTCGCCTACGCCATGATCGTCGGCGACGTCGTGGCCGAGCGCGTGCAGACCGCGTTGGGCAAGGCGGCGGACTTCAGCGAAGGCCCGCAGGTCGCCGACTTCGCGACGCCGGCGGCCGGTGCCGATCAGGTCGCCCGCTGGGAGCAACCCACGTTCAAGTGGTTCGACTGGGGCGAGTTCCAAGCGGTGCAGGACTACAAGCGGGACTGAGCTCCGCCGTTCGTGCTGAGCGCTCCGTCAGCCTCCCAGGGCGCGGAGGCCGGCGATGATCGTGGGGAGGGCTTCGAGGAGGGCGTCGATGTCGGCCTCGGTGGTGTTCCAGCCGGTGCTGATCCGGAGGGAGTGGTGGGCGTCGGCGCCCATGGCCTCGAGGACGGGCGAGGGCTCGAGCGCCTCGGACGAGCACGCGCTGCCCGAGTGGGCGGCGACGCCCGCTCGGTCGAGGCCGAGCAGCACGGCCTGCGGCTCGATGCCGTCGATGCCGAGGCAGACCAGGTGCGGCAGGCGGTCGACCGGGTCGCCGTAGACGCGGACGCCGTCGAGCGTCAGCACCGCCGCGAGCACGCGATCCGTGAGGGCTCGTGCCGTGGCCGCTTCGGTCGCCAAGCGATCGGCGGTGGCGAGCGTGGCGCACGCCGCCGCGAAGCCGGCGATGCCGGGACCGTTCTCGAAGCCGGCGCGGCGAGCGCGCTCCTGATCCCCGCCGCGCAGCAGCTGGCGCAGGCGCAGGCCACGCCGCACCAGCAGCGCGCCGATGCCCGGCGGGCCGCCGAACTTGTGGGCGCTGATCGACAGGAGGTCGGCGCCGAGCTCGTCGAACGCGATCGGGTCGTGCCCCGCCGCGGCAGCGGCGTCGACGTGCACGAGCACGCCGCGCGCCCGGCAGGCTTCGACGACCGGCACGATCGCCTGGCGCGTACCGACCTCGTGGTTCGCCCACTGCAGGTGCACGAGCGCGGTGTCGTCGCGGATGCGGCCGACCACCTCGTCCGGATCGACGTGCCCCAGGGCATCGAAGCCGACGGCGATCGACC
>CAYUOL010000032.1:0-33258 GCA_964446345.1 uncultured Iamiaceae bacterium | reverse complement strand
TCCCCGCGTCGTGGCTCGCGGCACGCGAGCCGCTGCCCGAGTGGATGGGCGCTAGATGAAGGGAAGCGCCGGCACGTTGCCGAGGGCCATCCCACCGACCATCTCGAGCATGCGGTCCTGGGCGACGATGTGCTGGTTCATGGTGATGGCGTCGCGCAGGAGCGTGTCGAGGATCGAGGTCCGGTAGATCGCCTGCGTGCCCGCGGTGTCGACCATCGCCTGCGCCACGTCGCGGGCCGTGCGGAACGCGTTGACGCGGGCGAGCGCGAGGTCGATGCGCAGCTCGACCGTGAGCTCGTCGTTCTCCTGGAGGTGCTCCCACACCGCGTCGAGGTTCGCGTAGGTGAAGGCGCGAGCGGCGCCGAGCGCCATCTCGGCCTTGGCGACGGCGGTGCGCACCCGCGGCACATCCCGCATCGCCGTCATCTCGGGAAGCAGCACCTTGTCTTTCGCGATCGCCTTGACCTCGTCGATCGCGCGCCGGGCGAGCCCGAGCGGCACACCGTGCATGTTCGAGAAGAACGCGCCGGGGAAGCGGTACAGCGCGCCTGGTCGCTTGGGCGCGTCCTGCAGCGAGAACGTGTGACCGCGCGGCACGAACAGATCGGCGGTCTCGTAGTCGTTGCTGCCGCTCCCCGCGAGCCCGGTCGTGTGCCACGTGTCCTGGATCGTCCAGCTCGACGCCGGCGCCAGCACGATGCGCATCTCCGGCAGGCCCCCGGCCGCCATGACCATGGTGTCGCCGTCGAACACGAGGCACCCGCCCGCGATCACGTCGGCGTGCAGGCAGCAGCTGCCGAACGACCAGTGCCCGCTGACGCGGTACCCGCCGTCGACCACCTCGGCCCGCCCGGCGGGGACGATCCACCCGGCGGTGATCGCATCCACGTCCGGGAACACCTCGTGCGCGGCGTCGTCGTCCAAGAACGCGGAGTAGTACCCGGCGTCCGAACCGATCATCACGCACCACGCCGTCGAGGGGTCCGCGGTGGCGAGCTGCTCGACCACCTCGGTCTGCTGGCGCGGCGTCATCTCCGGCCCGCCCCACGACTGCGGCATCGGCATGCGGAACGCGCCGGCGCCGCGCAGCGCGTTGACGAGCTCGTCCGGCAGGCGCCGGTCCGCGGCGATGCGCGCACGGCTGGACTCGACCAGTGGCAGCAACGCCGAGACCCGGTGCAAGACGTCTTCTGCGGTGGCGGTCATGGTTGCGCAGTGTCGCGCGGCTGGCGGGGTCACCGGAGCGGGCCCGGCTCGCGGCAGTACGCTGCGTCGATCCACGACCAGGCGGACCAGGGGAGGCGGACCGATGGACATCGAGACCGGCGACGGCATGGACCGCAGCGGCGCCCCCGGCGCCACGGATGACGGAGCCCGGCCCGGCATCTCGCGCCGCGCGGCGGTGCAGGGCTTCGGGATGCTCGCG
This sequence comes from uncultured Iamiaceae bacterium, assembly GCA_964446345.1. Lineage (GTDB taxonomy): Bacteria > Actinomycetota > Acidimicrobiia > Acidimicrobiales > Acidimicrobilacustridaceae > CAYUOL01. The sequence goes on along the minus strand of CAYUOL010000032.1, from coordinate 31,832 downwards.
GGCGCCACGGTGCTCGCCGCGACCTCGGTCGCCGACGTGCTGCCGGCGTCCGCCGCCCCCGCGGGCCCTGGCTCCCCGGGTGGCGCGATCGGCGTCGCGGGCGCGCTCGACGCCGCCCTCGTCCCCACCACGCCCACGCTGACGTACGTGAACCTCACGGCTCGCGACTTCACGCCCATCTCGAACGTCGCCGTGACGTCGACGGCCTACGGCAGCTTCTGCTCCGGTGCCGACGTGAACTTCCTCGCGCCGCTCCTGCTGCCGTCGGGCTCGGTGCTGAAGGAGCTCTCGTTCGCCGGGCGCAACACCTCGGGGGGCACGGTGCAGCCGCACCTCGGCGGCGTCGCGTTCGGCGGGGCCGGAACGGTGAGCGTCGCGCAGGCGCTGCTGACCAGCGGCGACATCGGCATCCGGGTCGCGACCAACAACGTCTTCTCGTACACGCTCGACGGGCAGTACGCCTACGTCCTCACCGCACCGACGAGGGGCGACGGCAGCGTGACGATCAACAGCGCGCGCGTCGGCTTCGTGCCGGCGGCGGTGCCGGGCACGTTCACCTCGCTTGTGGTGCCCGTGCGCATCTACGACTCGCGCCCGAGCGGCCTGCCGGCCGGCGGCGTGAAGGGCAAGTTCGCCGATCACGAGGAGCGCATCCTCGACGCGAAGCTCGGCACGGGCGTGCCCGCCGGAGCGAGTGCCGCGCTGGTGAACGTCACAGCGACGAACACGAACCCCGGCGGGTTCTTCTCGCTCTTCATGAACACCGTCCAGTGGCCCAAGACCTCGACCTTGAGCTGGGGCGTCGCCAACACCACCGTGGCGACGCTTGCCGCCGTGCGCCTGGCCAACGGCACCTTCATCGCGCGGTGCGAGGCGCCGGGCGGCGCCGACCTGATCGTCGACGTCGTCGGCTGGTTCGTCTGACCCGTCGCGGCGCAACTGCGCCGTCACCCGGCGGCGACGGCGCGTTCTCCGGAGATCACGTGTTGCCTGGCAACATCTCTTCGCCGGAGAACGGCGAGGCCGACCCGGGCCGGTCCCGGCGTCGCCCCTCGGGCCGGGCACCACGATCCGCAGGCGGCACGAACGACGGTGGCCGTGGACTGCGGGGGTGTCGGCACTAGCGTCTGACGCATGGTCAGAAGCGTGTCTCGGTTCCTCGTCGCCGCCGTGCTCGTCGGCGCCGCCGCCGTCGGGTGCAGCTCGACGTCCACCTCGTCGAGCCCCTCGACCTCTTCCGGCCCCTCGACCTCGCCCGGCGCGTCCGGCTCGTCGTCGGCGCCCACCACCGCGGGCGGATCGGGGTCGAGCGTCACCACCGCCGGCGGATCGAGCGGGACCGCCGCCGCGTCGACGACGCTGCGCATCCTCGTCACCGACGACGACGGGGTCGGCGCGGCCGGCATCGACGCCGTGGTCGAGGGGTTGCGCAAGCTGCCCGACACCGAGGTCACGGTGGTCGCTCCGCTCACCAACCAGAGCGGCACCGGCGGCAAGACCACCGACGGGCCCCTCACCGTCACCGATGCCACGACCGCCAGTGGCTACAAGGCCAAGGCGGTGGCCGGCTTCCCCGCCGACACGATCGTGTGGGCCATCGACCAGAACGGCATCGCCCAGCGCCCGCACGTGGTGGTGTCGGGCATCAACATCGGCCAGAACGTGGGGCCGGTGTCCGAGATCTCGGGCACGGTCGGCGCGGCGCGCGCGGCGGCCACCCGGGGCATCCCGGCGCTGGCGTCGAGCCAGGGGCTGGCCGCCACGCTCGACTTCCCGTCCGGTGTGAAGCTCGTGACCGAGTGGGTCGAGAAGCACCGCGCCGAGCTGCTCGCCTCCACGACCACGGGCTCGAGCCCCAAGGGCGCGCCCGTCTTCAACCTCAACGTGCCGACCTGCGTCACCGGCACGCTGCGCCCGCTGGTCGAGGTGCCCGTGGCGACGGATCTCGCCGGTCGTGACATCGCGACGTCCGACTGCGTCACCCCGTTCGCGGACCCGAAGGACGACATCGACGCCTTCATCCACGGCTACCCCTCGCTCAGCCCGCTGACGCCGAAGCCCGCCGGGACCTGACCCGCCGCGACCTGACCCGCCGACGGTCGCGACCGCCCGGGGTGCTTCCCTCGCGGCGCGGGAGCTGCGACGATCGCGCCATGGACGAGCTCGGGTTCTGGGAGCTGATCGAAGCGGGCGGGCGGGCCGGGTCGTGCGCGGCACAGGCCCAGGTCGTGGCCGACGGCCTTCGCGAAGCCGGCCTCGCCGAGGTCGTCGACTTCAGTGCTCGGATGGACGAGTGCCTCGACGCCCTCTACACGTGGGAGCTGTGGGCGGTCGCCTACCTGGCCGAGGGCGGCTGCTCGGACGACGGCTTCGAGTACTTCCGGTGCTGGGTGATCGGGTCCGGCCGCGAGGCGTTCGCGCTGGCGGCGTCCGATCCGATCGCGTTCGGCATGACGATCGCGGTCGACGACGACGACCGCTCGTGCGAGGAGCTGCTGTACGTCGCGGGCACCGTCCACGAAGAGCTCACGGGCGCCTACGGGCCGCCGCGCGCCGTCCCCCACCCGACCTCGCCCCGCGGCGAGGAGTGGGAGGAGGACGAGCTCGACACGCGCTACCCCGAGCTGAGCGCCCGCTGGTCCTGATCCCCCTCGGGCGATCGATCAGGCGATGCCGGCGAGGACCGCGGCGAACGCCGGCGGGTCGGTGACCGCGGGCAGGTGCCCACCGTCGAGGTGCACCACGGTCGGGGGATCGGGGAGGTGGCCGATCATCTCGAGCTGCTTCTCGGGGCGGACGGGACGGTCCCGGTCGTTCACGACGTAGGTCACCGGGACGCCGGCCGCGATCGACCAGTGCACCGGCTGGAAGTAGTGGTGCACCGTGTCGGGGACGCAGCGCGCCGCGTCTGTCATGAACGCGAGCGCGTCGTCGTCGAGCGGGTCACCGCCGTAGGCCGTGCGGAACGGCTCGGGGTCGTCGGGGGCACCGGGCAGCGTGATCGTGGTGCCGTCGGCCGCGGCCATCTCGACCGCGACGAGCAGCCCGTCGCGGTGGCGCTCGAGCATGCAGTCGAGGCCGCAGCCGCCCTCGGCCGGCACGAGCGCCGCGTTGAGCACGACGTGGGCCACCTGGTCGCGTAGCGCCTCGACCACCTCCGGCACGACCAGGCCGCCCGAGGAGTGGGCCACCAGGATGATCGGCCCGTCGAGGTCCGCCGCCCGGATGTCGGCGACGACGGAGGCCGCCTCGTCGCTGACGGTCAGCGTGGCGAAGTCCGCCGGCTTGCCGTTGCGCCCGGGCAGGTCGACGGCGAGGTGCGATCGATCGAGCAGGGGCACGAGCCGGTCCCAGTAGCGCGCGGTCGAACCGCCACCGTGGATCAAGACGTAGGTCGCAGGCACGGCGGACAGCCTGGCACGCGGACCGTCGCAGCCGGGGGGAACGACCGCCGGCCGATCGCTCTGGCAGGCGGGGTGCACGCGGCGCCGGGGTGTGCTGGTATCCGAGGCGTGGCTGACGACGACGGCACCCCGGAGGACGCGGTGGACGAGGACCTCCGCGATGCCGTGCTCGCGCAGCTCGGCTTCGCCGCGGTGCCCGACGCCGACGTCGAGGGGCTCACGGCGCTCTACCGGGCGTGGTGCGAGCGCGTGCCGTTCGACAACGTGCGCAAGCTGATCTGGCTGGCGGCCGCCGCCAAGGATCCGAGCCCACCACCGCTCCCCGGTGGGCGCGCCGACGACTTCTTCCGGGCGTGGCTCGCGCACGGCACGGGTGGGACGTGTTGGCCGAGCGCCAACGCCCTGCACGCCCTGCTGGTGGCGTGCGGCTTCGAGAGCCGGCGCGTCGCGGCGTCGATGTTCGAGACGGGCGAGCCGTCGCACGGCACGACGATCGTGACCGTCGAGACCGACGGTGGGTGTCGCGAGTACCTCGTCGACACCTCGATGCTGACGAACGTGCCCCTGCTGCTCGACCCGACGGCCACGACCTCGATCGTGCACCCGGTGTTCGCGACCGTGGCGGAGGTGGTGCCCGAGGGGTGGCGGTTCGAGTTCCCGCTCGCGAACGAGGTGGGCACGCTGCCGTGCCGCACGCTCGCGCCCGATGCCGTCGCCCACCCGTTCTTCCTCGAGCGCTACGAGATCTCGCGAGCGTGGAGCCCGTTCAACGTGCACGTGAGCACGCGGCGGAACACCCCCGCGGGCACCGTGGTGGGCTACGGCGGTGGGCGGCGCCACGAGCGCACGGCGGGCGGCGTCACCGACACCGAGCTGCGCGGTGACGCCCTGCGCGTCGCGCTGATCGAGGAGGTCGGCCTGTCGGAGCAGATCGTCGAGGAGCTTTTCGCCACCTACGCGCCCGAGGGCAGGACGGCGCCCTCGTGAGCGATCCCACGGTGGAGGACGGCGCGTTCGCCGCGACGTTGCCCGCCACCCGGCGGAGTCTGCGCCATCGCTGGGCCGCTGCGCTCGCCCTCGTCGTCGTGACGGTGATCCTGTTGTGCGTCTCGGCGGTGATCGCGCGCGCCGACGCCCAGCGCCTCGCGCTGCAGCAGACCGGGGTCCGTGCGTCGGGCACCGTGGTCGCGCTCGACGTCACGCCGACCGGGCGCACCGGCTTCACCGACGGCTCGGTGCAGGTGCAGTTCCCCGTGACCGGGCAGTCGGCGCCGACGCAGACGTGGATCTACGTGGCCGGCCGCGTGTCCAGCTACCAGACCGGCCAGTCGGTCGAGGTGGTCTACGACCCGAGCGATCCGTCGCGCGCACAGCTCGCAGGCGTCACCACGCCACCCCAGGGAGTGCCCCTGGGCGTGCCGCTCATCCTCGGTGGCCTGCTGTTGGTCATGACGATCGTCGTCACCCGCCACGCCGCGAGGATCACGCGGGTGCTGCGCCGCGAGCGGTGGGAGTCCGTCACGTGCGAGGTCACGGCGCTGACGGCCAAGGGGGCGATGGCGCGCGTCGTGGCCGATCTGCAGACGTCGAAGGGCCACAAGCGCGTGTCCGCGGTCGGCCTCAGCCACCTCGACGAGTCGTTCACCCCCGTCGCGCTCGTCGCGGGGCTCGACTCGTCGCTGATGGTGCTGGCCCAGAGCGACGGCAGCCGCGTGGTGGGGGTGAGAGGCGGCCGCCCGGCGAAGGCGCGTCGCTCCTGAACGCACGGCATGGCGCCGCGGGCGACGAGCGCGCCCGGCGGACGGCGCGTGGACGAGGGTGGCCCGTGGCGTGCGGAGTCAGGCGTCGCCGACGACGCGCAGGCGCGGGCTGACCGGTGCGCGCCGGTCGAGCAGCTCGCGCAGCGCGTGCTCGGTTGCCTCGTCGTTGGGCAGCCACGTCACGAGGCGCTGGTCCTCGTCGACGAGATGCAGGGCCTCGTGCGCCAGGCGCAGCTCGCCCACGTGCGGGTGGTCGAGGCGCAGGACGCCGCGCGGGCGCTCTTCGACGGCGTGCGCCTGCCAGCGCGCCACGAAGGCAGGTGATGCTTCGAGCGTCGCGAGCAGCGCCGTGAAGCGCGGCTCGTCGCCCCAGCGCGTCTGGGCGCTGCGGACGCGGCCGGCCTGGGCATCGGCCACGGCGTCCCAGTCGCGGAAGACCTGGGGCGCGGCCGGGTCGAGGAACACGAACGTGGCGAGGTTGGGGGCGTCGTCGGCGGGGCCGTGGTCCGCGAGCGCGCCGATGCCGTGCATCAGCGCCCACCACGCGTCGTTGGCGGCCAGCACGTCGGTCAGCGGCCCGATCACGTGCGCGGGGATGGGGTCGAGCTGCTCCAGCATGCGCACGACGTTCGGGCGCACCTGGGTGGGCAGGGCGCCGGCGCTCGGGCACATCTCGTTGTTGTTGGCGCGCAGCACCATGTGGCCGAGGTGGGCGCGCTCCTCCTCGCTGAGCCGCAACGCCTTCGCCAGCGCAGCGAGCACCGACGGCGACGGGTTGGTGTCGCGGCCCTGCTCGAGCCGCACGAGGTAGTCGATGCTCACGCCGGCCAGGGTGGCCACCTCCTCGCGGCGCAGGCCCGGGGTGCGCCGGCGTCCGTGCACGGGCAGGCCGACGTCGGCGGGGGTCAGGTGCTCGCGGCGCGCCCGGAGGAACTCGGCGAGCTCGTTCTGATCAGCCACCCCGTCAGTATGCGGCCGCGACGGCCGAAACAGGGTGGCCCTGGCGATACCAGGCAACGCAGAGGGGGCCTCGGCGCTCCCAGGAAGACGCCGGCCTTCCGGGCGGGTCTCGGCGCGCCGCACGATGGCGACGCCGGCTCGACGGCGCAGCCCGCTCCGCCGCCGAGCCCGTCCGAACCCCGCCCCACCAACTCGTCGCGGCCCCCGGCGCGACCGAAGGAGACCCGCCACGATGTCCACCACCGAGATCACCGAGACCGCCGCAACCACCGAGACCACCGAGACCACCGAGACGTTGCCGATCGCCGCCGGCACCTACGCGCTCGACGCGAACCACTCGGGCATCCACTTCCAGATCCGGCACCTCGGCCTGTCCAACGTGCGGGGCACGTTCAAGGCCTTCGACGCGACGCTCGTCGTCGGTGAGGGACTCGGGTCCGTCGAGGTGTCCGCGGCGATCGACCTCGCGTCCGTCGACACCAACCAGCCCGACCGCGACGCGCACCTGCTCGGCACCGACTTCTTCTCGGCCGAGGCACACCCGCAGATGACCTTCACGTCGACGGCCGTCCGCGCCCTCGACGCCGAGGAGTACGAGCTCGACGGCACGCTCACGATCAACGGCATCGCCAAGCCGGTCACGCTCGCGGTCGAGTTCAACGGCAGCGAGATCTTCCCGGCCGACGGCACGCGCCACGTCGGGTTCAGCGCCACCGCCGAGATCAAGCGCAACGACTTCGGCATCGACTTCAACATGCCGCTGGGCACGGGCAAGCTGGCGCTGGGCGAGAAGGTCAAGGTCGAGCTCGACCTCCAGTTCATCGCCCCCTGACCCGCCCCGGCGGCGGGCGCGATGGCGGACCGGCTGACACGTCGGCTGACAGACTCCGGGCATGTTCCGCGAAGCCGGCCCGGACGACATCGAGGCGGTCCGCCACCTGTACCGCCAGCTCAACCCCGACGACCCGGTGCTCGAGGACGGTGCGGACGCCCGGGCGTTCGCGGCGATCCCTGCCGGGGCGGGTCTGCACCTCTTCCTGCTCGAGCGCGACGGCGTCGCCGTCGCGACGACGTACCTGAACCTGATCCCCAACATGTCGCGCTCGGCGTCCCCCTACGCCGTCATCGAGAACGTCGTCGTCGAGCAGGCGCGGCGCGGCACCGGCCTGGGCAAGGAGATCATGGCGGCGACGCTGGCCTTCGCCTGGGACGCCGGCTGCTACAAGGCGATGCTCATGACCGGCTCGCGCCGGCCCTCGACGCTCGCCTTCTACCGGGCGTGCGGCTTCTCGGAGGACGCGAAGACGGCCTACCTCGCGCGACCGCCTATCCCGCCGTGGGAGCAGCCCGCCTGAGCCGTCGCTCGCCCACGAGTCGGCGCAGCGAGCTGCTCGGACAGGCGGGCGTGCGCGTCCTCGTGGGCGCGCTGGCTGCCGGCGAAGCCTGCTCGTTCACGCCGTTGTTGACGTGCTCGTGGATCGGCCCCATCACCGCGTCGATCTCCTCGCGCTTCGCCTCGGGATGCAGGTCGGGCGCGGCGTCGGTGGTGGGGTCGGTCGCGGGATCGGGTTGGTACTCTGGCGCGATGCCTGATCGCGCCGTCCTGCTGCCCCCCGCGGCCGGGCGCGCGCCGCGGGGGCACCTGCGGCTCCTGGTGGCCGGTCTGCTCGTCGCGGTGCTCGCCGCGCTCACCCTGCTCGGTGCGGCCGGCGCGCTGCGGAGCTCGAGCGCCGGTGACGTCGCTCGTGCCGACGCGGGACGCGTCGAGTCGATCATCGATGTGGGGCGCACGGCCGAGACCTTCGTCGCGCCGGCCCCGTCCAAGCCGCTCGTGCGCGCCCTGCCCCGTTCCGGCTTCGCGCTGTTCCTCCTGCTGCTCGCGGCGTTGGCGACGTTGGCCGCGATGGCCGGCCGCAAGCCCCGCCGCTGGACCACGCGCGACGCGCGCGCGATCGCGGCGCGCGTCGGGGCGGCGCGCCTGCCGCGCCGTCGCGGGCCCCCTCTCCTGACGAGCTGATGTCCCGGCGGCGCTGCCGATCAGCGCCGCCGTCGCATGACTTGTCGAAACGGAAGCCGTCGCGCCGGCGACGGGCCGCCGTGGCCGCGATCGCGCCACGGGCGCCCGACGCGAGGCCGACCGCCCTCCGGGCCCCACCTCGAACCACCTTGCACGGCGCGCGGCCGCCGGCGCCGCGTCCCCCGCACCGGGGTCCGTCGCCGAAGTCCCCCGGGCACGGCAGCCGGTTCGTGCTCTTGTGGCGCTCGGCGCTCGGTGCTCGCGAGACGGTGACCGTTTCTCCCGAGAAGGAGAAGAACCCGATGGCCCCACTGCAGATGCTTCCTGCTCGGCTGCGGCCCGCAGTCGACGGCGAAGCCCCGACGATCCCCCGCGCCAGCGTCCTCGTGCCCGATGCGATTCCCCGGATCGTTCCCGTCGCCGCCCCGCTCGACGAGCGCGAGCTCGACCCGGCGCCGCCCCGCGTGCTCTGGCTCGCGCTGCGCTACGCCGTCGGCCGCCGAGCCGCGCGCGCTGCGGCGTGGCGCCGCCTCCAGAAGGTCGGGGCCGTCAACATCGAGCCCGGCCTCTGGGGGGTGCGCGCCGGGCCCGTCGAGGCGGACCAGCTCGCGTCGGTCGTGCGACTGATCGAGGAAGCCGGCGGCGAGGCGACCGTCGACGAGATCGGGTGGCGCCCCGCCGCGGAGGTGGCGTTGAGCTCGCGCCTCGAGCGCGCCTGCGAGCGCCTGTGGGACGACCTCTTCAACGCCGCCGAGTGGTACGCGGCGACGTACGACCCCCCGCTCGCGTCACGTCCGAGCAGCGCGGGCGACGCGACCGACGCCAACGAGGCCACGCGGTGGGAGGAGCAGGTCGAGCACCTCGGCGCCCTCTTCGCCACGTTCGGTCGGCTGGCCGCCCGTGACGTCGTGCAGAGCCAGGCCATGGAGCGCGCGGAGTGGACGGTCACCCACGAGGCCCGCCGCCTGATCGCCGCGCTCGGGGCCGAGCCGGACGTGTCGGTGGCACCGTCGGCCAGGGCGCGCCGCGTGCGCATCGCCGCCCGCAGCGCCCGCAGCGACGGCCGCGTGGCGTGCGTGGCGCTGGTGCGGCCGACGATCGATCCCCTGTGGCAGGCCGCGTTCGACGCGTTCGAGGCGCGGACGTTCGCGCCCGATCCGACGCGGCCCGAGTTGCGCGCCGGCACGTTCCGGTGGGTGGGCGATCCGGCGCACGAGCCAGAGGTGCTGCGCGGCCTCGAACGGCGGGTGCGGCTGTTCGAGTCCAGCCTCGCCTGAGCTCGACCCGCACGGCGGCACCAGCGAGCGGCGCCCGTGGGCGCCGGAGGCGTCGCCGACGCGCGTCCTTCGCGACCATGACGCCGACCAGGCGCGCGCGTGGTCAGAAGTCAGATTTGCGTCAGATGCTCGGTCCGTTCTCGGAGCCGTTCTTCCTGAACGAAATGTGACGTTCGCGGTCGCGTAACGGGCCGGACCGGGTGCGGAAACCGACGATCCGTACGGTGCGGGGAGTCCCACGAGACGGGCCGGCGTCGCACACCGGACGGGCCCACGAGGAAGGAAGGGGGAGGAGCGATGGTGCACCTGGTCACCGCAGTCATCAAGCCGCACCGGCTCGAGGAGGTCAAGGACGCCCTGCGCGGCATCGGCGTGCTGGGCATGACCGTCAGCGAGGTGAAGGGCTTCGGACGGCAAGGCGGCCACACGGAGACGTACCGCGGCGCGGAGTACTCGATCGACTTCCTCCCGAAGGTCAAGTTCGAGGTGCTCTGCGAGAGCGGCGAGGCCGACAAGGTGGCCGACACGATCGCCGCCGCGGCGAACACCGGCAAGATCGGTGACGGCAAGATCTGGGTCACCGCCGTCGACCGCACGATCCGCGTGCGGACCGGGGAGCGCGACGGCGACGCCTTGTAGCGCGCGCCGGCCCCGCGACTCCCGGCTGGCCCTCGACCAGCCCCCGACCGGCCCCCGACCGGCCCCCTGAACCCCTGATGGCGCCGCGCCCGCGGCGCCCGACAACCACGCGCGTCAGCGCCCGCTCGCGGACGCGCGCGCCCACCCTGCTCAACAGCGAAGGACAGATACCAATGAATCCAGGAGACGCCGCATGGGTGCTGGCCTCGGCCGCGCTCGTGCTGTTCATGACCCCGGGCCTCGCCCTCTTCTACGGAGGGATGGACCGAAGTCGCAACGTCCTCAACATGTTGATGATGAACTTCTGGTGCCTGCTCGCGGTGCCACTGGTCTGGGTCGTCGTCGGCTTCTCGCTCGCGTACAGCGGCGACGGCTCGTTCATCGGCAACCTCGACTGGGCGTTCCTGAACAACCTGGGGATCACCGGCGAGGGCGGGGGCAAGACGCTGATGGCCGTCGGCTTCCTCGGCATGTTCGCCGTGATCACGCCGGCGCTCATCTCGGGCGCCGTCGCCGACCGCATGAAGTTCTCGGCCTGGGCGATCTTCGTGCCGGTCTGGGTGCTGCTCGTGTACTGCCCCGTGTCGTTCTGGATCTACGGCGGCGCGTGGGGTGAGGGCGTCACCGGTTGGCTCGGCTCGCGTGGTTCGTTGGACTTCGCCGGCGGCACGGTCATCCACGTCAACGCCGGCATCGGCGCCCTCGCCGCGATCCTCGTGCTCGGCAAGCGCCTCGGCTGGCCGAAGGAAGGGCACCCGCCGCACTCGATGCCGCTGGTGATGCTCGGCACCGGCATCCTGTGGCTCGGCTGGTTCGGCTTCAACGCCGGCTCGGCCTTCGCCGCCAACGGCACCGCGATCCAGGCGTTCCTCAACACCTTCCTGGCGGGCGCGGCGGCGGGCATCGCCTGGGCGGCGGTCGAGCGGATCAAGGACGGGCACTTCACGAACCTCGGCGTGGCGTCGGGCATCGTCGCCGGTCTCGTGGCGATCACGCCGGGCGCCGGCTTCGTGTCCGGCATGGCGCCGATCGCCATCGGTCTGCTCGCCGGCGTCGTGTGCTGCTTCGCCGTGAACCTGAAGTTCAAGGCCAAGTACGACGACGCGCTCGACGTGGTGGGCATCCACTTCGTCGGCGGCCTGCTCGGCTCGCTGCTGATCGGCTTCTTCGCCAACCCCGAGTTCTTCGGGGGCACGTTCAAGGCCGGCCTCTTCTACGGCGGCGACCTCAGCCTGCTCGGCGAGCAGGCGCTGGCCAACGGCGTGACGATCGTGTTCTCGTTCGTCGTCACCTTCCTGATCCTGAAGGCGCTCGACGTGACGATGGGGATCCGGGTCTCGGAGGAAGCCGAGATCACGGGCCTCGACGCCGACCAGCACTCCGAGACGGCGTACCACGACAACGACGTGATCATGAGCCGGGTGTCGTCGATGGCCGAGTCGCTGAAGGGCAACGGCAGCTCGTCCCCGGTGCGGGAGAAGGTCAAGACCTGACCACCTCGCGGCCCAGCCCCACGCGGGCCTGCCGGAAGAAGGGGGAGCGCCGCCTGCCGGCGCTCCCCCTTCGGCGCGCCCGACGTCCACGGCCCCGGTCCCGGTAGCCTCGGGGTCTCGGCGGGTGTCGCCGCCGGTCCGCAACGGGCGGGCGGGGGACACGGTGGAGCAGCAGTTCGGCGACCCAGGCAACGACAATGCAGGAACCCTCATCGGAACCCGGCGCTGGCCCCCTCGACGAAGGCGCCGACGCGAGCGCACCGGGCCCGTCGCCCGCGAGCGACGGTGACGTCGCCGTGCCGACGCGGGCGCCGCTGCTGCGGTTCTGGCCGGCGCTCGCGGTCGTCGCCCTGCTCGTGCTCGCGACGGTGGTGGTCGTGACCTCGCGCCACGAGGACGCTGTCGTGGCGGCGCCGCCGACCACGACCACCACGACCACCACGGCACCCCCCTCCACGACCACCACCACGACGCGCCCCTCCACCACCACCACGACGTTCCCGATCCCGGTCCCCCCGAGCTCGACGGTGACGGCGACGCTGCTCGGCTCCACCCAGGGCTACAGCGCCCCCAACGGGGCGCCCACGAAGATGGTCGCGAACACCTACTACGACATCCCGACCAAGCTCTCGGTCATCGAGGAGACGCCCGATGGCTGGCTCCACGTGCGCACCCCGTACAAGCCGAACGGGTCGACCGCGTGGATCAAGAAGGCGGGCGTGATCCTCGACACGAGCCCCTGGGCGATCCAGATCGACGTCACGCAGAAGCGGCTGCGGCTCTACAACGCCGGGGCGATCGTGCTCGACGCGCCGGTCGGCGTCGGCACCGCGTACACGCCGACGCCGCTGGGCGACTTCTTCGTCACCTTCCTCCAGAAGCCCGAGAGCGCGGCGTACGGCCCCTTCGTGATGATCACCACCGGGCACTCCGACGTGCTGCAGAGCTTCGGCGGGTTCCCCGACGGCATCCTCGGGATCCACGGCCCGATCGGCTCCGACTACGCCATCGGCGACACGGGCGCCGCGATCTCGAACGGCTGCATCCGCATGAAGGTCGTCGACCAGGTGAAGCTGGCGCAGGTCACCTCGGGCACACCGGTGCACGTGTACGCCTCGCCGGCGCCCGACCCGCCCGCCGACCCACCGCCGGATGCGGCGCCCGAGCCCACGCCCGACGCGGCGGGCACGACGTCCACCGGCACCACGCCAACCGGCACCGTCCCATCGCCCTGAGTCGGCCCCCCGGGCGGGCCGGTTCAGCCGCGGACGAGCGCCGTGATCAGCACGTAGTGGCAGACGACCGCCGCGATCACGAGGGCGTGGAACACCTCGTGGTAGCCGAACACGTGGGGGACGGGGTCGGGACGCTTGCGGGCGTAGACCACGGCGCCGAGCGTGTAGAGGATGCCGCCGCCGGCGAGCAGCGCGAACTTCGCCGGCCCCAGCGCCGCCCACAGCGCAGGGATGGCGAGCACGGCGATCCAGCCAACGACGATGTAGCAGGCGGCGGTGACCCAGCGCGGCGCGTCGATCCAGAAAAGGGTCACGAGCACGCCGGCCGCGGCGCCGATCCACACGGCGACGAGCACCAGCGTCGCCAGCCCCGAGTCGAGGCTGAGGGCGGTGACCGGTGTGTACGTGCCGGCGATGAACACGAAGATCATCGAGTGGTCGAGCCGGCGGAACCACGGGCGGGTGCGATCAGACCAGTTGCCCCGGTGCAGCAGCGCGCTGCACCCGAACAGGGCGACCATGGAGAGCGCGTAGATCGTCGTCGTGATCCGCGCCGTGGAGGTGGTGGCCTGCGCCACGAGCACCGGACCCGCCACGAGCGCCACGAAGAACGCGATCAGGTGCGACACCCCGCGCAGCGACGGCTTGACCGGCGCGGCGACGGCGGGAGCGCTCGAGGACATGGTCAGTTCGTACCCGGCGGCCACCGTGCGGTCAATGCGACATCCGCCGCTTCATCCCAGGCCGTGCCGATCCGGCACCGCGCTGACGCTCGTGAACGCCGCCGGCATGAGCTGGGCCTCGGTCTGCTCGAGCACGCCGCGCAGCCCGTCGATCGTGTCGGCGACGTCGGGCCGCTCGATGCCGTCGAGCACGGCAAACGCCGCGCGCCACCTGCGGGCTGTCGGCGCCGTAGCGGATGATCTCGACGAACGCGAGGTCGACCAGGCGGGTCACGTCGGGTTCGCGGCAGTGCAGCCGCGCCTGGCCGGCGTCGTCGACGAACCACCCGCTCGGGTCGGGCCGCCCCGCGACCGTGGCCAGCAGGTCGACCATGCGGTCGATCGCCTGCACCGCGGTGGTGGGGTCGTTGACCGCCGGAGACAGGGCACGGATCGCGACGTCGACGAGCTGGCGGAACACGAAGCCGGGGTCCTGCAGCAAGGTGCGCTCGGCGCCGAGGAGGAACGCCTCGGCGACGTCCTGGTGCTTCGATGCGATCGACGACCTCGTCGCCGCGGCCGAGCCGCCGCCCGCCTACGTGCTGCTCTTCGCCCTGCGGTTCCTCGACGCGGCGGCGGACGCGCACCCGCGCGCGCTCGACCAGCTCGACGCCCTCGCGCCCTTCGTGCGCGACGACGGCGCGATCCCGGTCGCGGGTGGCGCACCGGGGGAGTCGCTGAAGCTGCTCGACCTCGCGCCGTTCCCCGACCGCCCCGTGCGCCGGCTGTTCCGCCCGGACGCGGTCACCGCGGATCTCGATCGCCTCGCAGCCGGCCAGCAGGACGACGGGGGCTGGACGGTCGACTACGACGCCTACTCGCCGGCGGCTGCGCTGGAGTGGCGGGGCTACGCCACCGTGCAGGCGGTGCGCGTGCTGCGGGCGAACGGGCGCGCTTGACGCAGTTGCCGCGTCCCCGCCGCGCCGGGGCCGCTACAGCGCGGTCAGGTTGTCGCGCTTGAGGGCCGCGTCCGTCGTCACGTTCGGCCGTTCGGTGACGAACGTGGCGACGACCACCGTGCCGTGGGTGCGCAGCTCGTCGATCGTGAGCAGCTTGCTCCACGGGCTGCGGGTCGTGGCGGAGCTGCCGCTCTCGACCAGGGTCTCGATGCCGTCGCGGGCGGCCTGCGCGTCGGCCGGCGACGCCTTCACGGCGATCAGGTAGGCGCCGGGTGTGTCCCCCTTCAGCGTGGCCCCGGTGAACCGCACGCGCGCCGGCGGCCCGCTCGGGGGCGCCGTGGCGCTGGTGCCGCGGGTCGACGTGCGGGTCGACTCGCGCGTCGACCCCCGTGTCGTGCCGGTGCCCGACGGTGACGAGCCGTCGTCGCTCGCGCCGAAGACGGTGAGCGCCGACGCGGCGTCCAGCGCCTTCGCGGCCTCGGCCACGGCGGGGTCGGCGCTCGCCGCGCCCTTGCCGTTCCACGCGTCGATGGCCTGGTGCATGCCTTCGTCGGTGAGCGACACGATCAGGTGATCGGGGGCGACGAGCACCCGCACCGGGCGGCCGAGCTCGTCCATGAACCGCGGGCCCTTGACGTTCGTCTTCATCTCGTCGCCGGGCTGGCGCAGGTAGCTGGCGCCGCCGTAGGTCTCGGTCGTCGCGTCGGGTCCGAGGGCCTCGGGGCCCTTGAGCTTCTCGGTGAGCGCCGCCACGTCGAACGAGCCCTCCAGCACGGCGATGGCCACCTCACCGCCGACGAAGATCTCGGCGGTGCGGTCCGGCGTGTACGGGTAGATGCCGAGCACCTCGTGCCACGACTGCGGATCGTGCTGCCGGAAGAACGAGGGGATCGGGGGCACGCCGAGCTTGGCGAAGTCGGCCGTCTTGCCGTCGCGCCCGTCGCCGCTCGGGCTGAACCCGGCGATCGCCCGCGCCCTGGCCATGTCGGCCGCCTGGAAGGTCGCTCCGGGTCGATCGACCGCGCCGGGCACCCGGGCCAGCAGGTCGCTCCAGCTCTTCGAGGGCCCCGACGGCACCGACGATGGCGCCGCCGCGGTCCCCCCGGTGCCCGTCTCCGTGCCGGCCGGGCCGGAGGTCGAGCACCCCGCGACGAGCAGCGCGAGCACCGACGCGAGCACGACGAGGGCCGTGGCGCAGGGGAGCGGTCGGCGGCGGACGGGTCGCGCGATGTGCATGTGGGGTGGCCCTTTGCGTGAGCGGACGGTGGAGGGATGGTGAGACCAGACACGGTGCCCGCGAGCTCCCAGCGGGCCAGAGACCCGCCGCTGGGCGGAATCGTACGGGACGCACCGTCCCGCTCCGTTCCGCGTCATGCTGGTTCCATGCCCAAGATCCTGTCGTTCGATGACCTGATGCGCGAGGTGCAAGAGGTGCCGGCGCTGCGGGTGGCCGTGGTCGGTGCGACGGATCCGTCCGTGCTCGAGGGGATGTGCGACGCCGCGGCGGCCGGCATCATCGATCCCGTGCTCATCGGGCCCGAGGACGCGGTGCTCGACTGCGTGGGCGGGGTGCCGGGCGCCGAGGCCTTCGCGATCGTCGACGCGCCCACCGAGGAGGCGGCCGCGCAGACCGGCGTCGACCTGGTCGCGTCAGGCGAGGTGGGCGGTCTCGTCAAGGGCCACGTGCACACGGCGGCCTTCATGCACCCGGTGATGCAGAAGCTGCGCACCGAGCGGCGGGTGTCGCACGTGTTCATCGTCGAGCTCGCGACGTACAAGAAGCTGCTGATGGTCACCGACGCCGCCGTGAACATCCGCCCGGACCTCACGACCAAGGCCGCCATCATCAACAACGCCGTGTCGCTGGCGCGCTGCTTCGGGCTCGAGCGGCCGAAGGTCGGGTGCCTGTCCTCGATGGAGACGGTGAACCCGGCGGTGCCGTCGACGATCGACGCCGCGTGCCTCGCGAAGATGGCCGACCGCAACCAGATCCCGAACGCGACCGTCGACGGGCCGCTGGCGTTCGACGGCGCGATCTCCGCCGAGTCGACGCGCATGAAGGGCTTCTCCAGCCCGGTGTCGGGCGACGTCGACATCCTGCTCGCACCCGACATCGATGCCGGCAACATCCTCGTGAAGGACCTCGAGTACCTGGCCAACGGCACCCTCGCCGGCATCGTGCTCGGGGCGTCGGCTCCCATCGTGCTGACGTCGCGTGCGGACCCACCCCGCTCGCGGCTGCTCTCGTGCGCGGTGGCGGCGATCATCGCCGAGCGCCCGTGACGCCCGCTCGATGCCGTGATCGCATCGGCACGACACAGGGGCCAGGTCCGTGCCCGGCTTCTCGGTGTCGGGCTTCTCGGTGTCGGGCTTCTCGGTGTCCGGCCTCTCAGTGCCCGGCTTCGATCCAGATGACGCCGCCGATCGTGAACGACGTCAGCAGGCGGGCGACGTCGTCGATGGCGAGGTCGGGCTCGAGGGACATGCGGGTGCCCATCGTCATCACGAGGCCCACGATCATCGTGGCGAGCTGGTCGGCGCGCTCCGGGCGATCGACGCCGAGCAGCTCCCAGCGGTAGCGCAGACTCGCGGCGATGCCGGCTTCGAGGCGGCGCCGCCCCTCGACCACGGCCGCGGTCGACAGCTCGCTCGTGGTCGACATCGACGACAAGAACACCAGGCTCCACGACGGATCGGTCGCCACCATCTCGAGCGCCCGCCGGTAGTTGCGGAACAGCGCCTCTTCGGGATCGAGGGTCTCGTTGCGGGCGAACGCCTTCGACAGCTGCCCGAGCACGTGGTCGATCGCGGACGCCATCGCCGCCTGGAACAGCTCCTCCTTGTCGGCGAACTGCCGGTAGACCGAGCGCCGCTGGATGCCCGAGCGCTTGGCGATGTCGTCGATCGAGGCGCCGTTGAAGCCGAGCTCACCGAACGACGAGCGCGCGGCGGCGAGGATCATCGCCCGCTCCTCGTCGACGCTGCGCGTGCGCGGCCGGCCCCGCCCGCGCTTCACGGCCTCGGGCTCGACCTCGTCGGCCGTGGTCTCCGCGTCGGGAGCCGGCGTCTCCGCACGGCGCGGCCTCGCTCGATCCTCGGCCCGGGCGGCATCGATCACCTGATGCGTCACCTCACCGGGCTTCCACCGCGGCTTCGGGGCATCGGCCGACGCCTGGCCCGTGGTGGGCGGCTCGGTGGGGGGCGTGGTGGGGGGTGTCGGGGGCGGTGTGGTGCGGGGGCTCTCGTCGGGGCGAGAGTTCGGCATGGCTTCGTTCGACCTCGTGGGGAGGAGGGGCACCCGGGTCGCTCCGGGCGGGGGTGAGGGACCAGCGTGTCCCATGGCGCGGCTCGATGGAAGCGACGACAGGGCCGGTCCGGTGCCGTCGACGCCCGAAACGGGCCCGTCGGCCTGTGAGTGGCCGCGGGCGCGCGTCAGTCCGTGCTGCGCAGGAGACGTCCGGCGAGACCGCCGGCATGGACCCCGTGGTCCATGAAGTGCGTGCCGTTGACGAAGGTGTGATCGATGCCGTCGGCCTTCTGCACGAAGCGGGGGATGCCGCCGGGGAAGTCGTTGACGATCTCGGGCACCGGCAACGAGAGCCCTTCGAGATCGATGACGTTCACGTCGGCGAAGCTGCCGGGGACGAGCGTGCCGCGATCGGCGAACCCGACGAACGCCGCGGTGTCCGCCGTCAGGGCGCGCACGCCCTCCTCGAGGCTGAGCACCTGCTCGTCGCGCACCCAGTGGGCGAGGAAGTAGGTGGGCTGCGACGCGTCCATGATCTGCGTGGCGTGGGCTCCGGCGTCGGCGAGGCCCATGATCGTGACCGGTGCCGTGACCAGCTCGCGCACCGCGTCGTGCTGCTCGTTCATGACCGGCCAGTTCACGAGCGACCGGCCGTCCGACGCCACCATGGCGTCGATGTACGTCTCGACCGGCGACGTGCCCGCGGCTCGGGCGAGCGCCGCGATCGAGTCCTGCGGGCCGTAGTCGTAGCGCGCCGGTTCGTTCGCGGGCATCAGGTACATGCGCTCGAACGGCTCGACGGCCTTGCCTGCCCCTTCCGTGATCAGCCGGGCGCGCACCTCGGGGTCGCGCAGCGCGGCCAACCGGGCGTCGAGGTCGAGCTCGCGCAGCGGCTGGAAGGAGGGCAGGTCGTCGATGAGCGTGTTCGCCGCCAGCGAGAAGAGCACGCCCACCCCGCGCGGCGTGATCTGGGGGCGCAGCTGGGCGCCCGTGCGGTTGGCCTCGGTGGCCAGCTCGATGACCTCGCGGTAGTGCGTGCCGAGCGACGAGATCTGCTGCAGGTTGAAGCTGAAGGGGCGCCCGGTGCGTCGGCTGAGGTCCGCCATCCACGCCACCTCCTCCGCCACCCGCGAGGCGTTGCCCTCCAGCTCGTTGTAGCGCGGCGCCGCCTCGAGCACGCCGCGACCCAGGCGGCCGAGCGGCTCGGCGATGGCGACGAACTCGGACGGCGGTGACCAGGTGCCGGGGACGTTGCGGCCGTCGGGCACGCGGTGGAAGAGGCTGCGCGAGATCGAGTACCCGATCGCGCCGGCCTCGAGCGCCTCCTCAACCAACCGGGCCATCGCCGCGAGCTGCTCGGCCGTCGCTTCGAAGTCGGGCTCGCACGCGGCGTCGCCCGCGACGTAGAGCCGCACCGCGACGTCGCCCACGTAGCACCCCGCGTTGATGCCGAGCGTCATGGCGTCGACGGCGTCGAGGTAGCCCCCGAAGCCCTCCCAGCTCCACGGCAGGCCGCCGAGGATGCACGACGCGGGGATGTCCTCGACCGTCTCCATCGCGTTGGCCAGCACCTCGGCCTGGCCCGGGCGCACCGGCGCGAAGGTCATGCCGCAGTTGCCCATGACCACCGACGTCACGCCGTGGTAGCAGGAGGACGACATGAGCGGGTCCCAGCTCACCTGGGCGTCGAGGTGGGAGTGCAGGTCGACGAAGCCGGGCGTGACGATGCGCCCCTCGGCATCGATGACCTGGCGCGCCGCGGACGCGTCGACCTCACCGACGGCGACGATCCGGTCGCCGTCGATCGCGACGTCGGCCTGTCGCGCCGGCGCCCCGGTCCCGTCCACCACCGTGCCGCCCGTGATCACCACGTCGTGTGCCATGTCGTTGCCCCGATCGGACGTCGTTCCCCGGTGACGTCTCTCCCCCGGACGGTCGCTGCTCCGCCCTGCACTCCTACCAGAGATCCGCCGGGTCGACCCGGCCCCCGGCGCATCGCGCCCCGGCGCCTAGGGTGTGCTGATGGACGTCGGCTACCTCGGCATGGGTCTCATGGGTGCACCGATGGCGCAGCACCTCGTCACGGCAGGTCACTCGGTGACCGTGTGGAACCGCACGGCGGCGGCCTGCGCGCCGCTGGTCGACGCGGGCGCCCAGCAAGGGGAGTCCGTGGCGGCGGTCGCCGCGGCCAGCGCGATCGTCGCTGCGTGCCTGCCCAACGGTGCCATCGTCGAGGACGTGCTGACCCGCGACGACGGGCTCCTCGCCGGCTGGCGCGAGGGCGGCCACGAGCACGGCATCCTGATCGACCACTCCACGATCGACCCGGCCGACGCCCAGCGACTGGCGGCGCGGTGCGCCGAGCACGGGCACGCCTTCGTCGACGCCCCGGTCTCGGGAGGCCCTGCGGGTGCGCAGGCCGGCAACCTCGCGGTGCTCGTCGGCGGCGACGACGCCTCCGTGGCGACCGCTCGCTCGGTCATCGACGCCTACGCCGGCACGATCGTGCACTTCGGCCCGGCCGGCACGGGGCAGATCGCCAAGCTCGCCAAACAGATCTGCATCGCGGCCAACGTCCAGGGGCTGGGGGAGGCGTTCCGGTTGACCGAGTCCTACGGCCTCGACGCCGCCCTCGTGGCCGAGGCGCTGCTCGGCGCCACCGCGAGCTCGGTCATGCTGCAGACGCGCGCGCCCGTGCCGGGCCTGCAGCCGGCGATGCCGGCGTCGAACGACTGGGCGCCGGGCTTCGCGGCCGACTTCATGGCCAAGGACCTCGACTTCGCCCTGCGCGCGGCGCAGGCCCAGGGCGTCCCCGCCGATGTCACCGCCATGGTGCGCGAGCGGTTGCGCCAGGTGCAGGACGCAGGGCTCGGCGACCGCGACTGGACGATCTTCACGACGATGGCGGCACCGCCTGCCTAGGCGGTTGCGGCGGCGGCCCGCTCGGTGTGACGGGCATAGGCCCAGCCGGGACCGCGCACGACGTACGAGAGGCGGTCGCGCCACGTGGTCGACTGCGCCACGTCGCGCAGCATGTCGACGTGCTCGTGGGTCGCCACCCGCACCGGGTTGAACGTGTTGATGTTCTTGGTCAACCCGTACACGACCGGCTCGTCCTCACGCTCGAACGTGCCGAACAGGCGATCCCACGAGATGAGGATGCCGCCGTGGTTGCGGTCGAGGTACTGCCGGTTCACCCCGTGGTGCACGCGGTGGTGCGAAGGCGTGTTCAGCACCTCCTCCAACGGACCGATCGTGCGGATGGCGTCGGTGTGGATCCAGTACTGGTAGAGCAGGTTGAGTCCCCGGGCCTGCAGCACGAGCTCGGGGCGCACGCCGAGCAGGCACAGCAGGGAGTACGGCACGAACGTGCCGAACGCGTCGGCGACGGGCTGGCGCAGTGCGGTCGACAGGTTGTAGCGCTCGCTCGAGTGGTGCACGACGTGGATGGCCCACATGTAGCGAGCGCTGTGCATGAAGCGGTGGTTCCAGTAGTAGATGAGGTCCCAGCCGACCATCGCCACGGCGAACCCCGCCGCGCCCGACCCGAGATCGGGGAGCACGCGCTTGGCGAACAGCCGCTGGGCCTCGACGCGGTGCGCGAGGGCCGTCGTGATCGCGACGCCGCCGGCCGCAACCGCCGCCACCCCGGCGACGCTCGCCACGCGGCGCGCCGAGCGGGCGATGCGGCGGCGGCGGCGAGCCCGCGTCGCGGCCTTCCCGAACCCGACCGCTTCAACGCCGGAGCGGTTGGCTGCGACGGCATTGGTCTCGAGGCCGGCCGCCGGGACCGGGTCAGCACCCGACACGACTTCATGCCTCGGGTCGGCACCCGGCGGGTCCGCGTCGGCCGGCTCGAGGCGGGCCAGCACGTCGGCGATCGTCGTCACCGCCGCCGCGCCGGCGGCGCCGATCACGAGCGCCTTGCCGTAGCGCCCCTTGCCCGGCGTGATCGGGCCCAGCAGCGTCGGCATCACCATCGGCGAGAGCAGGCTGGCCACGCCCATCGTGAGGCTGGTGATCGTGTCCTGCCGCTCGTAGTCGACCGGGCTCGGCCCGTCCCGCTCGGCGCGGTGCTTCAGCCACACGTACTCCGCGCCCATGCTGGCGAAGTACCCGGGGATGGCGACGACGGTCCAGTCCATGTTGCGTTCCTCTCACATCCTGGTGCGGGCTCGGGGCCCGCATGGCGCAGCGTCGAACCGTGCCACACCACGGTCTGCGCACGTCGTCCGGCGTCTCACGAGGCCACCTCGGTGCGGTTCCGGCCGAGCTCCTTCGCGCGGTAGAGGGCGTCGTCGGCGCGCCGGATGAGCGACTCGGTGTCCTCCTCGCCGTCCCACTGCGCGATGCCGGCGGAGAACGTCACGCCGCGGCCTTCGCCGTCGGACACCGGGCGGCTCGCGATGGCTTCGATGACCGTGCGGGCACCGGCGAGGTCCGCCTTCTCGAGCACGATGCAGAACTCCTCGCCGCCGTAGCGTGCCACCAGGTCCTGCGCCCGGACGCGCTCGCTCAGCGTTGCCGCGAACTGGCGGAGGACGCGGTCGCCGGCGAGGTGCCCGTACGAGTCGTTGAACGACTTGAAGTGATCGAGGTCGATCATCACCAGGCACAGCGCCGCCTCGTCGCGGGCGGCGCGCCCGCAGCTGGCGGGCAGCTTCTCGACGAGAGCGCGGCGGTTGGCCACCCCCGTCAGCTCGTCGGTGGCCGCGCGGTCGACGAGCCCGCTGATGTGGGTGACGTGATCGGCCATCGCCGTGAGCAGGCTCGCCACGACCATCGTCGCCCGTTCGTCGAGCAGCACGCGGTGCGTGGTCTCCGCGGGAACGACGAGCACGAGGTCGACATCGGCGGCGTGCGCCGCGATGGCGGCCAACCCGTCGCGCCGGACGAAGCCGGCGGTCGGTTTCGATGCCGCGAGCGCGTCCTGGGCCACGATCGGGACCGCATCGGCGAGTGGAGGAGGCCACGGCGATGGCCACGTCACGAGCTCGCGCAGGCCGTTGGCTGCACGGGGCTGCACCAGCACCGTGGCCCGATCCACGTCGAGCGCGGCGGCGACGGCGGGCGCGGCAGCGGGGATGGCTTCGTCGAGGCGCTGCGCCTGGCCGGCCTGCGCTGCGAGCTCGCCGAGCGAGGTCTTGGCCCCGACGGCCGCCTGCGCACGGCGCACAACCGTGTCGAAGGCCGCGACCACCGCCGCCCACGCCGTGGCGTTCAGCACGATCACCTGCACGAAGGCGCCCCCTGTCGTCCCTCCGAGCCAGGTGACGACCGCCAGCACGGCGACGTTGAAGGCCCACGCGCCCCACACGAACGCCCGATTGCCGATGGCGGCGGCGGTGAGCATGACGATCAGCAGCAGCTGGCGGTAGAGCGGCGCGTCGGCGCCGACGCTCAGGATGACGAGGCCGGCGGTGATCGAGCCGAGGCACGTCTCGAAGAAGACGAAGTTCGGGTCGAAGGACTGCCACTCGGCGAGTCGCACCCGCCGGTAGTCGCGCACGTTGCACAGCAGCAGCACGCTGTACACGACGACGGAGGCGGCGAAGTACCGCAGCTCGATCGGTGACGTCAGCAGGGCGAACGCCACGAACACGGGCACGACCGACTGCGAGATCACGACGACGACGAGCATCGTCATCGCCGTCTCGTCTCCGAGTGGCTCCGCCCCGGCCTTGAAGCCGATCCCGTGCTTCACGTGGCGCCGCTCCGCCCCATCGTCCGCGTCCTCCGTCGATCCAACGTCCCCTGCACTATCGGCACGTTCGGCGGTTCCTGCAGGCGGGAGGGGCGGTCCTGCCCCGGTGAGGGACGCCGCGATGGAGGGGGCCTATGGGTTGTCCTGTGCCCACCCGGGGCGCCACACCGAGGAGCACATCTCCATCGTCACCGCGCTGCTGCGAGGCGAGGCCGTCGACCACGTCGGTGACGAGTTCGAGGTGCACGTGCCCGCGCGAGGGCGGCCCGTCGAGCCTGCGGTGCCGGTGCCGGTGCCGGTGCTCGTCTCGGCGCTGGCGCCCCGGCTGCTCGGCGTCGCCGGCGAGCAGACCGACGGACGATCTTGTGGATGGGCACGGCGCGCGCGATCGAGACGCACGTCTCCCCGCAGCTGAAGGACCTGGCCAACCGGTCCTGATCCCCGGCGATCGGGACCGAGCCGAAGATCGGGCGGGCCGGGTCGAACGACAGGTGCACGCCGCGTCGCACCTGCGGCGGTCTCGCACGCAGGAGAGCGCCGTCCTCAGCGCACCGCAGTGCGCTCCGCCACGACGAGGAGCTCGCCGTCGGCGGCGCCGACGGGCTCTCGGTGCCAGCCCCCGAACAGGTGCCGGATCGCGAAGCCAGCGTCCGCCAAGGATCCGCGCAGCTCGGCTTCGGAGCGGAATCGCAAGGTGGCGGTGCTCGTCCTCACCTCCCCCGGTCGGGTTCCGTCGGTGAAGGCGTAGTGCCGCGTGAACGAGACGACGACGCCCTCACCCCGTTCCACGACCTCGGTGACCTCGGTGTGGATGGCGACGGTCTCGCCGCCGGGCAGCGTGACGGCGACCCGAGAATCGATCGGGTTCCAGTCCTGCCACCTCCGCGCGGCGGGATCGCGGCTGTCGAAGCTCAGGACGCCCCCGGGCACGAGCGTGCGCGCCAGTGCGGCGAGTGCGTGCGCCCACTCGTCGTCGTCGACGAGGAACTGGGCGACGTGGCTCGTCATCACGGCGACGTCGAACGCGTCCGCTGGCACGACCGTGGGCAGGTCGGCCGTGGAGCCGAGCACCCACGTCACGCGATCCGGCCCGATGCCCGCACGCTTCGCCTTTGCCGCCGCCGCCTCGAGCGACGCCGGTGCCGGATCGATGCCGGTGACGCGGTGGCCGTCCTGGGCCAGCGCAACGGTGAGCCGCCCCGTGCCACACCCGAGGTCGAGCACCCGCGCAGACGGCACCTCGCTGACGACCGAGTTGACGACCGAGTTGACGACCGAGCGGAAGAAGTCGTCGTCGGGTCCCCACGCGCACTCGGCGTCGTACACCTCGACGAGCCGGCGATCAGTGAACTCGGCGTGACGCACCCCGGCACCGTAGTGATCGTCGCCGCGGGCGCTCAGCGCGTTCGCCGCCGTCGATTGCGGCACAGGATCGCGGTCCCGGTGACGACGAGGGCAGCGGCGAGCACCAGCAGGGGGGCGGTCGCGCCCGACCCGGTCGACGGCAGGCTCCCAGTCGTGGCCACCGGCGCGGTGACGGCGCCGGAGCCGCTCGATGGGCTGACCGCCGGCGGCGCCGCGGCTGCCCCTGGCGTGCCGTTGCTGCCGCCCTCGGCGCCGACCACTCCGGCATCCACGGTCGTGGTCGTCGTCGAGGTCCAGTCGGGTGGGCTCGTCGTGGTCGCCGTGTCAGGCGGCGCGGTTGTCGTCGTGGTTGACGGTGCGGAGATCGTGGTGGTGGTCGTCACGATCACGGCGTCCACAGTGATCACGGCCGTCGCCGTCGGCGAGTCGAGTGAGCCATCGCTGGCCACGTAGGTGAACGAGTCCGAGCCGCTGAAGCCGGCAGCCGGCGTGTAGGTGACCGTTGAGCCCGTGATCGCCGAGAGCGTGCCGTGCAGCGGCGGCGTCACGATCCGGAACCCGACCGAGTCGCCGTTCGGATCGGAGCCGAGCAGCGTGATCGGCACCGGCGATCCCTCGGTGGTCGACGCCTGGGCATCTTGAGCCGTGGGTGCGCAGGGCGTCGGCCGGAGCGCGACCGAGGACGTGTGGCCCGGCTGCGTCGAACCGGGGATCGTCGTGAGCACGGCGAGGGGGCTGGCGCCCGCCGGGATCGTGCAGCTCGCGGTCGTCCTCGTGGTGAAGCACCCCGCCGCCGGGTCGGCCACCCAGGCGAGCTCGATCTTCGGCGCCTCGTTGTCGGTCCAGGCCGGGGTGCCGGCGACCGCCGACGCGTTGAGGTCGACCAGCAACGACGGGTGCTGCGCAGGATCGATCCCGGTCAGGTCGATCTGGCCCGACGTGCCGACGAGCTCGCGCGCCGTGAGCACCTCGTTCGTCATGGCGTCGCGCACGGTCTCGACGAGCGACGTGAACTCTTTGCCGGGCGTGAGGTCGGTGTCGCGCAGGTACGAGCGGTCCCAGTGCGCCCGCCCGACCGTGCCGTCGCAGCGCTGGCTGCGCAGGTCGATCGCCTTCTGCGTCGACGTGTGCAGGCTCGTGCACGGGGACGCACCCAGCGGGTTGACCGTGAACACGAGCCCGGGATCCCCGAGGCCGACGACGCACGAGCCGTCGAACGCCGTGCCGTACGCGCCCGGCAGCGGGTTGCCGTCGGCATCGGTGTGCAACGAGCCCATGGTGTCGTAGCCGCCCCCGGTACAGGCGGCCATGGTGGTCCAGTCCCAGCACGTCACTCCGCTGGCGAACGACGGAAAGATCGTGCGGGTGCCCGTCTCGGCCTCTTGCGAGAAGAGGTAGGTCTCGCTGGAGATCACGTTCTGCTCGAAGCTCGACCTCGTGCCGGGCGCCGCGTCGCTGACGCACACGAACGCGAAGCCGGCGCCGCAGACGCCGACGATGGCGCCGTTGGCGTCGTGCCAGTTCACGAGGTTGTGCCCGCCGAGAGCCAACGGCGCGGTCCAGCCGGCGCACGGCGTCATGGCCGGCAGCTCAAGGCAGATCGCTGCGCCATCCGTGCCGCGCGAGAAGAACGCGCGGGAGCCGTGCGTGACCACGTCGACGGCGTACGTGTCGGCGCCGAGGCCGGAGGCGACACTCGGCGTGCTGCACGGTGTCTTCGAGGCGGGATCCACGCAGTACGTGCGCCCGTTGTCGGCGGTGAAGAAGAGCTTGCCGCCCATGAGCACCGGTGCCGAGCCGTCGGCCCGCGTGGTCAGGTTGGTGCGGTCGACGACGACGAGCCCGCAGGACTCGTTCGCGGCGGTGTCCCAGCACTGCAGCTCGATGGCGCCGCTGCCACCCTGGCTGGTCGGTCGCGGGTGCACCCAGAGCTGCGTGCCGACGATCGCTGCGGGGCCGATGGCGTCGCCCGACTCGACCGCGAGCTGGTGGGGGTAGCCCGGGCACAGCAGGCCCGTCGAGCGATCGAGGCAGGTGACGCTCGTCGGGCTGAGGTGGTGGAAGAACGCGAAGACCTTGTCGCCGACGAGGATCGGGACGTGGCCGTCGCCGCCGGTCCCTTGGCTGAGCGGGTTCAGCGGCGGCGGGAGCTCGACCAGCGACGAGGTGCCGAGCAGGGCACCCTCGCTCGAGCGGAACGTGTCGGTGGCCGCGTCGAAGGTCCACCCGGGTGCCGTCTTCACCGACGCCGGATCGAGCTCGTGGCCTCCGGTGGTCGCGACCGTGAGCCGCTGGTCCGCGATCGGGCCGACGAGGTTCTGCGGGAGGCCGCTCGGTGGCGTCAGTCCGACGGTCCACGTCGCGTCGTCGCCGGCCGTGACGGCCGCGGGGCCACCCGCGCCGGTCGGTGAGAACGCCGTGCCGGTCGCCGTGACCAGCACGCGCACCGTCCCGATCGCCGTGAGACCGCCGGGGTCGCTCACGGTGTAGGTGAAGGTGTCGAGGCCGGCGAAACCGCTTGCCGGCGTGTAGGTGCAGTGCCCCTCGGGCGTGCACTGCACCGTGCCGTGCTTGGGCGTCGACGTCGCCGTGACGGTCATCTCGTCGCCGTCGGGGTCGTGGTCGTTGGCGAGCACGTCGATGGTCGCAGCGGTTGAGGCGATCGTGGCGATGCCGTCTGCGGTGGCGAGGGGCGGGCGGTCGGCGACCGAGGGCGCCACGATCTGCACCGTGACCGTCGCGGTCGATCCGCCCTGCGCGTCGTCGAGCGTGTAGGTGAACGTGTCGGTGCCGACGAAGCCCGGCGCCGGCCGGTAGGTGCACGCGCCCTGGCCCGAGCACGAGACGCCGCCCTCGCTCGTGGGTGTGGTCGACGCGATCACGAACGGGTCACCGTCGGGGTTCTGGTCGTTGTTGAGGATGTCGAACGACACCGCCGTGTCGGCCGCGACGAAGTCGTCCACGGCGAGGGAGGGCACCCTCGCGACGTCGATCGTGATCGTCGCCGAGGCGACGGAGCCGCGCTGGCTCTGGAACTGGTAGGTGACGGTGTCCGCGCCGTTGAAGAGCTTGGGCGGCGTGTACGAGCAGCTGACGGGCGGGCCTTCGCCACAGCTGAGGGTGCCGCCCTTGCCTGTGGTCGCGAACGGCGTGATCGTCTTGACGGTGTCGCCGGTCACGAGGTCGTCGTTGACGGTCGGGTCGAAGGTGAGCGAGACCGCGGCGGGCGTCGTCAGGTGATCGTCGGTGGCCGTCGACGGCGGCGGCGGATCGATCGTGACGGTGACGAGCGCACTGGCCTGCGTACCCGTCGTGGTGGCGGTGGCTGTGTACACGAACTGGTCGGTGCCGGCGAAGCCCGCCGGTGGGGTGTACGTGCACGTCAGGTTGCAGGCGACGATCCCACCGGCCGCCGAGGTGCCGCTCGCCGTGCTGGCGGTGAGCGCGTCGCCGGCTGGTGCGATGTCGTTGGCGAGCACGTCGATCGTGATGTCGAGGCCGACGTAGGTGTGGCCGGTGTCGGGTTGCACGTTGGGCAGCGGCTTGTTGACGGGGTTGACCGTCACCGTCGCGACGCCGTTGGCGGCGCCTCCTCTGGTGGCCTGTACCTGGTACGCGAACTGGTCGGTACCGGTGAAGTCGGTGGGGGGCGTGTACGTGCAGGCACCCGCCGCGTCGCAGGAGACCGACGCGCCGCTCGGTGAGGGGGACGCACTGGTCACCGTGAGCGTCTCGCCGGGCGGGGCGACGTCGTTCGTGAGCACGTTGAGGCTGACCGGTTGGTTCGCCACGGTGGACGCGCTGTCGGGGTTGGCCGTCGGATTGCCGGGCGGCGGTTCGACCACGTCGACCGTGACCGTGGCCGTCGAGGTGGTGGGTCCGCCGTTCCACCCGATCGTGTAGGTGAACGCGTCGGTGCCGATGAACCCGGGCGCCGCGGTGTAGGTGCACGCTGTCGAGCTGCAGCTGGCCGACGCCCCCGGCACGGACGGCGCGGTGTGGCTCGCGACGGTGAGTGCGCCGCCGGGTGGGGCGACGTCGTTCGTGAGCACCGGGACCTCGACCGACTGCCCGCGCACCACGCTCGCACCGTCGGGGTTCGCGACCGGCGTCGGCGTGGTGATGACGATGTCGTGGGTCGTCGGTGCCGAGAGCGAGGGCTCGTGCGCGGTCACGGTGACGTGGTAGGTCCCGGGCCCGGCGAACGTGTGGGTGACGGGGTTGCCGGTGGCCGTGGCGCCGTCGCCGAAGTTCCACGAGTAGGTGAGCGGGTCGCCGTCGGGGCTCATGCCGGTGGCGGTGAACGCGTACGTGCGCTGGCCCTGGTCGGTCGACGAGAAGTCGACGGTCGGTGGCTGGTCGTTGGTGGCGACCGCGTCGGCCGCTCGGGAGAACCGACCGATGTCCGGGATGCCGGCTTCGAGGCCGGCGGCGGCGTCGCGTGCGATCTCGCCCAGCGACTTGTCGACGGGCAGCGACTCGATCGGCAGGTCGAAGTGCGTGCGGATGAGCGCGATCTGCGTGTCGTTGAAGCCGAGCCCGTGCAGTTGGGTGATCTCCGCCGCGGTGAACCCCGATGCGCGCACCCGCTGGTAGAGGCTCACCATGTCTGCCTTCTGCGCCGCGGTCGCCGTCGGGTGCGCGTAGGTCGGATCGGCGTCGAGCGCGGCGGCGTACTGGCGCAGCGACGTCGCCGACGCGTGCATCTCGTCGATCAGCAGCTGCGCGTTGTCGGAGGCGGCGCGCGCCTGGCGTCGCGTCCAGGAGGCATCGCCCGCGGCCACGGCCCTTTGGTACTTCTCGTAGGCGTGCAGCGCCGCACGCCCGTACGCCTCCATGCGGTCGCCGTGCACGCCGACCTGGTACGAGCTCGGGATGACGAACGACGAGGCCGGCACCGTTGCGAACTGCGGCGTCGCGATGGTCGTGAACGCAGGGTCTGGTGGATCGTTCTTGATGTCCCGGAACATCAGGCTCGCGTGGCAGCTGATCTCCTTGAGCAGTTCGAGCGCCTTCTTGTCCCCCGGACCGAGCGAGTCGCCCCCGAACTGGAGGACGAGACCTCCGCCGATGCCGATGATCACTGCGGACCACGAGGGCTGGATGTCGTCGTACTCCTTCTTCGCGTCCTGCGCCGCCTTCGCTCGCCCGCGCGCGCCCTTCGCACCGAGCACCGTCTCGGCCGCGAACGCGAGGCAGGTCGCGTCGGTGATCTCCTTGGGTTGGGCGACGCCGTCCTTGAACGCCTTCGCCGCGGCGGCGCCGATGGTCGAATCGCAGTCGGCGCCGACGCACGGCGACACGGTGAACACGTCGCTCGTCGCCGACTCGACCCACGACTTGGTGGCCTTGTCCTCGGTCTCGGCCCGCAGCCGCCAGTTGCCCACCTTGAGATCGGGGCCCTCGATCAGGGAGTACTGGGTGCCGATGCCGAAGAGGATGTTCGTGTCGCCCCACGCGGGCGCGTCGCAAGTCTTGGTGTCATCGACGTCGGTGATGCACACCCGGCCGCCGGCGATGTCGGTGATCACGTAGACGAACAGCGCGTCCTTGTTCGTGAACGACCAGTTCGGGTTCGACTCGGCGTCCGCCGGGATCACGTTCGAGATGTTCGCGTGGGCCGGCGTCGCCAGAGAGACGAGTCCTCCCGCGACAGCCACCGCGACGATCGCCATCGCGCCCACCACACTGCCCACGCGCCGAAAAGCGCTCCGCCTCATGTGTCCTCCCGAACCTCGAACACAGCCGCTGCACCGGCCCACGGGCCATCGCCGCCCGTCCCGCGATGGTACCGACGCACGGCGCCGTGTGCTTCGACGTGTCCGGGACGCGAATGCCGAGGCCAACCCGGACGCGGTCTCTGCGATGGCGTCACCGGCGTCGCGCGGTCACGCCGCGCAGATCTCCGTCGTCGTCGTACCACGACTCGTTGTCGCCGAAGCCGGCGTCGCGCAACGTCAGCGCCAGCCGCGCGTCCTGCTCGCCGCCGATCTCCACGAGCACCGTCCCGCCAGGGCGCAGCAGGCGGCCGGCCTCCCGCACGACCCGGCGCACCAGGTCGAGGCCGTCGTCGCCACCATCGAGGGCCAGGCGAGGCTCGTGGCGCTGCACGTCGGCCGGCAGCAGCCGCAGCTGATCGGTCGGCACGTAGGGGGCGACGGCCGAGACCACGTCGAACGTCGCCGAGCCGTGCACCGCCGCCGCCCCGTCTCCGACGATCACCGGCACCCCGTTGCGCCGCGCACACGCGGCCGCGCGCAGTTCGCGGTCGATCCCGATCACCACGGCGTTCGGTCGTTCGGCCCGCAGGTGCGCCGCGATCGCGCCGGCGCCGGTGCACACATCGAGCGCGCGGCCGCGGGCGGGCAGCACCTGCGCCGCTCGACGCGCGAGCTCCTCGGTCTGGCGTCGCGGCACGTACACCCCGGGCGTCACGATCATCGAGCGCCCGCAGAACTCGGTCGTGCCGACGATCCACGCCAACGGTTCGCCGTCCTCGCGCCGACGCAACCAGCCTTCGAGCGTCGCCGCGTCGGGACCGGCGCCGAGCATCGCCTCGGCCTCCTCCGCAGCCGCGATGCACCCCGCCATCATCAAGCGGTCGCGCGTCGCGCCGAACGACAGCGGCGCATCGGGAGGACCACCAACGGAGGACGGCACGCCGACGAGTATGGCGGGCAGCCTCGGCCACGCCGCGAGCAGCCACGGAGCCACCCTGTCGACCCGTCCGCAGGCGATGCGCTCCAGGCTCGCCGCGATGCGGCGCCGACCCGACCCAGCCGCGCAGCGTCGGCGCCATCTGCGCCGGCCCGGCGGTGGCGAGCACGAAGCGGACGCGACGACGGGTCCTGGGCGGTGCAGTTCGTCGAGGGCGTGGAAGGGGAGCAACGGGGTCGAGGTCATCGTCGTGCAGAAGTCGGGGCGGTGATCCAGTCGGCGATGCGGTTGCTGCGGTGGCATCCGCCGCCCGGACATCGACCGGCGCGGACCTCGCACCGGAGCGGGTCCTGCGTCGCCGTCACGTCGGGGTGTCGGTCGGGGCGTGCTGGACGCGTGGGGGCGCGACCGGGTGTGGCCGGTCGCGCGGGTCGGTGGGGCTGGGGGAGCGAT
>CAYUOL010000031.1:0-33591 GCA_964446345.1 uncultured Iamiaceae bacterium | reverse complement strand
ACGCGAGGGATAAGCGCAGGTCAGACCGTGTATCGGTAGAGTCGCCGCAGGTCCAGCAGCCGGACGATTAGCCTTTGCAAGGCAGATGTCAGGGGTTCGATTCCCCTCAGCTCCACCCTCTCGCGTTGCTCACCGGGTGCTCGTGGTCCGGCTCCGGTGCCAGCTGCGAGCGGGGCGCATCGGTGTCGAACGGGCCAGAGGCCTCGCGACACCCACCTGTGCCGGCCCCGCCGCGGCACTTCGGCTCGACGTGCGTGCCGGCGTTCGGCGACGCTGCCGTAGCCTCGCGACATGGCGCTCAGACTGGACAACGTCGGCATCGTCGTCGAAG
Organism: uncultured Iamiaceae bacterium; assembly: GCA_964446345.1. Classification (GTDB taxonomy): domain Bacteria; phylum Actinomycetota; class Acidimicrobiia; order Acidimicrobiales; family Acidimicrobilacustridaceae; genus CAYUOL01. The sequence continues at coordinate 33,260 of CAYUOL010000031.1, read as the reverse complement.
ACCTGGCCGCCGCGATCGAGTTCTTCCTCGACCTCGGCCTCGAGCTGCACGGCCGAGGAATGATCGAGGGCGAGTGGGCCGGGCGAGTCACCGGCTTGGGCGAGCAACGCGTCGAGATCGCGATGATGCGCACGCCCGACGGCCATGGTCAGCTCGAGCTCTCCCGCTTCATCACGCCCGCAGTGATCGCCGATCACCGCAATGCACCCGTGAACGCGCTGGGCTACCTCCGAGTGATGTTCGCGGTCGACGACATCGACGACACCCTCGCCAAGCTGTCCAAGCACGGGGCGCAGCTCGTCAGCACCGACGTGGTCCAGTACGAGACCGCGTACCGGCTCTGCTACATCCGTGGCCCCGAAGGCATCCTCATCGGGCTCGCCCAAGCACTCTGAGCCCGAGTCCTCCTCAAAACGAGTCGCGACGGAGCCTGTCCCTGCCGACACGGGCGACCTCGCACGGCTACGGCTCCCGGTGCTGGTGATCCACGGCACCGACGACACGCTCATCCCCGAGCGGCGGACAACGAACCGCGGAGGTGATCCCCCGAAACGGAGCGTCGTGCGGTCGCGGTCGTCAGCCTGTGAGGCCAGGGCGCGCGACCACCGGCTGCGCCGGGCTCGCCGGGCGCGGCGCCCCGGCCGCCGGAAGGGTGCCGGGCGCTGCGGTGGTGGACGTCGTCGTGGACGTCGTGCTGGATGTCGTGGACGTCGTCGTCGTGGGCGTCGGCGGCGTCAGGTCCTGCTGCGCGGTTCCGTACGACGTGATGCACTCGTCACCGAGCCAGCTGGAGGCCAGCTCGAGGAGGTGCCCGTTGCCGTCGAGGTCGATCACGGGCGACGAGTAGTTCGGGCAGAAGTTGTCCGTCGGGCCCGTCACCGCCACGGGAGCTTCGATCGGCGTCCAACGACCGGTGCCACCGGCCCGGTTCACGAGCAAGGTGCGGCCGTTGCCCGGTGCGACGTGGTGCTGCGCGTCGAACAGGAGCTGCCCCGAGAGCACGAGCGTGCCGGCGCCGCCGCCCGCCGGGGTCCACATGATGACCGGCGTGTGCGCGAGGTACCCGCCGGACTCGTCCAGCACCCGTTCGCCGGGATCGTCGAGCGGACCCCAGTCGACGCCGTCGGCGGAGTGCCGCAGCCGGATGCCGCACTGCGGGAACACCACGCACATCTCGTACGTCATCACCCAGGTGCGGTCGGGCAGCTGCGCCACGGTGGGCATGCCCGGCCGGCGACCGGCGACCGGCTCGACGACGACCGGTGTCGCCGGCCCCCACGTCTGGCCGCCGTCGGTGGACAGCGCCTGGGTCAGGATCTGCGAGTGGCGGGGCTGGTCGCTCTCGTCCGAGTACAAGCACACGAGGCGCCCGTCGTTGCTGACGTGGAAGTCGGGCTCCCACAGCCCTCCCGTGGTCGACGTGGCGCAGGTGGAGAGCGGCGACCACGTCGCGCCATGATCGAGCGACCGGAAGACCCGCAGGTCCATCCTGCGCGGTGGCCCGATCGCGGTGGTGACGGACCCGGCCCAGAGCAGCGTGCCGGCGGGGAAGGAACCGAGGGCCGTGGGCAGCTCGAAGAGGGCGATGCAGCACAGGCCGATGGCGTCCGGGCCGGGGGCGATCGTGCTCAGCAGCGAGAAGCTCGCACCGAGGTCGGTGCTGCGCCACACGCGGCCGACGACACCGTCGTTGGTGGTGGCGATGACCGTGCCGTTGGCGGCGCCGGCGTGCGCGAGCCGAACGACCCGCGGGTAGAAGTTGACGCCGGGCAGCCGCCCGTTGGTCGCCGCCCCGGCCGCCGGTGGCCGACCGACGGGTGGAGCGCCGACGACGACCAGAGCCGCCACCAGCGCGACGACGACCATCACTGCGCCGCGCCGCCCCACGCGGCCGCGCCCCCTCGCTGCCATGGGCGGGCACGGTATCGGACCGGCATCCCGCGCCGCAGCCGCGGTCGTGCCGCCGCCGTGACCGACCGGGCCTGCGAGGCACCTCTGCACCCCGGTCTGACGATCAGGCGACCACCACGGTGGCGGCCAGCGCCATGCGGTGCTCCTTCGTCCACGGCGGGCCCAACGTCGTCCGCGGGCCGTGCAGGACCTCGTGCGCGCGGTCGCCGAGCACCTCGGCGGCCTGCGCCTCGACGCGCTTCGGGTCGAACTGCAGCACGGCCCACCCCCGGTCGCGCGCGACGTCGGCCAAGACCTGGCGGTACATCACCGAATCGGCCCGGCTCTCGTACGGCACACGCCGCAGCGTCGCGATGTCCACGGGGAAGTCGTCGGGCCACGCCGCCAGGGACAGCGACCGGATCGGTTCGGGGCTCGTGGCGGAGATGCCCTGCAGCGCGACCTTCGCGGCCGCGACGGCGGAGGCGCGCACCTGGGCGACGAGCGCGAGGAGCTCGGCGTCGTCGAGCGGATCACCCGAGTCGTGCAGCGCATGGGCACCGCCACGATGGTGGATCGGCGCGTTCGGCAACGAGGGATCGACCAGCTCGATCCGGCGGCGATCGACGACGCGGTGGTCCGCCGACGCCGTCACCGCCAGGGCCCACCCCAGGTGATGAGCGATGCCGACACGCACGGGCTCACGCTACTGCGCCCTGTTCCCAGCGGCGGGCCGCCGTCGCCTCCGGGCGGCGGCGCCGCCGGGCACAGGCACCGTCCGCGCCGTGTCCCGCAGGACGCGCCGGTACGCTGGCCAGATGGTCGGGATCCGGCGGGGGTGGCGGCGACTGAGCGCCGCGCTGCTCGCCCTCGTGCTGCTGGCGGGCGCGCTGGTGCTGGCGGGCGCTCCGACCGCACGCGCCGCGACCGTCATCACGGTGACGACGACCGCGGACGTGGTCGCCGCCGCCGATGGCGTCGTCTCGCTGCGAGAGGCCGTCGCACAGGCGAACGCCGAGGCCGGTGACGAGAGCATCGTGCTCGCGGCGAGCGCGACGTACGCCCTGTCGGATTGCCGCTTCGACGGCATCTCGTTCATGAGCGCCGGCGCGGTCACGATCCACGGCAACGGTGCGACGCTGACCCAGCCGTGCGTCACCAGCGGCGGCTACCACAAGCAGGTGATCTACGCGTCGCAGACGGCGCTGACGATCGACAACCTCACGATCCTGCACGGCGGGCAAGTGATCCAGGTGTACGGGACGCCGCCGACGGCATCTTTGCTCCTGGATCACGTCACGATCCGCGACGCGGCGGGCCAGTGCATCGCCGTGTCGATCCCGGCGACCCTGCGGTTCACGACGATCGACGGCTGCGTCGGTCTCGCCATCGATCAGCAGTCGGATCTGAGCTTGCGACACCTCGTGCGCATCGAGGACTCCGACATCACCAACGCGGAACGGTCACAGAACCAGGACCTCGGGGCGCTGCGCGTGCCCTACGTCCACCTCGAGCGCTCGTCCGTCCACGACAACCCGCTCGGCGGCGTCGTGGCGTCTCGGTCGGCGACCGTGCTCGAATCGCACATCGACCGCAACGGCGGCCTGATCCCCGGCCTGCTCACCGCCACCGAGGGGGTGATCCGGGACTCGACGATCGAGGACAACACCGCGACGACGCCCGAGGCGGGCGGTTCGGTGGGGCTCTGGTACGGAGGGACCCTCGACATGCAGCGCACGTCGGTGTCCCGCAACCACGGATCGTTCGCCGGCGTCACCGCGGCCAACGACGCCGGCGCCGCCGACATCCGCGACAGCCACATCGATGGCAACGTCGCCGTCGCCGTGTCCAACCACGCCCCGCTCGGCGCCGGTGTGATCAACATCGACAAGGCAGGGGGCGGATCCCTGAGCCTGACGAGGTCGACCGTGACCGGCAACTCCGGCCCGGCCATGGCCGGGGTCTGGAGCCCCACGCCGACGACGATCGTCGACTCGGACATCAGCGGCAACACCGTCACCGGCCCGGACCCCACCCGTGTGACCGGCGCGGTCGCGGTCGACTCCTCGTTGACGATGACCGGCTCGACCGTGAGCGCGAACACCATCTCGCCTTCGGGGGCCGCGGTGCCGTCGGCAGCCGTGCTCGCCCGCACCGCGACCTTGGAGAACGACACGATCTCGGGCAACACCGCGGACGTCGGCGGGCTGTACGCACGCGAAGCCGGGACCTTGCGCCACGTGACGATGGCGGACAACGTGGGTCCCGTCGCGCGACACGTCGCGGCGTCGGGTCCCGTGTCGTTCGCCGCGATGGCGCTGAGCAGCCCACCGACCGCCAGCGACCCGCCGTGTCGAGCCGTGGCCGATCCGGCCGCGCCGGACGCCATCGGTTCCTTCACGTCGCTCGGCTCCAACCTCACCTCGACGCCGGGCTGCGCGATGGCACAACCGACGGATCTGTCCGACGTCGACGCGCTCCTCGGCCCACTGGCCGCGAACGGCGGAGGGACGCCGACCCGGCTCCCGCGCCGGGGATCGCCGCTGCTCGACCGCATCCCGATCGGCTCGGTGCCCCTGTGCACCGGGGCGGATCAACGCGGCGTGGCCCGGCCGCAGGGGACGGGTTGCGACATCGGCGCCGTCGAGGCGCGCGGGGCCTCGTTCCACGCGCTGGCGCCGTCGCGGATCCTCGACACCCGCATGCCGGGTGGGGGCGGCAAGCTGTCGGCGTCCGCGCGCACGCTCGCGGTGACCGGAGGAGCCGTGCCCGCCACCGCGTCCGCGGTGGTGCTCAACGTGACCGCCACCGGCTCGACCGCGAACTCGTTCCTGACCGTGTTCCCCCAAGGGATCGCGCAGAACAAGACATCCGTGCTCAACTTCGGCCCGGGCCAGACGATCCCGAACCTCGTGACGGTGGGGGTGTCGCCGACCCAGACCATCGCCCTGCAGACCGCGCAGGGCGAGACCGACGTGGTGGTGGACCTGCTCGGGTACTTCGACGACGGAACCGGTCAGGGCGACGGATGGATCGGGATCGACCCGGTGCGGGTGCTCGACTCCCGCACCCTGACGGGTGGGTGGAACGCGCGCTTGCCGGCCGGGGAGGCGCGCAAGGTGACCGTGCGGGGCGTCGCGACCGTGCCCGCGGATGCCACGGCGGTCGTGGCCAACGTGACGGCCACGGACTCGGACAGCAACTCCTTCCTCTCGGTCTGGCCGACCGGTCTCGCGCGGCCGGGATCGTCGAACCTGAACTTCGCCGCGCGCGAGACGATCGCCAACGGCGTGATCGTGCCCGTGGGGGCCGACGGCAAGCTGGCGATCGCGACGGCCGTGGGCACGACCCACGTCGTGATCGATGTGGTCGGCTACTTCACCGCCGGGGCCGGGAGCCGCTACTTCCCCGGCACGCCCACGCGCATCCTCGACAGCCGGACGCACACGGGATCGCCCGGGCCCTGGGCCCAGGGCCAGACCCGGTCGGTCTCCGTCGCCAGCGCCTCGGTGGCCCCGAACGCGACCGGCGTCGCGATGAACCTGACCGTGACGAACGGGACGGCTGGTTCGTTCCTGACCGCGTTCCCGCACGGGGTCCCGAAGCCGAACGCTTCGGCCATCAACTTCGGAGCCGGTCAGACGATCGCGAACCACTCGCTGCTCCGCGTCGGCCGCGGGCAGCTCGACATCTTCAACCAACTCGGCACCGTCGACGTGGTGGCCGATGTCGTCGGCTACTTCCAGATGCCGACCTGAGTGCCCTGGCTCGGCGGTGCTCCCCGTCGCGCCGACGTCACGCGCCGGGCGTCGGCGCCGCCGGCGGGGGGGGGAAGCCGACCGGAGGATCCGCAGGCCGGCGACGAGCACGGCGGCGCAGACGATCGTGGCGAGGAGGAACGTGATGCTCATGCCAGCGGCGGCGGCGTGCACGGCGTCGGCCTGCACGGCGGCCTGCTGCGGGGCCGGCAGCGTGTCGGCGATGGACAGGGCGGCACCGACGGAGGCCTCGGCCGCATCCAGCGCCGCGGGCGTCAACCCCGTGCCCGCCCCGCGCAGCCCGAGGCCGTAGGCGAGCGCGAACACGCTGCCGCTCACGGCGGTGCCGAGCGCGCCGCCGACCTGGCGCGACACCTGGTTGGTGGCCGACCCGTCGCCTGCCTTCTCCGGCGGCAGCGCCCCCATGATCTGCGCCGTGGCGGGGGCGACCACCAACCCGACGCCGGTGAAGAACACGACGATCCCGACGAGCACGTTGCCGTAGCCGCCCCACCACACCAGCAGCGAGAAGATCGCCAGACCGACGGTCATCAACCCGAGGCCCACCCCGTAGATGCGCGTGGCGCCGAAGACGGCGATGAGCCGCGTGCTCCCCAAGGACGTGGCCCCGAACACGATGCCGACGGGGAGCAGCAGCAGACCCGTCGTCGCGCTCGAGTACCCGGCCACGTACTGGAGGTACTGCGGGATGAGCAGCGACTCGGTGCCGCAGTAGGTGAAGTACGTGACGGTCATCGCGAGCGCCCCGGCGAGGACGGGGCGCAGCGCGAGCACCCGGAGGTCGAACAACGGGGCGGCGGACGCGAGCTCGCGGCGCACGAAGACGACAGCCGCCGCTGTGCCGACGACGAACGTGCCGAGCACCCACGGGTCGGTGATGCCGCGGTTCGGCGCTTCGATGATGGCGGCGACGAGACCGCCGAGGGCGAACACCGACAGCACGGCGGCGACGACGTCGAGCGGGACGTCGCCGGGCCGGCGAGAGGTCGGCACCACCAGCGCCGCGCCGATGACGGCGACGATCGTGATGGGCACGTTCACGAGGAAGATCGAACCGAACCAGTGGTTCTCGAGGAGCACGCCGCCGATCACCGGCCCGACGGCGATGCCGAAAGCGGACACCCCGGCGAAGATCGCGATGGCCCGGGCCCGCTCCTCCGGCGGGAAGATCACGCCGAGGATCGACAGCGCCGGCGGCATCACCAGCGCGGCGCCGAAGCCCGTGACGACACGACCGGCCACGACCCCCGGCGGCGTCGTCGACAGCGCCGCCATGACGCACCCCAGGCCGAAGACGACCATCCCGATCTGGAAGACGCCCTTGCGGCCGAACCGGTCGGCCAGCCCGCCGCCCAGCACGACGAACCCTCCGAGGGCGATGGTGAACCCGTCGAAGATCCACTGGATGTCGGCCGTCGTGGCGCCGAGCTCGGCCGTGAAGCTCGGGACGGCGACGCCCACGATGCTCACGTCGATCCCGATGAGCAGGATCGCCATCGTGATCGGCACCAGCGCCAGCCACCGCAACCGGTAGTGCTCGCCGGCGCCGTCGCCGTCTCCGACCGGCGCCGCCGTGAGCCAGGTCGGGTGCTCGAACGTCATCGGCCCCATCATGCCGTGCCGCGCTGACGCGCCGCGGAGCCGCACGCACCCGGCTGACCTCGGCGGCCGGCGGCTGCACGGTGCCCGACGAGCGGAGCAGCCACACTTGGCCGATGGGTCGAGGTTGCGGTGCGCAGTCCGGGGTCGGGAGGATTCGATCGCGCCGCCGGCGCGGGCCGCTGACGACCATCGCCACCGCCGCCGCCGTGCTCGTCGTGGCGGCGTGCGCCGGTTCGCCCGCCGCGACATCCGACCCACGGTCAGCGGGGTCGACCGCGCCGCCGCCCGCCGCGGGCACGACCACGCCGGTGCCGTGGGACGACGTCGACCAGGCCCTCCGCGAGCTGGCCCCCCAGGTCGGGTTCCTCGCCGCTCGGGTCACGCCGCAGGGGACCTGCGAGGCGGTCCACGAGATCGCGCCCGGCACGCCCCGGCCCACCGGCTCGCAGTTCAAGCTGTACGTGCTCGGCGCGCTCGCCGACCAGATCACCGCCGGCCGTGCGTCGTGGGATCAGACCCTCACCGTCGAGGATCGGGCCAAGAGCGCCGGCAACGGCGAAGGGTCGCTCCAGGCCGCCGCCCCCGGCACGACCGTGTCCGTCGAGGACGCCGCCACCAAGATGATCTCGATCAGCGACAACACCGCGACCGACATGCTCATCGGGCTGGTGGGCCGTGACGCCGTCCAGGCCAAGAACGACGCGTGGAGCGAGAGCGCCGACGCCAACGTGCCCTTCCTCACCACCCGGGAGGTGCTGCTGCTGCACTACGTGCCCGGTCTTGCCGACGCCTACCTCGCGACGGCGCCGGACGAGCGGGTGGGGTTCCTGAAGGCGTCGGTCGATCCTCGGCCGGTGACCGACATCGGGTTGGGCCTGTCGGCCGATCCGCGCCACATCGACCGCATCGAGTGGTTCGCCTCGCCCGACGACATCTGTCGCGCCTTCGCCGGCCTGCAGCAGCTGGCGCGGGCCCCGGGGCTCGCGCCGTTGACGAACGTGCTGTCCCGCGAGACCGGCACCATCGGGCTCGACGCCACGCGGTGGCCCACGGTCTGGTTCAAGGGAGGATCCGAGCCGGGCGTCCTCACCCTCGGCTGGCTCGCCACGAACGACCGCGGTGACACGTTCGTCGTCCAGGCCATGATCTCGAACCCCGACGCCGCGCTGGGCTCGGACTCGATCACCCGCCTCGTCGGGATCAGCCGGAAGGCCTTCGAACGCCTGCGGTGAGAGCCCCGTCCGCGAAGATGGTCCGATGGGATGGGAGGCGCTCGAGCGGTGGGGCGGCGACGCCGAGCGCATCGAACGCCTCACCGGCGGCGTCGCCAACGACGTGTGGAGCGTGCGCATCGGCGGCCGCCTCGCAGTCGCCCGCCTCGGATCCAGGAGCGACGCGGACCTCGCGTGGGAGACGGCACTGCTCCAGCACCTGGATCAGGAGGGGCTGACGGTGCCGGTGCCCGTCGCCACGGTGGACGGGCAGCACTTCGCCAACGGCCTGGTGGTCATGACGTACGTGGAGGGCCGACCACCCGAGACCGAGGACGACTGGCGACGCGTCGCCGCCACGTTGCGCACGCTCCATGGGCTGACCAGCGGTTGGCCGCAGCGCCCCGGTTGGCGGTCGTCGACCGATCTGGTGCACGCCGACTCCGGGACGAAGATCGACCTCGCCGCGATGCCTCCCGAAGGCGTCGCTCGCTGCCGCGCCGCCTGGGCGCGCCTCGCGGGGCACCCGACCTGCGTCGTGCACGGTGACCCCAACAACGTCGGCAACGTGCGCATCACGGCAGACCGCGTGGCGTTGATCGACTGGGACGAGGCGCACGTCGACGTGCCCGCTCTCGACCTCGTCCTGCCGCACAACGCAGCCGGGCTCGATGACCGCACGCTGGACGTGGCGTCCCAGGCATCGGCGGCGTGGGAGGCGGCGGTGTGCTGGGACGACGACTACGCGGTCGGGAGGCTCGCCGAGGTGCGCGCTGTCTGAACGACGGCTCACCCACCGGCCGTCCGCCGCGGCGACGCTTCTGCGAACATGGCGGGGTGAGCGAGGGCGGCACTTCAGGGTGGGACGCGATCCGCGCCGCGTGCGAGCACGCGCACCCCGGGATCGAACCGATGCACTGGGGCACCATCATCCCGTGGAGCCTCGGGGGTGACGATCCCCTCGACGGAACGAGCGCCTACCCGATCGACGGACCGGAGCCGCACTGGCACTACGTCTCCTACGGGCTGAGCGAGCTGTACGAGAAGCAGAGCAGCAACCTCGAGGAGTCGGGGTGGGGCTTCGAGCTCACCTTCCGCCTGGCGCGCGCCCCGGAAGAGGGGGCGCCGCTCTGGCCGGTCACCCTCCTGCAGAAGATCGCCCGGTACGTCTTCACGTCCGGCAACTGGTTCGAACCCGGTCACCACGTCGATCTCGGCGGGCCGATCACGACCGACGACGACACGGCGCTCGTCGCGCTCGTCATGGCGGAGGACCCCGAGCTCGGCACCATCGACACGCCGAACGGACGCGTCGTGTTCGTGCAGTGCGTAGGCGTCACCGAAGACGAGCTCGAGATCGTGCGGCAGTGGGACGCGGGGAAGTTCCTCGCCGCCGTCGCCACGCGCACGCCGCGGCTGGTGACCGATCTGGCGCGACGCTCCTACCTCGCCGACCCCGCGTTCGCCGCGGCCGTGCGCGCCGGGGTCAGCGACGACGGGTCGTCCATGGCCAGCCTCGTCCTGCCGACCTTCGAGGTCGAGGAACGGGGCGGCGCGCTCGCCGTCCGCATCGGCGCCGACGCGATCGACCCGCTGCTGGTCGCGCTGCCGGGCCGGCTCCCACACGGACGCCCACTCGCGATCGAACACGACGGCGTCCTCGTCGCGCGCTTCGAGCCCGGGGAGCCGGCGTGGCAGGTCGACCACGGCGTGGCGGTGCTGACGCTCTCGCCCACCGCGATCGCGGAGATGACCGAGGTGCTCCGCCCGGAGCCCGGCCGCTACCGGTTGCCGTCGCTCCCCGGGCTCGAGCTCATCGTGGTGTGACCGGAGCCGCCGCGTCGGGTGGCGGACGTCGGCGCCGCTACGTCGGCCAGCCCTGCTCGCCGATCAACGGGACGAAGGCCACCGCACCGAGATCGGTCCGGTCGAAGGTGTCGCCCGCGCGGACGACGCGCACGAGCCGCTGTGATCGGTCGGTCGGCCCGACGGGGATCACCAGCCGGCCGCCGGCGCCGAGCTGATCGAGGAGCGCGCGCGGGACCTCGGGGGCACCGGCGCTCACGAGGATGGCGTCGTACGGGGCGCCGCCCGGCCAGCCGACGGTGCCGTCGGCCGAGCGGATCGTGACGCGGTCGTAGCCCAGCCGCGCCAACCGACTGCGAGACTCGTCGGCGAGGGCTTCGACCCGCTCGATGCCCACGACATCGCGGCAGAGGAGGCTGGCGATCGCCGCCGCGTAGCCGGAGCCGGAGCCGATCTCGAGCAGCCGGTCTTCAGGCCGCAGCTCGAGCGCGTCGAGCATGAGCGCGACGACGAAGGGCTGGGAGATGGTCTGGCCGTGGCCGATGGGCAGGGCGTGGTCCTCGTAGGCGCGGTCACGGTCACCGGGGAGGACGAACTCCTCCCGCGGCACCTGGCGCATGGCCGCAGCAACGTTCGGATCGTCGACGCCGCGCTCGGCGATGTCGTGCTGCACCATCGCACCACGGCGACGTTCGAAGCTCGGCCGGCGAGGCATGGTCCGACTCAACCCTGGGGGGACGTCAGCACGACGGCGATCCCCGGCGTGTCGGTGCGGCGTCGGCGACGACGCACCAACGTCGCGAACGCCTCTCGCCGTTGCGCACACGGCTCGGAGCCGTGCGCCTCGATAGCTGGTTCTTCCACGCGGGAGCTCCTCGGGCGGGTGGGGCGCGCTCAGCTTCGCGGAAGTAGGCGACGCTTCGTAGGATGACGCCGTGGCGCTCTCGCTCTTCGCCGAGATCCATGTCCGGGACCTCCGGGCCTCGAGGACGTGGTACGTCCGACTGCTCGGCGAACCGACGTTCGCGGCCCACGAGACCGAAGAGGTGTGGGAGCTCGCCGAGAACCGCTCGATCGTCGTCGAGGAGCAACCGGCACGAGCGGGGCAGAGCGCGGTCACGGTGCTGGTCGACGACCTCGACGCTCTCGATGAGCTGGTGGAGACCGTCGCCGCCCGTGGGCTCGAGCCATCGGTGCGGGAGACGTATGGCGACGGTGTCCGCAAGGTCACGTTCTACGACCCGGACGGCAACGAGATCGGCTTCGGCGCCGTCCCCACCTGAGCCGCTTCCTCCGATCTCGCCACCCTCAAAGGACCAACGGCCCTTCCGAGCACTGCCACCGCTGCGGATCCTGGTGCCATGACGGAGCCGATCGACCTCGCCACGCCCGCCGCCGAGGACGGCGGCCCCGCCGCGACCGACTCCCCCGCACCGGCGCCGCGCGGATCCTGGGCCGCGCTCATGCCGGCTCTCCTGCTCGTGGCGCTCGTGGCCGCCACTGCGGTCGGGGCCGTGGCCCTGCAACGCCGCGAGAGCGGCCCGTACGGGGCCGCTCCCCAGATCGGCTGGATGCACCAGGGCTGTGCCCGGTGGGCGGCCAGCTCGGGGATGGGTGACGACGCCGGTTCGCAGTGGTGCTCCTCGATGGCGAGCTGGATGCGCGACCGCATGAGCCAGACCACCACGGACCAGGGACCGATGGGACAGATGGGACAGATGGGGAAGGGCGCGATGGGCCAGGGACAGATGGGGCAGGGTCAGATGGGGCAGGGTCAGATGGGGCAGGGTCAGATGGGGCAGGGTCAGATGGGTCAGGGCGCGATGGGTCAGGGGCCCATGGGACAGGGCCCGATGGGACAGGGTCAGATGACCGGCTCGATGATGTGGCAGAGCCCGGAGACGATGCAGGCGGCGTGCGAGGAGTGGGCGACCTCCGGTCGAGCGCCCACCGTCTCCGACGCGCGAGCCCGATGCGCCCAGATGGTCACGTGGATGACCCAGCACATGGGCGACTGGAGCAGGTGGATGACCGACGGGCCCATGATGATGCCGTCCACCACGCGTTGAGCGTCACGCGCGGAGCAACGCCCACGACCGCCGCAGACCTGGAGCCAGCATGACCGATCGTTTCGCCGACAAGACCGCCATCGTCACCGGCGCCGGGTCCGGCATCGGGCTCGAGGTCGCCCGCCGCCTCGCCCGCGAAGGGGCCCGGGTCGTGGCGGCCGACGTCTTCGCCGACCGCGTCGACGAGGTGGTGGCGGAGACCGGCGCCATCGGTGTCGTGGGCGACATCTCCACCCAGGAGAGCGTCGACCGCATCGTCGCGGCAGCCGGGGAGCGCATCGATGTGCTGGCCAACGTCGCCGGGATCATGGACGGCTTCCTGCCGGTGCACGAGCTGGACGACGCCACGTGGGACAAGGTGCTGGCGGTGAACCTGACGGCACCGATGCGGCTGATCCGCGCGGTGCTGCCCACGATGATGGCGGCGCAGCGGGGGTCGATCGTCAACGTGGGTTCCGAAGCATCGCTCAAGGCGGGCACGAGCGGCGCGGCCTACACGTCGTCGAAGCACGGGCTGATCGGCCTCACGCGCACGACGGCGGTCTTCTACGCCGATCACGGCATCCGCTGCAACGCCGTGTGCCCGGGCGGCGTCGTCACCGGCATCGACGCCACCTTCCGGTCCGAGTTCGGTCAGGCCGTGGTGGAGCGCCACCTCGCCAGCCTGCTCAGCGTCGCCATGCCCGACGCGCTGGCCGCAGCCATCTGCTGGCTCGCGAGCGACGATGCCGCCAACGTGAACGGGGCCGTGCTCACCTCCGACGGCGGGTGGTCGGCGGTCTGACCGAAGGCCCGCCGGCAAGAGTGCCGGAGCGGCTCACCGCCGTCGGGCGCCTCGCCGTGTGGTAGGCCGGGGCCGAAGAACCAGCGGATGGGGGACGACATGGCGGACGGCAGCACCGGAGACGGTCGCTACTCGGCGGACATCACGTGGACGACGCACGGCGTCGCCCACGTCACGGCACCGACCTGGGGCGACCTGGGCTTCGGCCAGGGATGGGCGTGCGCGCGCGACCAGTTCGCGGCGATCGTCGATCACGTGGTGAAGGTGCGCAGCGAGCGCGCCCGTCACCTCGGGCGCGGCGCGCTCGACGTGCACCTGCACACAGACCTCGGGTACCTGGCGCTCGGCGTCACCGAGCGCGCCGAGCGCATGCGCCGAGGCCAACCCGCTTCGATCGTCGAGCTCGTCGACGGGTACGCCGCCGGCGTGAACGCGTGGTTCGCCGAGCACGGTCGCGCCGCCCTTCCGGCGTGGTGCCGCGAGGCGCCGTGGATCGGCCCGATCGAGCCGCTCGACCTCTGGCGCGTCTACGTCGACCTGGCGATCATGGCGAGCGGCCGCAACCTGGTCGAGTACATCGGTTCGGCGGTGCCGCCCGGAGGCCCCGTCACCGAGCCCGTGCCTCCGCCGCCGGCCGAGCCCCTCACGGCCGATCCCGGGCTCGCTTCCAACGGGTGGGCGTTCGGGCGCGCGGCCACGGCGAACGGGCGCGGGATGGTCATGGCCAACCCCCACTTCCCCTGGTGGGGCGAGGGCCGGTTCTGGGAGTGCCACCTGCGCATCCCCGGCGAGCTCGACGTGTACGGCGTGTCGCTCGTCGGCACGCCGCTGGTGCAGATGGGCTTCAACCGCGACGTCGGGTGGTCGCACACCTTCTCGTGCGGCAACCGGTTCACCGTCTACAAGCTCGACCTCGCCGACGGTCGCCCGACGGCCTACCGCTACGGCGACGAGGTGCGTGAGATGGTCGCGACGACGCGGAGCGTCGAGGTGCTCGCCGAGGACGGCTCGACGCAGACCGTCGAGCGCGAGATGTACGCATCGCACTACGGGCCCATGCTCAACCTGCCGATGCTGGGCTGGTCCGACCCGGTCGGGTTCACCTACCGCGACGCGAACATCGACAACGACCGCTTCTTCGCGCAGGTGCAGGCGATGGACACGGCCGACGGCATGGACAGCTTCCAGCGCGCCGTCGCCACGCACCAGGGCCTGCCCTGGGTCAACACGTTGGCCGCCGACCGCCACGGCCGAGCCTGGTACGTCGACGCCAGCACGACGCCGAACCTGACGAGCGAAGCCCAGCAGCGGTTCGTCACGAACGTGAAGACCGATCCGATCACTGCGCTGGCGTACAGCCTGCGGGTGGCCCTGCTCGACGGTTCCGACCCGCGTGACGAGTGGCAAGACGATCCTGCCGCCCCCGAGCCGGGCATCCTCCCCTTCGCCGCGCTGCCGCAGATCGAGCGCGACGACCACGTCTTCAACAGCAACGATCCGTACTGGCTCCCGCACCGCGAGGTGCAGATCGCCGAGCACTCGCCGCTGTGCGGGCTGCACCACGACAAGCTGTCGGCGCGCACCCGGATGAACGCGCTCCTGGCCAGCGGTCAGGGACCTGTCACGCCGAGCGGCACCGACGGCCGGCTCACCGCCGACGACGTGCTCGCCTCCGTGTTGGGCAACCACTCCCTGTTCGCCGAGCTGCTGCTCGACGACGTGCTGGCGCGCCTGCGGGGGCTCGGCGAGGTCGAGGTCGACGGCAAGCCCGCCGACGTGGGCCGCGCGGCGGCGATCCTCGAGGCCTGGGACCGGCGCTTCGACATCGACTCGGTCGGCGCCGTCGTGTGGCGCGAGCTCTTGGCTTCGTTCACGCTCGAGCAGCGCAACGACGCAGGCCCGCTGTTCGCAGAGGGCTACGACCCGGAGGACCCGGTGCTGACGCCGCGGGGCCTGGCCCCCGCGCCCGAGTCCGGGCCGGACCCGCTCGTCATCGCCCTCGGCCGCGCCGTGCACGCGCTGACCGGCGCGGGCATCGACATCGACGCCCGTCTCGGCGACGTGCAGTACGTGGAACGGGGCGGTCGGCACTGGCCCATCCACGGCGGGTATGAGATCGAGGGCATCGCCAACGTGATCGCATCGGTCGGGACGCTGGCGCGCGCCGATCTGCAGCCCGGTCCCGACCTGCCCGACCCCGTCCCCGGCCGCACCGAGCTCACCGGTCTGCGCGTCGGCGGCTACCCCGCGGTCTACGGCGTCAGCTTCCTGATGCTGCTGGCCTACGGCGACGACGGTCCCGACGCCCGCGGGCTGCTCGTCTACGGCCAGTCCGCGGATCCCGATTCACCGCACCACTCCGACCAGCTGGACGACTACGCGGCGAAGCAGCTGCGGCCGCTGCTCGTCGACGAAGCCGCGATCGCGGCGGACGCGCAGGAGCGCCGCACGGTCACCGGGTGACGCGCCGGCGGGCGGTCCGCGGTCCCGCTCGGCGATCGACGAGCGACCCCTCCCGGGCGTCGGTGACGGTGCGGTTCAGACGGCGGCGGACTCGACGGCCTGCGCCACGGTCGCGGTGACCCACTCCTGCGCCCGGTCCCGAGCGCGCCGGCCCAACAGGGTGGGGAACGCGACGAAGGCATGCGGGCACTCGGGGTAGACGTCGAGCGTCGCGTGGTTGCCGGCGGCCGCCCAGCGCGCCGCCATGAACAGCGAGTCGTCGTACAGCGGATCCGCGGTGCCGACGGTGAAGAGGGCCGGCGGCAATCCCGCCAAGTCGGCGTAGAGCGGCGAGAACGCCGGGTCGCGACGGCCCTCCCGGTCGATCCCGGGCAGCGCGTTCGCGTAGCAGGCCTCGAGGGTGGGCAACGGGATCACGAGACCGTCGACCGCGGTCCGCTGCGACGGGGTCATGCCCAGGTCGTAGGCGCCGAAGATCAGGTTGGCACCGAGGAAGCGGTCCACGGCGTCTTGACCGAGGCGGTCCCGCACCCGTAGGAGCGTGAGCGCCGCCAGGTGCGCGCCCGCGGACGCGCCGCCGATGAAGAGCCGGTCCGTCCCGAACTCGGCCACGGCCTCGTCGAGCAACCACCGCGCCACTGCTTCGCAGTCGTCCGGCCCTGCCGGGAAGGGGTGCTCGGGCGCGAGCCGGTAGTCGATGCTGACCGCCGCGACGTTCGCGGCTTCGGCCAACACCAGCATCTCGGCATCGCTCGATTGCGCCGAGCCGATGCACCAGCCACCGCCGTGCAGGTTCAGGTACACCGCGTCGACGCGCTCGGGCACGAACACCCGCGCCGGCACGGGCCCGTCACCGCCCGGGAGCTCGCGCTCGATCGCCTCCGCCGCCACCGCACTCGCGAAGAACCCGTCGTTGGCGCGGAGCTTCTCGAGGCCCTCCGGCGTGGCGAAGTCGGGCACCTCGGCCATGAAGGCCGCGACCATCGTGTTGAACGAGCGCGTGTTCTCGAGCTCCTCGTCGGTGGCGACGATCTCCCCCATGGATCCCCCTTCCATCCCTCCGGTGGGCCCGGGAGCGGGCGCACGTGCGGCGGATCGTACTGCCGGCGCGCTCCGTGTACCCCCAGAACGACGCCTCGTGCGAGTGACGGCCGATGAGCATCGTCGGATCGACAAAGGTGGTGGCGGGAACGACCATGACCACCGCCGAGCAAGAGCCACTCCCGGCCCCGCACGAGGACGCATCAGCGGCGCTCGACGCGACGGCGGACCTGCCCGTCGCCACCACGCTCGACTTCGACCGGTTCTGCGCCGAGGAGTACGCGTCGGTCGCCGGGCTGGCCTTCGTCCTCACGGGCAGCTGGGCGACGGCGGAGGACGTGACCCAGGACGCGTTCTTCGCGGCGTTCCGCAAGTGGGACCAGCTGCAGCGCTACGACAAGCCCGGTGCCTGGGTCCGCCGGGTGGTCGCCAACCGGGCGGTGTCCTGGCGCCGGCGGCTGGGCTCGGAGGCCAAGGCGCTGACCCGCTTGGGGGCTCGTCGCGAGCGCGCGACGGACGAGATCGAGCTGCCGGCCGACGCCGAGGTGTGGGCGCTGGTGCGCAAGCTCCCGCCGCGCCAGGCCCAGGTCTTCGCGCTGACCTACGTGGAGGACCTCTCGCTCGAGCAGGTCGCCGCCATCCTCGCCATCAGCGAGGGCACGGCGAAGACGCATCTCAAGCGAGCCCGCGCGGCGCTCATCACGACCGCACCCGAGGCCGCGGGCGCACCGCCAGCCGACAGCCGGCCCGTGTCCGAGGCCCACGACGAAGAGGGACCCGCATGAGCATCGACGACCACCACGACCGACCTGCCCGCCACGACGAGGAGCGCTTCGGACGGGCCGCCAGGGCGGTCACCGACGCCGCGCGGGCCCTGACACCGCCGTCGACCCGCGAAGCGCGGGCTCGCCAGCAGCGCCGCACCACACGAGTCGTCGGGGTGGTCGCGCTGCTCGCGTGCGTCGGTCTCGTCGCCGCCGTCGGCTCCAGCCGCCGGGCCGACACGCGCGCCCTCGTTTCGGGCGGCGCGCCGGTCGGCACCACCCCCGGATCGACGCCGGGGTCCACACCCGGATCCATCCCCGGGTTCCCACCAGGATCGGTGCCGGCCACGACCCAAGCGCCCGCCGTCACCGAGATCGCGGTCGCCACCACACTGCCGGGCCAACCGCCCTCGACCGAGGAGCGCCCGACCGAGACCACGGTCCCATTGGACCCGACCACGTCGACGGGTCCGTCGGCCGCCTCCGATCCTCACTGGGTGCTGCTCCTGCGAGGCACCTACAAGGGCATCGGGCACTACGCCCTCTTCACCGACGCCTGCCGCGATCTGAAGCACGACCTCGACCTGTCGTTCTGGGTCGAGTCGCCGAACGCACCGGTCGACCCCGGCACCGTCCTGCAGTTGCACGCGGACTACTGCGGCAGCATCGACCAGAGCAACGTGTGGTCCGGCGAAGGACCCTTCACGATCACCGCCCCCGGTGGTTCGACGCTGACGGGGGTGCTGACCAGCAAGGCGGCGCTGCCGACGTCCGGCGTGCCCTACGGCCTGAAGATCACCGGCGGCACCGGGCAGTTCGCGGGGGTGGAGCAGGGGTCGTGCGCGCTGACGATCAACCTGCACGAGACGAGCTTCGGGACCCAGGAGCAGGACGGCACCTTCGACTGCCGGATCGACCCACCACGGGCCGAGTCGGCGGCCCCTGGTCGCTAGCTGCCACCCGGCGCCACCGGCGCCCTCCCGATCGAGCGCCTGCCCGTGCGAGCTGTGCCACGATGAGCCCGTGAGCGACGCCGGGGGGCCGATCCGATCGGTGAGCGCGGTCACGCTGGCGACGAAGGACATGCCGGCGTCGACGCGCTTCTACGAGGCGATCGGCTTCGTGCGCCTCTACGGCGGCCCCGAGAGCGAGTTCACGAGCTACCGCGTCGGGTCGAGCTACCTGAACATCCAGCTCGACGCCGCCCACGCCCCGGGCGACCGCATCTGGGGGCGGGTGATCTTCTGGGTCGCCGACGTCGACGAGACGTACGCGCAGGTCGTCGACGCCGGCTACCCGACCACGACCACGCCGTGCGACGCCCCGTGGGGCGAGCGCTACTTCCACGTGCACGACCCCGACGGTCACGAGCTGAGCTTCGCCCGGCCGCTCGACGAGACGCGCCTCGTGCCATGACGAACACGACCAGGCCCTGACCCGGAGGACCCCGCGATGCCCGCCTTCCTCGTCCACGGCGTCCCCGACACCCACGTCGTGTGGGACGAGGTGTGCGCCCACCTGAGCCGGACCGACGTCGTGCGCCCAGACCTCCCGGGCTTCGCCGCGCCGCTGCCCGACGGGTTCATCCCCGACAAGGAGTCCTACGTCGCCTGGTTGATCGGCGAGCTCGAAGCCGTCGGCGAACCCGTCGACCTCGTGGGCCACGACTGGGGGTCGCTGCTCGTCGTGCGCGCCGCCACCACGCGCCCCGATCTCATCCGCACGCTCGCGTTCGGGGGCGGTCCGATCGACGAGACCTACGTGTGGCACGACGTGGCCCAGCTCTGGCAGCAACCCGAGATCGGCGAGCAGGTCATGGAGGCGATGACGCCCGAGGCGATGGCCGTCGCGCTGCCGGGCATGGGTCTGACCACCGCGCAGGCAGCGCGCACGGCGGCCAACATCACGCCCGCGATGAAGGCGGCCATCCTGGCGCTCTACCGGTCCGCCGTCACCGTCGGCGCCGAGTGGGGCCCGGCCCTCGATGCGCCGTTCGACCGGCCTTCGCTCGCGCTGTGGGGCGGCGACGACGTGTACGCGCCGCCCGAGTACGGCGACCGGATGGCCGACCGCCTCGGCGGCGACTCGATCATCTTCGACGGCTGCGGCCACTGGTGGCCCGCGAGTCGGCCCGAAGCGGTCGCCGCGGCGCTCGAGGAGCTGTGGGGCCGCGGCGCTTGACCTCCGGCGGCCGGCCGGCACGGCGGACCGGCGCAGGATCAGCAGGCGCTGCCGCGCACGGGCCGTCGACCGCCGCGTTCGATCAGAACTGCGTGCCCCACGGGCCCATGCCCCGCACCTTGGTGGGCGTCACCCGGATGACGAAGCCGTCGGGCGGGTCGGGCATGGGCGGGAACTTCACGCCGGGGCCCACGTACACCTCGGCGAGCTTCTGCAGCAGCTCGGGGGCGCCGCCCTCGACGATCGTCGCGGTGCCCTCCACGACGAGGTAGTTCTGCATCCCGTGCTGGTCGCCCTCGGCCTCGATCGAGAACGACACGCGCGGGTCACGCCGGATGTTGCGCGTCTTCTGGTCCTCCATGAGCTTGCCGATCACGACCTCGTCGCCGTCGAGGCCCACCCACACGAGCGTCACGTGCGGCGACCCGTCCTTGTTGACGGTGACGAGGTGCGCCAACCGCCCCGACTCGATGACCTCACGGGCAGCACCAGGGATCTCCACGACACGACCTCCAAGCCGACGCACGGGCCACCCCCGCACGGTGCGGCGCAGCATACGAGTCTGCTGCCGAACGGGCCGGATGCCCGCGTGGCGAAATCCGAGACGCTCGTCGCTCGGTCGGGCAACACTGGGGGTCCACCCAGAACGAGCGGAGGCACGCGCATGGCGAACACGTGTCGGGAGTGTGGCGGCGACGTCTTCATCGGCGAGCTCCGGTGCCCCAAGTGCAAGGCGCCGATCCCGAACGCCCGGGAGGTCGCGTTGGCCGAGGGCGTCGCGGTCGAGGGCGGGTCGGGTGGCGCGCCGCCGCCCGAAGGGCTCGGGCTGCTCATCGACAAGATGCAGACCGACCAGGCGATCGACCGCGACATCGAGCGCCGGGCGATGGGGAACTACGGCCCGGGCTACGCGACCGGCTTCGTCTGGGGGGACGACGGCACGAAGAGCTTCGACGACACGTTCGACGACGTGGCCGACCTGGTGCGTCCCGAGCGCGACGCCCGCGGCAACATCAAGTACGACCTCAAGTACGCCCTGGTGGGGGCGGTCGTGGTCGCCGTGGTGGCAGCGCTCGCGTTCTGGTACGTGTTCAACATCGTGACGACCGCGTCGAACGTGACGAAGCTGTCGCGGGTCAGCTGAAGGTCACTCGTCGCCGACGAGCAGGACGCGCACGCGGTCCTCGCTCTCGCTGGTGACGAGCACCATCACCTCGTCGCCCTCGTTCAGCACCGTGTCGCCCCGGGGCACGACGACGTGCTCGTCGCGCATGACGGCCACGACGCTGCTGTCGCGCGGGAACCCGAGGTCCATGATCTGCTTGCCGATGACCGGCGAGGTCGACGCCAGCTTCACCTCGGCGAGCGTCGCCTTGTCGCCTTCGAGCGACATCAGCCGCACGAGGGACCCCACCGACACAGCTTCTTCGACGAGCGCCGTGAGCAGGTGCGGCGTGGAGACCGAGACGTCGACGCCCCACGTCTCGTTGAAGAGCCACCGGTTGTCCGGGTTGTTGATGCGGGCCACCACGCGGGGCACGCCGAACTCCTGCTTCGCGAGCAGCGAGATGACGAGGTTGACCTGGTCGTCACCGGTGACCGCGACGACGACCTCGGCGTTCTCTGGGTGGGCCTGGCCGAACTCGCTGACCTCGCAGCCGTCCACGTTGAGCCAGGTGGCGCCGGCACTGATGCCGCTCTTCTCGGCGCGGTCGACGCGCACCGGGTCGATCTCGACGATCACGACGTCGTGCTTGGCCTCGACCAGCTCTCGGGCGATGTAGGTGCCGACGTTGCCGCCACCGACGATGATCACGCGCATCAGTGATGGCCTCCTGTGTCGGGGGTGCCGGTCAGGTGCTCTTGGAAAACGTCCATCTTGTCGCCGGCGATCGCCACCCAGACGATGTCGCCTTCTTGCGCGACCTGGTTGGGCTCGGCGAACCCCGCCTCGCCGAGCCGCGAGACGGCGACCACGCGGGACACGCCCTCGATCTCGAGGTCGAGCACGCGGCGCCCCGCCCAGGCCGGCGGGATCGAGCGCTCGACCATGCACACCTTGGCGCTCGGATCGACCCACTCCATCGCCTGCGCGTCGGGCAGCACCCGGCGCAGGACCCGTTCGGTGGCCCACTGCACGGTGGCCACGGTCGGGATGCCGAGGCGCTCGTAGATCGCCGCGCGGCGGGAGTCGTAGATGCGGGCGACGACGCGCTCGACCTGGAACTCCTCGCGGGCGACGCGGGCCACGACGATGTTGGAGTTGTCGCCGTTCGTGACGGCGGCCAGGGCATCGGCCTTCTCGATGCCCGCGGCCTTCAGGATCTCGCGGTCGAAGCCGACCCCGACGATCTGGCCGCCCTTGAAGTCACTCGGCAGCCGGCGGAACGCCCGGGGTTGCTTGTCGATCACCGACACCGTGTGACCATCCGCCTCGAGCGTGATGGCCAGCCCTGCACCAACGCGCCCACATCCGACTACGACGACGTGCACCCTCACACACCTCCTGCGCCCGCCACCGGGCACGACGGCGCATCCTACGACCGACCTTCGAGGCACCACCAAAACCCGAGGAGCAGCCGTCAGTCCCCGGTCAGGTGCCCGCCACACCTCCGCGCGCTCACCGTTGCGCCGGCCCTGATCCGCCCGGATGGCATCGCGCGAGAGGTCAGGATCCGTTCAGGTGAACGTCATGTTTCGAGCTTTCGCCGGATGGTGACGGGGTGTTGACTGGTGCCTCGTGACGACCCCCGAGACCGTGGATCCCACACCCGCCGCCGTCCGCCCGGAAGCGGCCTCACCGCCCGGCGACCGGGCCGTCCCGATCCCGAAGGCGCTGTCGCACCTCGTCGACGTGCCCGAGCCGCTGGGCTACCGGGTCAAGAACAAGATCCTCGGCCCACCGCTCTTCAACGAGCAGCTCGCCCACGAGCGCCTCGGCAAGCCCACCGCCCTCGCGGTGTTCGCCTCCGACAACCTCTCGTCGTCGGCCTACGCGACGGAGGAGTTCCTCCGGGTGCTCATCCCGGCCGCCGGCGTCGCCGCCTTCGCCTTCGTCATGCCGCTGACGATCGCCATGCTCGTGGTGCTCGTGCTGCTGATCCTCAGCTACCGCCAGACGATCAAGGCCTACCCCAGCGCGGGCGGCGCGTACATCGTCACGAAGGACAACTTCGGCACCGGTCTCGCGCAGGTGGCCGGCGTGTCCCTGCTGCTCGGCTACGTGCTCACGGCCGCGGTCTCGGTCGCCGCAGGAGCCGCGGCGCTGGCGTCGGCCGTCGAGCCGCTGGCCCCGTACAAGCTGCCCATCGCGATCGTGTTCCTGATGATCATCGCGGGCGGCAACCTCAAGGGGGTGAAGGAGTCGGGCAAGGCCTTCGCCATCCCGACGTACTTCTTCGTGCTCAACATGTTCGTCCTCCTCGGCGTCGGCGTGGCCCGCCTGTTCGGGTTCGCCGGGGGGCTCGGCACGTACCACGTGGAGAACCCCGACGAGGTGGTGCCCTTCGGGGCCGAGAACCCGACCCTGTGGCTCGGCATCGGGCTCTTCGTCCTGCTGCACGCGTTCGCGTCGGGTGGCGCCGCCGTCACCGGTGTCGAGGCGATCTCGAACGGCGTGCCGGCGTTCAAGGAGCCGTCGTGGAAGAACGCCCGCGACACGCTGGTCATCATGGGTGCGCTGCTCGGGGTGATGTTCCTCGGGTTGTCGCTGCTCGCCTCGAAGGTCCAGGCGGTGCCGTACCTCGAGGGCACGCCCACGGTGATCTCGCAGGTGGGCGACGTGGTCTACGACGCGCAGCACTCCACCCTCGGCTACGTCCTCTTCCTCTCGTTGCAGGCCGGCACGATGCTGATCCTCGTGCTCGCCGCGAACACGAGCTACGCCGACTTCCCCCGCCTGGCCAGCTTCCAGGCCGGCGACAACTTCCTGCCCCGCCAGCTCACCAAGCGGGGCCACCGGCTCGTGTTCTCCAACGGCATCATCGCCCTGTCGGTCGCCGCGATCTTCCTGCTCGTGGTCACCGGCGCCAAGGTCGAGAAGCTCATCCCCATGTACGCGATCGGGGTGTTCACCGGCTTCGCGCTCTCGCAGGCCGGCATGACGAAGCACCACGCACGCCTCAAGCACAAGGGGTGGCGCAGCGGGATGTTCGTCAACGGCGTCGGTTGCGCGATCTCCGTCGTGGTGCTGATCGTCTCGGCGATCACAAAGTTCTCCGAGGGCGCCTGGATCATCATCGTCGTGATCCCGCTGTCGGTCATCCCGTTGTTCCGGCTCAACAAGCAGTACGAGGAGGAGAAGGAGGCGCTGCACGGCGAGGCCGGCGGCCAGGCGGTCGCCGAGATGCGCATCCTCGACCGCCACGTGGTGCTGGTGCTGATCGACCAGCTCGACCTCGCGGCCAGCCGGGCGATCCAGTACGCCCGCACGCTGACGCCCGACGAGCTGATCGCCGTGCACTTCGACCTGGACCCGCTCCGCACGAAGGAGATCACCGAGTCGTGGGCGACGCTCGGCTTCTCCCGCCTCGTGCTCGACGTGGTCGAGTGCCCCGACCGTCGCATCGAGCGCGGGGTCGCCGAGCTCGTCGCCCGGCAGCTGCGCAACGGCGACACCGAGGTCACCGTGCTGCTGCCCCGCCGCGAGTACAGCCAGTTCTGGCACCGCTTCCTGCACGATCGCACGGCCGACTCGATCGCCGAGACGCTGTCGCAGCTGCCGCACTGCAACGTCACGATCGTGCCGTTCCACCTCTTCAACAAGTCCGACGTCACCATCAACGACGCCGCGCTGCCGACCGCGTCGTCCGCCGGCAAGGCCACCAAGCGGGCCCGCAAGGCGAAGGCCGCGCCCACCATCAACCTCGGTGACTTCCAGCTGCCCGAGGACCGCGTGCCCGTCGACCAGCTGCAGTTCCGCCAGCGCGCCCGCGCCGCGGGCAAGGTGTACTCGATGCGCGTGCAGCCGTGGTCCGGGGTGGCCTCGCTCGAGCTGACGCTGATCGACGACACCGGGGCGTTGCTCGTGGTGTTCTTCGGTCGGCGCCACCTCGCCGGCGTCACGGCCGGGACGCGCCTGCTGATCGAAGGCGTGGTGAGCGAGCACAAGGGATCGATGGCGGTCCTCAACCCCGCCTACGAGATCCAGTTCGATCCCCACGCCTTCCACTGACGGCGCGCCGGCCGCGGGCGCAGATGCGCAGGTCAGGCTCGTCTTAGCGGGATATTGACGGCGACCGGGTTGTGGCCCGGTGCGACGGCGTGCCTCACTAGGGACGTGCTCACCCAAGACCCCCCTGAAGACGCTCCAGCCGCCGTCGGCGAGGGCGCGACATCCGGCTCCACGCTCCCCACGCCGAAGGCCACCCGGCACCTCGTCGACCTCCCCGAGCCGGCGCTGTACCGGTTCAAGAACAAGGTGCTCGGCCCGCCGCTGCACAACGAGCAGCTGGCCCACGAGCGCCTCGGCAAGCCGACCGCGCTCGCGGTGTTCGCCTCCGACAACCTGTCCTCGTCGGCGTACGCCACCGAAGAGATCCTGCGGGTGCTCATCCCGGTCATCGGCGTGCTGGCCTTCTCGCTGGTGGTGCCCATCACCGTCGCGATGTTGGTGGTGCTCGGCTTCCTGATCCTGTCGTACCGGCAGACGATCAAGGCCTACCCGAGCGCCGGCGGCGCGTACATCGTCACCAAGGACAACTTCGGGTTGTTCTGGGCGCAGGTCGCCGGGGTCTCGCTGCTCACCGACTACATCCTCACGGCCTCGGTGTCGACGGCGGCGGGCGCCGCCGCGCTGGCGTCGGCGGTGCCGGCGCTGTCGCCGTACGTCGTGCCGATCGCGATCGCGTTCATCCTGTTGATCGCCGGCATGAACCTGAAGGGCGTCAAGGAGTCCGGCAAGGCCTTCGCCATCCCCACCTACTTCTTCATCGTCAACGTCTTCCTGCTGCTCGGCGTGGGCGTCTACCGCATCATCACCGACAGCTTCGCCGTGATCCCCCCGGAAGAGGGCGCCGTCGAGCTGGGCACGCAGGGCAACGCCAGCGCCTTCCTCATGGGGGCCACGGTCTACGTCGTCCTCCACGCGTTCGCCTCCGGCGGTGCCGCCGTCACGGGCGTCGAGGCCATCTCGAACGGCGTGCCCGCGTTCAAGGAGCCGTCGTGGAAGAACGCCCGCGACACGCTGGTCGTCATGGGCGGCCTGCTCGGCGTCATGTTCTTCGGGCTGTCGTACATGGCCTCGAAGATCCACCCCGAGGTCTACGAGTCGGGCACACCGACGGTCATCAGCCAGATCGGTGAGGCGATCTACGACTCGAACGCCGCGTTCGGCCACGTGCTGTGGCTCTCGCTGCAGGCGGGCACGATGCTGATCCTGGTGCTCGCCGCGAACACGAGCTTCGCCGACTTCCCCCGCCTCGCCAGCTTCCAGGCCGGCGACAACTTCCTGCCCCGCCAGCTCACCAAGCGCGGCCACCGGCTCGTGTACTCGAACGGCATCATCGCCCTCGCGGTCGCGGCCATCGTGCTCCTCGTCGTGACCGGCGCGAAGGTCGACCGCCTGATCCCGCTGTACGCGATCGGCGTGTTCCTCAGCTTCACGCTCTCGCAGTTCGGCATGGCGAAGCACCACCTGCGCCTGCGCGAGCCGCAGTGGCGATCGGGCCTCGTGATCAACGGCGTCGGCGGGGTGCTGTCGCTCATCGTGCTGCTGATCATCGGCACCACCAAGTTCATGGACGGCGCGTGGGTGATCATCTGCCTCATCCCGATCGCGGTCATCCCGCTGTTCCGCCTCAACAAGCAGTACGAGAGCGAGGAAGCCGAGCTCGAGAGCGACGCCGCGGCCGCCGCCGAAGCGCCCACGCTCAGCCGTCACGTCGCCGTGGTCCTCATCGACAAGCTCGACATGGCCGCCGCCCGCGCCATCCAGTACGCCCGCTCGCTCACGCCCGACGAGCTCGCGGCGGTCCACTTCGACATGGACCCGGTGCGCACGAAGGACCTCACCGATGCGTGGACGCGCCTGGGCTTCTCGCGCCTCGCGCTCGACGTCATCGACTGCCCCGACCGGCGCCTCGAGCGAGCGGCTGCCGAGGTCGTCGCCCGCCAGCTCGTCGACGGCAAGACCGAGGTCAGCGTGCTGCTGCCGCGGCGCCAGTACAACAAGTTCTGGCACCGCCTGGTGCACGACCGCACCGCGGACTCGATCGCCGAGACGCTCTCGCTGCTCCCCCACTGCAACGTCACGATCGTGCCGTACCACCTCGGCACCAAGGCCGAGCCGTCGATCGACCTGTCCGCGGTCGCCGAGGGCCTCCCCACGGTGAAGCCCCCGCGCAAGAAGGCGAAGGCGGCCGCCGTGCCCACGATCAACCTGGGCAACTTCGAGCTGCCCGACAACCGGGTGCCCGTGGATCAGCTGCAGTTCCGCCAGAAGGCCCGCGTGGCGGGCAAGGTGTACTCGATGCGGGTGCAGCCCTGGTCGGGGCGGGCCGCGCTCGAGCTCACGATCATCGACGACACCGGCGCCCTGCTGGTGGTGTTCTTCGGCCGGCGCCAGCTGGCCGGGGTGAGCGCCGGCACGAAGATCATCGTCGACGGCGTCATCGGCGAGCACCGGGGGTCGATGGCGATGCTGAACCCCGCCTACGAGATCCAGCTCGAGCCGCACGCCGGGGACCACGCGCCGGCGCCGAAGGGCCACTGACCCCGTGGCCGCCCCGTCGCCCGGCCCGAGCCCGTCCGCCGGCCCCCGCCTCGACCTGCGCCGGTCGCGGGTGGCGACGCTGGCGGTCGCGGCGTTGGCGCCGTTGGTCGTCGCCCTCGTGATGACGACGCTGGGCGAGCACAGCCAGGCCGTGTCTGCGTTGCTGATGGCGGCGGTGGTCGTGGTCGTGGCGTCGTCGGGCCGTCGCTCGGCGACGGTGGTGGCGGTCGTGTCGTCCACGGCGTGCTTCGCGTTCTTCCTGACCGTCCCGTACCACTCGTTCGCCGTGAACGAGGTGGACGACCTCGTCACGCTGGCGGCGCTGCTGTTCGTCGGCGCGGTCGTCGTCGCCCTGCGCACGAAGGCCGAGCGCCACCGCGACGACGCCGAGGACGGCCGCAACGACATCGCCCGCCTGCACGCGGTGGCCGAGCTCGTGTCGGAGGGGTGCGATCCGCACCACATCGTCGAGGTCGTGCGGGTGGAGCTGGTCGACCTGCTGCAGCTGCAGCACTGCTCGTTCGACCGTCAACCGGCGACCGAGACCGGGGCCCGCATGGCTCGCACCGGTCTCGTGCAGATCGGCGACCTCACCTGGAGCACGCACCACCAGGGCTTCCCCGATCGCGTCGTCGAGCTGCCCGTCACGGCGGTGGGCGTCTCCGTCGGGCGCTTCGTGCTGTCGCCGACGCCGCTGGCCAAGGTGCCGTTCGACAAGTGCCTGCTGGCGGTGGCCCTCGCCGATCAGGTCGGCGCCGCGTTCGCGCTCAGCCTGGCGTGACACCGGCGGCCGGGGTGGCGGCGCCGGACGGATCGGTGCCGATCTCGAACCGGTACCCCATGCCGGGCTCGGTCAGGAAGTAGATGGGCTGGGACTGGTTGGGTTCGAGCTTGCGGCGCAGGCCCGCCATGTAGACGCGCAGGTAGTTCGTCTCCTTCTCGTAGGCCGGGCCCCACACCTCCTGCAGCAGCTGCCGCTGGCTGACGAGCTTGCCCGGGTTGCGCACGAGCACCTCGACGAGGCCCCACTCGGTGGGCGTGAGGTGCACCTCTCCCCCGTCGCGCACGATCTTCTTCGCGGCGAGATCGATGACGAAGTCGGCCGTCGTCACCGTGACCTCCGCCTCGGCCGGCGCCGCGCGCCGCACCGCGGCGCGCAGCCGGGCCAGCAGCTCGTCCATGCCGAACGGCTTGGTCACGTAGTCGTCGGCGCCGGCATCCAGTGCCGCGACCTTGTCGGCCTCGCCCTCGCGGACCGAGAGCATGATGATCGGCACGGCGGTCCACTCGCGCAGCTCGCGCACGACGTGGACCCCATCGATGCCCGGCAACCCGATGTCGAGGATCACGATGTCCGGCGGGTGGTCCGCCGCCATCCTCAGCGCTTCCTCGCCGGTGGTCGCCAGATCCACCGTGTACTCGCGGGCGCGCAGGTTGGTGGCGAGCGCGCGCAGGATCTGCGGCTCGTCGTCGACGACCAGCACGCGGGTCACGCCGCGACCTTCTCGAGCTCGATGCTGGCCGTGAGCCCTCCGCCCGGGGTGTCGTCGAGGGACAGCCGGGCGTTCATCGCCTCGACGAAGCCCTTGGCCACGGCCAGGCCCAGGCCGACGCCGGTGGGGCGCTGCCCCGGCACCTCCTGGTCGACGCGGCTGTCGCCCATGCGCTGGAACGGCTCGAACATCCGGTCACGCTGCGCGACGGGCACCCCGTCGCCCTGGTCGATGATGCGCAGGTCGACGCGCCCGCCGACCTCGCCCGCCTCGACGCGGACGTGCGTGTCGTCGGGCGAGAAGCCGAGGGCGTTGCTCACCAGGTTCGCCACCGCGCGCTCGAGCAGCGCCCGATCGGCGATGACGTGCGGGAGCTGCTCGGACACGTCGACCTCGACCCGGGCCGTCGACCCGCTGAGGCTGGCGAGCGCGCCGGCGACGATCTCCTCGAGGCCGACCGGCTTCATCAGCACCTCCAGCGTGCCCGTCTCGATGCGGGACATGTCGAGCAGGTTGCCGACGAGGTCGTTCAGGCGGTCGGTCTCCTCGTCGATGGTGGCGAGGAACGAACCGAGGTCCTCGTCCGACCACTGCACGTCGTCCTGCAAGAGGCTCGTGACCGAGGCCTTGATGGAGGCCAGCGGGCTGCGCAGGTCGTGCGAGACCGCGCGGAGGATCGCGGTGCGCAGCTGATCCGCCTCGGCCATGACCGCCGACTCGGCGGCCTCGCGCCGCAGGCGGCGACGCTCGAGCGCCGAGCTGAGCTGCGCGGCGAAGACCTGCAGCACGCGGCGGTCGTCGGCGCTGAGCGCCGGCCCGCTCATCACGAGCACGGCGCCTTCCGCCAACGGCAGCGACTCGCCGTCCTCGGGCCGGGTCGGGATCGGTGATCCCATCGCCTCGATGATGGCCCAGCCCGCCTCCGCATCGGCGACGAGCACGGACACCGCGTCGAGGGAGAACGTCGAGCGCAGGTGCGAGACCATCTCGCGCAGGGGATCGTCCTCGCCGAACATGCCCCCGGCGACGCGGGCGAGCGCTTCGGCCTCGGCCCGGGCGCGCGAGACGTCCGCCGTGCGTCGCGACGCCTGGCTGACGACCGTGCTCACGAGCGCGGCCACCGCCAGGAAGATCACGAGCGCCAGGAGGTTGTCCCCGTGAGCGATGTCGAAGGTGCGCAGCGGTGGCGTGAAGAACCAGTTCAGGGCGAAGAAGGCCGCAAAGGCCGCGGCGATCGAGGGCCAGAGGCCGCCGACGACGGCGACCCCTGTGACGAGGAGGAGGTAGAGCATCACGACGGACGTGAGGTTGACGTTGGCGGTCACGGCGAACAGCACGACCGACAGCAGCGGGATGCCGATGACGACGCCGGCCCACCCCGCCAGCTGCCGGCGGCGCGTCACGCGGAGGCGGCGACGGGGCGCCGGCAGGCGGATGGGGGCGGCCGAGGCCGCCGCCGGCTGGCTGATGACGTGGACGTCGATCTCGCCTGCGTCGCGGATCACCCGCGTGATCACGGAGCCGCCGAACGTCTCGCGCCACCGCGGCCGAGCCGTGGCGCCGAGCACGATCTGCGTCGCGCGCTCGGCCTTGGCGAACTGCAGCAGCGCGGCCGGGATCTCGGTGCCGATGACCTCGTGGTACTCGCCGCCCAGATCGGCCAGCAGCCGACGGTGCTCCTCGAGCAGCTCGTTGGGCTCGACCGTCACGCCGTCGCTGGCCGAGACGTGCACGCCGATGAGGTCGCCCTTGGCGCGCGCCGCCATGCGCGCCGCGCGGCGGATGAGGTGCTCGCCGCTCGGGGCGCCGGTCACCGCGACGACGACCCGCTCCCTCGTCTCCCACGAGTGGTCGATGTCGTGGGCGACCATGTACTCCTGCAGCGACTCGTCGACCTTGTCCGCGACCCAGAGCAGCGCGAGCTCGCGCAGGGCGTTGAGGTTGCCCGCTCGGAAGTAGTTGCCGAGGGCGGCGTCGACCTTGTCCGCCGGGTAGACGTTGCCGTGGGCCAGGCGCCGACGCAGCGCCTCCGGGGCCATGTCGATGAGCTCGACCTGGTCGGCGGCGCGCACGACCGAATCGGGGACCGTGTCCGGCTGCGGGCGGCCCGTGATCCGCTCGGCGACGTCGCTGAGCGACTCGAGGTGCTCGATGTTGACCGTGCTGATCACGTCGATGCCGGCGGCCAGCAGCGCCTGCACGTCCTGCCACCGCTTCGCATGGCGGCTGCCCGGGGCGTTCGTGTGCGCGAGGTCGTCGACGAGCGCCACCGCGGGGCGCCGGGCGAGCACGGCGTCGAGGTCGAGCTCGTCGACCCGCGCGCCGCTGACGCCGAGGGCGATCGGCGGCACGATCTCGAGCGCGCCGATCTGGCGGATCGTCTTCGGCCGGTCGTGCGTCTCGACGAAGCCGATCACGACGTCGGTGCCGCGCTCGCGGCGGCGCCGCCCCTCGTCGAGCATGGCGTAGGTCTTGCCTACGCCCGGGGCCGCGCCGAGGTAGATGCGGAGGTGGCCCGCCCTCGGCCCAGTGCTCATGGGCCCGAGTCTACGAGCGACGTCGTGCCGGTCAGCTCGGGGTGCCCCGGCGCGTCACGACCGTCGCGCCGCGAGCTGCGCCTCGCGCCGGGCCAGCGCAGCCGCGACCACCTCTGCGGCGGCCCGGCCGGCGGTGCGCACATGACGATCGTCGCGAGTGGCGCGCGCCAGGATGAACGCGCCTTCGAGCAGCGAGAAGAGCGCCACCGAGGTGCGCCGGGCCTGCACCCGCGTCAGCCCCGCGTGCACGAGGTGGATGTCCACCGCCGCCAGCCAGCTCTCGAAGACCTCGGCCGTCGCGACCCGCAACGGCTCGCTGGTGCTCGCCACCTCGAGCGCGACGGTCGCGATGGGGCAGGCGTCCACGAAGTCGGTGTCGCGCACGGTGTCGGCGGCCGCCTCGAAGAAGACCCGGGTGGCGGCCACCGGATCCTCGCCGGGCCGGAAGAACAGGTCGATCAGCTCGCCGTAGATCGCTCCCGACCACCGGATCGTCGCCGCCCCGAGCTGCTCCTTGCCGTCCGGGAAGAAGTGGTACATCGACCCGAACGGGGCGCCGGCCGTGTCGACGATCTGCTTGACCGCGGTGCCGTTGTAGCCGTGCGTGCGGAAGAGCTCTGCCGTCGCCTCGATCAAGCGATCCCTCGTGTCGGTCATGGGTCGATCCTACCGGCGCGTGGCGCCCGAGTAGAGCGAATGCTCTACTCGGCCTGGATCGTCTCAGGTCGGCTCACTAGAGTGATCGCTCTAACCCACGAGCGGAGGTGCGTCATGGAGTCCGTGCAGCTGTCCAGTGGCGTCGTCGACTACGAGGACTCCGGGGGCGACGGCCCCGTGATCGTGTTCGCCGGCGGCCTGCTGATGGATGCCACGCTGTGGGAGGGCGTCATTCGTGGCCTCGCGCCGCAGCACCGCTGCATCGCCGTGGTGCTCCCGCTCGGTGGGCACCGCCGCCCGATGGACGCGGGCGCGGATCTTTCGCTGCACGCCCTCGCCGACCTGCTCGCGGAGCTCATCGAGGCGCTCGACCTCTCCGACGTGACCCTCGTGGCGGCCGACTGGGGCGGCCCGCAGCTCACCGCCGTGCGCCACCCGGAACGGATCGGGGCCTTGGTGCTGCTGCCCGAGGAGGCCTTCGACAACATCCCACCCGGGCTGCCGGGCAAGGTCGCCAGCCTGGCGGCCCGCCTGCCCGGCGGCTTGTTCCCGGTCGCGCAGAGCCTGCGCCTCGGGTTCACGTGGCGCCTCCCGATGACCTTTGGCTGGATGACCCGGCGGCCGATCCCGAAGGACGTCCGCCGGAGCTGGATCGTCGGGCTGCGCACGCAGCGCGGCGTGCGCCGCGACGTGGCGACCTACGTGCGCACCAGCGACATGACCGGGCTGGAGGACGCCGCGCGCGAGCTGGCCTCGTTCACGCGCCCGACGCTGGTCCTGTGGTCGGCCGACGACAAGGTCATGCCCCCGGAGCACGGGCGCCGCCTCGCCGCGACCATCCCCGACGCCACCCTGATCGAGGTGCACGACGCGCGCACGCTGCTCGCGCTCGACTGCCCCGACGTGGTCGCGGGGCACCTCGCCGCGTTCGTGGGGCGCGTCCGCGCGACCCGCTGACGCACGGCGGCGCCGTCGCTCGCCCGAGAGCGCGGGTGCGTGGCGGGCCGGTTCCGCGGGCGGCTACTGCTCGGGGGGCGGAGGCGGCGGCGTGGGCGGCGGACCGAACGAGCCCGCGAGGTCGGCCGGGGGCAATGCCGGCCCACCCGAGTGCGGGTCGTTCGACGGAGGGGTGCCCGGCGGGGGCAGGGCCGGCGGAGGCGGCGGCACCGCACCCGGCGGAGGCGGGACCGGCGGCGGCGGCGGCATCGCACCCGGGGGCGGCGGGGGCCCGGGGGGTGGCGGTGGCGGCACGGGACCCGGGGGCGGCGGACC
>CAYUOL010000030.1:0-33632 GCA_964446345.1 uncultured Iamiaceae bacterium | reverse complement strand
CGACGTCGCGCCGGTGCTCGAGGAGACGCTCTTCGAGCACGACACCGTCGTGCTCACGAGCGCCACGATCCCCGTCGGCATGGCGGCGCGCGTCGGGCTCGACGACGACCACGACGATCTCGACGTCGGCAGCCCCTTCGACTACCCGAACAACGCGCTGCTGTACTGCGCCACGCACATGCCCGATCCGCGGGCCAACGGGTACGACGAGGCGCTGCAGCGCGAGCTCGAGCTGCTGATCGTCGCGGCCGGCGGCCGCACGCTGGCGCTGTTCACCAGCTACCGGGCGATGGACGAAGCCGCGGCGGTGCTGCGGCCGCGCCTGCCGTGGAAGCTGCTGACGCAGAAGGACCTGCCCAAGCCCGCGCTGGTCGAGGCGTTCCAGTCGGACGAGACCAGCTGCCTGTTCGCCACGATGAGCTTCTGGCAGGGCATCGACGTGCCGGGACGCGCGCTCTCTCTGGTCACGATCGACCGCCTCCCGTTCCCGCGTCCGGACGACCCGCTGCTGCAGGCGCGGCGCGACCAGGCGCGGGCGGACGCCTTCCGCACCGTCGATCTGCCGCGCGCCGCGACCCTGCTCGCGCAGGGAGCAGGTCGGCTCATCCGCCGCGCCGACGACCGCGGGGTCGTCGCCGTGCTCGATCCCCGACTCGCGAAGAACCAGAGCTACCGGTGGGACATCGTGAACGCGCTCCCGCCGATGAAGCGCACCCGCGACCGTTCAGAAGCCGAGGCGTTCCTGCGCGCGATCCGCGACGAGTCCGACGCCTGAGGGAGGCTCGTGAGCGGTTGGTGGGCGCGCCCGTGGCGCCCGTGTTGCGGCCCCGACCGGCCGAGAACAGGTGAGGGAGGTCTCAGGCGGCGCCGCGGCGCCGACGCTTCGCGTCGATCTTGCGAGCGGCCTTGATGACGTTGCTCCAACGAGGGTGACCCCCGTCGTCCGGCGGGAACTCCTTCATGTCGGTGGCGAGCGCCTCGAGGAAGCCCGACAGGCTGACGCCGGCCTCCTCCGAGACGGTGTGCCAGACGTCGTGGCTCTCAACAGTCAAATACGCGTGGATGGCGCGTCTTTCTTCAGGCATGCAGAAACGATAACCGTCGATTGTCATGGTTGTTGGATCAGCAAGCTCAAGATCTCATCAAGCCGCCGCAGCCAGCACCGCGCGTCGACATGGACGTGCGACACGACCGTCGGCCTGATCCGACGGCGGGCCAGCAGTGCCGTGATCGGCGACGCGTGCACACGGGTCGCCGACCGCCATCCTGCGGGGCGGACGACCCTCCGGGTAGGGACGAAGGTCCCGAATCGCCTTTCCCCCGGGTCGGCCCTGCGCCCCGTCACGGCACGGACCTGCGCTCCGCA
This sequence comes from uncultured Iamiaceae bacterium, assembly GCA_964446345.1. Lineage (GTDB taxonomy): Bacteria > Actinomycetota > Acidimicrobiia > Acidimicrobiales > Acidimicrobilacustridaceae > CAYUOL01. Next base: position 32,266 of record CAYUOL010000030.1, on the reverse strand, counting down.
CCGGCGTCGACACCCGAGGCAGGAACCCGAGGTCGGGACCCGGGGCGGTCCCCCGAGCTCAGTACCCGAGCCGCTCGAGGGCCTTGGGCCGGCGCTGCCAGTCCTTGTCGACCTTCACGAAGAGCTCGAGGTAGGCGCCTTCGGGCAGCTGCTGGCGCACCGCGATCCCGACCTGCTTGAGCACCGCGCCCTTCTTGCCGATCACGATCCCCTTCTGCGAGTCGCGCTCGACGAGGATCTCGCACCGGATGCGCGGCCACTCCCACTCGGTGACCCGCGTGGCGATCGAGTGGGGCAGCTCCTCACGGGTGATGGCGAGCAGCTGCTCACGGACCAGCTCGGCGACCCAGAACGCCTCGGGCACGTCGGTGACCATGTCGTCGGGGTAGTAGGACGGCCCGTCCGGCAGCTGCTCGACGAGGTGCGTGACGAGCTCGGGCACACCCGCGCCGGTCTTGGCGGACACCGGGAAGTACTCGGCGAGGTCGAGCTGCTCGGCTGCGGCGGCCAGCTGGGCGATCACGCGCTCGGGCGACGCCACGTCGATCTTGTTGACCACCACGATCGTGTCGCTCGGCAGGCGCTCGGCGATGAACCGGTCACCCCGCCCGACCCCCGACTCGGCGTCCACGAGCAAGCACACCAGGTCGACCGAACCGACCGCGCCGGTGGCCGACGCGTTGAGGCGCTCACCGAGCACGGTCACGGGCTTGTGGATGCCCGGGGTGTCGACGAACACCACCTGAGCGTCGGGCCGGGTGAGGACGCCGCGGACCTGGGTGCGCGTCGTCTGCGGCTTGTCGGAGACGATGCTCACCTTGGTGCCGAGGATCTTGTTGAGCAACGTCGACTTGCCGACGTTGGGACGCCCGACGAACGTGACGAACCCGGACCTCACGTCGGTCGCTTCTCTCGCGGTCGGCCGTCGTCGGCCGGTTCTTCGAGCGCAGGCGCGCTGGTCTCGGCGCCGGTGGCCGCCTCGCGCGGTGCGGCGACCGCCGCCCCGGACAGCCGGGCGACCCGCACGCGTGATATGCGGCGACCCTGCACGCGATCGGCGCGCAGCTCGAGGCCGCCGACCGTGACCGCCTCGCCCTCCTCGGGCACGTGGCCGAGCTCGTGGAACATGAGCCCACCGAGCGAGTCCCAGTCGCCCTCGGGCAGGTCGGCCTTCAAGAGGTCGTTGAGCTCGTCGACCGGCATGCGGGCGTTGACCCGCACGTCGCCGTTCGGCAGGAGCTCGACCATCGCCTCTTCGCGGTCGTACTCGTCGACGATCTCGCCGACGAGCTCCTCGATGAGGTCCTCGAGCGTCACGACGCCGGCCGTGCCGCCGTACTCGTCGACGACGATCGCCATGTGGTTCTGGTCGGCCTGCATCTCGCGCAGCAGCTCGGCGATCTTCTTCGTCTCCGGCACGTAGCGGGCGGGCCGCAGCAGGCCGGACACCTCGACGTCGAGCTTGCCGTCGCGATCGGCGCGCATCAGATCCTTCGCGTAGACGATGCCGACGATGTCGTCCATCCCCTCGCCGTAGGCCGGGAGGCGCGAGTAGCCGTTGAGGATCACGACCTCCATGACGTCGGCCACGCGGAAGTCGCTCGGCACCGCCACCATGTCCGGCCGCGGCACCATCACCTCGCGCACGATCGTGTCGCCGAACTCGATGATCGACTCGATGAGCTCGCGCTCCTCCTCTTCGATGACGGCCTCTTCGACCGCCACGTCGGCGAGCGCGAGCAGCTCCTCCTCGGTCACGTACGGCCCGTCCTTCAGCCCCTTGCCGGGGAGCACGACGTTCGTGATGCCGATGAGCAGGCGCGACACCCCGCGCAGCGGCGGGATCGCCACCAGCGCGGCGACGGGGCGCGCGGCGAGCAGCGCCGCCTTCTCGGGGTGCAGCAACGCCCAGGTCTTGGGCGCGGCCTCGGCGAAGACGAACACGATGATGACGTTCAGCGTGATCGCAGCCACCAGTCCCCACGCGCCCCACAGGCGATCGGCGAGCACACCGGTCAGCGCCGCTTCGACGACCTGGGCGACCAGGATGACGAACAGCAGGGGGTTGAGGAAGCGCTCCGGGTGCTCGACGAGGCCGACCAGCTGGCGGGCCCCGGGCCGGCCTTCTTCGAGCAGCGCGTTGGCCTTGGACCGGCTGACGCGCGTCAGCGCCGTCTCCGCCACCGCCAGCACCATCGATACGCCGATGAGCACGAGGATCGCCACGAGCATCATCACGTCGTTGCCGCCCAGCTCGACGGCGAAGAGGCCGATCGGTCGGAGCGCGGTCATGAGGTCCAAGGATCGCGCGCCAGCGACCCGTGGAACGCATCGAGCAGCTCCCGCTCGCGCGCCTGCATGGCAACCCGTTGCCCGTCGTCGGCGTGGTCGAGGCCGAACACGTGCAGGATGCCGTGCACGAGCAGCAGCGCGATCTCGTCCTCGTAGCTGCCCGCGTGCTCGGGTGCCTGGCGGGCGGCGACAGCGGGGCAGATCACGACGTCGCCGAGCAGGATCGGCTGATCGTCGGGGTCGTAGGCCGCTCGCCCGATCGGGCCCGTGCCGCTGAAGGTGATCTCCGCTTCGGCGGTCGCGTCCACCCATTCGCCGTCGACCACGGCGTCGATGGGGAACGACAGCACGTCGGTGGGCCCGTCGTGGCCCATGAAGCGGGTGTTCAGGTCGGCGATGTGCTCCTCGTCGACGAAGAGCACCGCCAGCTCGGCCTCACCCTGGATCCCCTGGGCGAGCACCGCCCGCTCGGCGAGCGTCGACCACCGAGCGGCGTCGACGGGGTGCGCCTCCTGCTCGTCGGCCACGAACACGGTGATGGATCCGGTGTCGGGTCCCTGCCGTCGCGGCACGGGGCGACCCGGAGCGGGGACCGCGCCCGGTCCGTCGGTGCGGCCCTCGCGGGGGCCGTCGCTGGATCCGGTCATGCGATCAGGATGGCATCACGACGCCGACGACGAACCGGTCGCGGCCTTCTCGTACGCGTTGACGATGTCCTGCACGATGCGGTGGCGCACCACGTCGCGCGCCGTGAGGTGCACGAACTCGATGCCCTCGATGTGCCCCAGCATCCGCTCGAGCTGATCGAGCCCGCTGCGCCCACCTGCCACGTCGACCTGCGTCGTGTCGCCGGTGACGACCACGCGAGAGCCGAACCCGATGCGCGTCAGGAACATCTTCATCTGCTCGGGCGTCGTGTTCTGGGCCTCGTCGAGGATGATGAAGCTCGAGTTGAGCGTGCGGCCGCGCATGAACGCGAGCGGCGCGACCTCGACGGTGCCCCGTTCGAGGAGGCGGGCGGCGCCCTCGGCCTCGACCATGTCGTAGAGCGCGTCGTACAACGGCCGCAGGTAGGGATCGACCTTGGCCATGAGGTCACCCGGCAGGAACCCGAGCCGCTCCCCCGCCTCGACGGCCGGCCGCGTAAGGATGATGCGCTCGACCTGCTTCGCCTGCAGCGCCTGCACCGCCATCGCGACCGCCAACCAGCTCTTGCCCGTGCCCGCTGGCCCGATGCCGAAGGTGATGACGTTGTCGCGGATGGCATCGACGTAGCGCTTCTGGTTCGCCGTCTTCGGCCGCACCGACCGGCCCCGCTTCGACCTGAGCAGCTCGGACGACAGCACCTCGGACGGGCGCTCGTCGGCCTTCACCATGTCGATGGTGCGCACGACCATCGCCGGTTCGAGGCGCTGGCCCTGCTGCAGGATGAGCACGAGCTCTTCGAACAGGCGGCCGACGACGTCGGCGGCCGGGCCCTCGATCGAGATCTCGTTGCCGCGCACGTGCACCGTCGTGGTCGGGAACGCGGTCTCGACGAGTCGCAAGAACTCGTCTCGAGGCCCGAGCAGGCCGACCATGAGGTGGTTGCCGGGAACGCTGATCTTGAGGGTCGTGTCGGGCATGAGGCGGTCAGCGTACCGGCTCACCCCGGCGGCCCCGCCCGGGTTCAGCAGCCCGCCGGGGCGCCTCGACCCAGTGGACGGAGCCCGCCCGCCGCCCGGCGGCGAGCGCCGGGTCCCATCCGCCGTAGTCTGCGCCGATGGTGGGAGGGCCCGGTGCGCACGACGCGAACGTGGACGTGACCCTGCTCGGCCTCGGGGCCTGGCTCGGTCAGCTCCTGGTCGAGGATGCCGCGCACCAACGAGCCGAGGGCCGCTGGCTGCAGCGCCAGGCCGAGGAGGAAGGCACCTTCGCGGGCATCCTGACCGATCTCGCCGAGCGGACGACGTCCGTCGTGGTCCATCTGGGCAACGGACGGCTCCACCGCGGCGCGATCACGGCGCTGGGCGCCGACTTCGCCGTCATCCGCACCGGCGCACGCGACGTGGTGGTGCGCCTCGACGCCATCACCTCGGTGCACACACTGGTGCACGAGCGGGTGGCCGTCGGCGACCGGCCGGCCGTCGGCGCGCTGACCATGGGCGAAGCGCTCGCCGCGTTGGCCGAGGAACGGCCGCGGTTGCTGCTGATCGGTGCCGACGCGACGCACCCGGTGCGGGGCGAGCTGCGCGCGGTCGGCCGTGACGTGGCGCGGGTGCGCGAGGACGGCGGGGGAACGGCCTACGTGGCGTTGGCGTCGGTGGTCGAGATCTCCGCGGCTGAGTCGGGATAGAGATGCTCGAGCGTGCCCGGCTCGATGCGGCACGCATCGATGAAGGCATCGACATCGCTGGTCTTCAGGCGGATCACCCGGCCGAACCGATAGGCCGCCAGTTGGCCTTCGTCGATGAAGCGGTAGAGCGTCCGCGGGGTGATGCCGAGGCGGTTGGCGGCTTCTGCCGTGCTCAACCACTGGATCGAGTCTGCGGTGCCCTCGGGTTCGGAAGTGCTCACATCGAGCAGGCTACACCCTCTCGTCTCCTTTGCGACATTTTCCGTGCACTCCGCACGGGCGACGGCGAGGCTGTCCGACCGGTGCCCGCGACGCGGTGCCGGCCGGCAGAACTGGCGGTGATGGCCGTGGTCGGGCGGGGCGCGGGGTCGTCCGATGACCGCGGCCCGGACGCGGCACCGGCCCGCGATCACCAGCCGCGTCACGGGTTCGAGCGTCACGGGTTCGAGCGCGTTCGACGGGTCCCGTACCGAGATCGTGATCGCGTCGGTTCGCGGCGCGATCCCCGCACCGTCCGCGATCTGATCCGAGCGGGGCGGCGCGGACATGATCCCGCGCGTGAGCAGCCCGTGATCCACGAGGGGAGCCGCTGCGAACGGGAGCAGCACCCCGAGCGGCGGCCCCGACGCCGCGCACCCCGAGCGGCGGCCCCGACGCCGCGCACCCTGGAGGAACCCGATGTCACCGACCCCCGTCCACGCCGCTGCCGTCCGCCCGGATCGGGACGCTCCGAGCCGCCGAGGTCGGTCGCGTCATCGCATGGCGCGCTGCGGCGCCCCGCAGCTGGTCGTGCCCGTGGCGCTGACCCTGCTCGCGGGGATCGTCGCGCTGTCGGCGTGCGCGAGCTCGACCTCGACCTCGAGCGGGCCGGGCGCCGGCTCCGCGCCCGTGGGTTCGGCGCCACCCGGGAGCGCGCCCGCGGCGGTGACCGCGTCGGTGCGGGCGGACGTGCCCGTGCTCGAGGTGAAGGTCGCCGAGGACGGCAAGCTCCAGTTCATCGCCCCCGACACCGTCGCCGCCGGCTGGGTCGAGATCGCCCTGGTCAACAACGGGAAGCTGGCGCACCAGGCGTCGCTCGGCAAGGTGCGCGACGGCGCGGACCTCGCGGTGGCCGAGCAGACGATGGCGACCGACCCGGTGACCGGCATCGGGTCGCTCCAGGAGGTCGGCGGCGCCAACTCGGTGATCGGCGGCGGCACGAGCAAGGCGATCGTCGCCCTCGACCCCGGCACCTACTACTTCTACTGCCTGGTGCCCGGCGAGCAGGACCAGAAGCCGCACGCCGAGCACGGCATGGTCCGCAAGCTGGTCGTCACCGCCGCCAGCGCCCCGGGGACGAGCGCGAGCCGTGCCACCCCGCCGGTCACCCCCGTCGCGGGGACGATCGCGATGAAGGACTACGGGTTCACGATGCCCGAGCCCTTCACCGGCAAGGGCTGGTACGCCGTGACCAACGACGGTCCGCAAGCCCACGAGCTGACGCTCATCGCCCTCGCCCCCGGCGTCGACGCGAAGAAGGCGAAGCAGCACTTCGTCGACGTGGCCGGCGGACCGCTGTCCACGCCGACGGTGTCCACGCCGCCGGCGGGCCCGAAGCCGTACATCGACGCCGGCGGCCTCAGCGCGATCGGCACCGGGACGGTGAGCTACGTCTGGTTCGATCTGCCCAAAGGTGAGTACGTGGCGATGTGCTACGTGCCCGACGTGCCGGCGCCGGGCCGCACGGGCACCCCCGACTTCCGGGCGCACTTCGTGCACGACATGTGGCAGCCGCTGACGATCGACTGAACCGACACGAGACGGCGGGCCGACCAGCTCGCGCTCGGTGCGCAGTCGACCACGCTGAGAGCATGTGCACCACCCTGTGTGGACAAAGATCCATTGAAATGGATTCTCCTACTGTTTCGACATCTTCACTGGCATCTTGCCGAGCGGTTCCGCACGCCCTAAGGTCCGCCGAACGTTGCGAGGCGGCTCCCGGGGTGGACGCCGGGCGCCCCGCAGCGCCCCCTCGACCCCTCAGCGCCCGATGGTCACGACACCGACGATCCCCTCCCCTCCCACGCCCGCGCACCAGCGTGGGGGTGATCCCCGCACCGGCGACAACGATCCCGAGCCCCGTCGGTTGGGGCGGCGTCCCGCGTTGCCCGCCGGGCGCGCCATCGTCGGCGGGCTGCTCGTCACGCTCGCGGCCATCGGAACCTTCGCGGCGTACGCGAACGCGACGGCCGGCCCGACGAGCACCTACGTCGTCGCCGCCCGGCCGCTGCGCGCCGGGCAGCGCGTCGACGCGGCCGATCTGCGGCTGGTCGCCCTCGAGCTGCCGGACGGGGTGCAGCAGCAGACGTTCTCCTCCACGCGCGACGTCGAGGGCGCCACGGCGCTCGCCCCGATCGACGCCGACCAACTGATCGCCCCCTCGTCGCTCCGGCTGGCCGGCGCCGCGCCGACGGGCGCCGTCGGCCACGAGTTCTCCTTCGCCCTCGAGCGCGAGAAGGCCCTCGGGGGACGCCTGCAGCGCGGCGAGCTGATCGACGCCGTCGCCACGTACGGCACCGGGAGCGACGCCTACAGCCGGATGGTGATCCGCCGCGGACGAGTGATCGACGTGGACAGCGCGGGCAAGGGAACGGTCGGTGCCACCGGCAAGGTCACCATCACGCTGGCGCTCGACTCCGACCACGCGGTGCTCGAAGCCATGCACGCCATCGAGATCGCGAAGGTCACCCTCGTGCGCACCACCGGCGACCGGGGCGGCGAGCCCGAGGACGCGCCCGAGCCTGTTCCCGGTGGCGCCGCCAGCACCGACACGTACCGGCCGGTCGCACCCAACGACACGACCCCGAGGAGCGGCCGATGAGCACCGACCGCTACGTGGTGCTCGGCCTCGCCCACGTGCGGTCGGCCTGGTTCCGCGAGGTGTCCCACTGGTCGACCGCCGCGATGGTGCCCGTCGAGTTCGTGAAGTGCGTGTCGGTCGACGAGCTCCGGGCCCGCTTCGCGTCCGGGCGCGCGTTCTCCGCGGTGCTCGTCGATGCCACCGTGTCCGGGGTCGATCGAGACCTCGTCGAGCTCGCCCGCGAGGCGGGGTGCGCCGTGATCTCGGTCGCCGACACCCAAGGGTCCCGCGACCTCGTGGCGCTCGGCGCCGCGGCGGTGCTGCCCGCCGGCTTCGACCGTGCGCTGCTGCTCGCCGTGCTCAGCGAGCACAGCCGCATGATCGGCGACACCGCCGCGCGGGTCGCCGCGCCCGACGGCCTCGAGCGACTCGCACCCCAGACGTGGCGCGGCACCGTCATCGCGGTGACGGGGGCCGGAGGCTCGGGCACCTCGACGGTCGCCATGGCGCTGGCGCAGGGCCTCGCCCACGACGTCCGCGCCCGGGGACGCGTCCTGCTCGCCGACTTCGCCCTCGACGCGGACCAGGCCGTGCTGCACGACGCCCGCGACGTGGTTCCCGGCGTCCAAGAGCTCGTCGAGGCGTTCCGGCACGGCGCACCCGAGCCCGACGAGCTCACCCGGCTGACGTTCGGCGACGACCACGCCTACCGGGTGCTGCTCGGCCTGCGCCGCCACCAGGACTGGACCGCCCTGCGGCCTCGGGCGTTCCACGCCGCGTTCGACGCGTTGCGCCGCCACCACACCCACGTGGTCTGCGACATCGACGCCGACCTCGAGGGCGAAGCCGAATCCGGGTCCCTCGACGTCGAGGAGCGCAACCTGATGGCGCGCAGCGCGGTCGACGCTGCGGCCCTCACGCTCGTGACGGGCACGGCGTCGGTGCAGGGCACGCGTCGCCTCGTGCTGCTCGTCGCCCGCCTCGTCGCCCACGGCATCCCGGTCGAACGCATCCTCCCGGTCGTCAACCGGGCGCCCCGCGCGGCACGGGCGCGCGCCGAGATCACGCGCACCCTGGCCGACCTCGTCACGCCACTGATCGGCACGGCGGCCGCGTCGTTCGGCGCGCCGCTGTTCCTCCCCGAGCAGCGCCGGCTCGAGCAGTCCGTCCGCGACGGGGTCGGGGTGCCCGCGGGCCTGGCCACCACGCTGGCCGCAACGACGTTCGCCCTGCTCGAGCGCAACGCACGAACGGCGACGATCGACCTCACCGAACCCGAGCCGATGCGCATCGTGCCGGGTTCGCTCGGTTCGTGGGCCGCCGACGGGGCCGCCGGATGAGCGCGCTCGCCGACAGCGCCCCGCCGCTGATCGAGATCGAGCGCCGAGCCCAGGAGCGGGCGAAGGACCTCGCCCTCGACATGGCGGACCACACCGGCGAGGTCGGCCTGCGCAACCTCATCGAGGACGAGCTCACCCGCTGGTCCGACGAGTTCAAGCGCGGCATCCGCCCCTACGACCTGCCCAACCCCGACATCGTCGCCGAGCGCGCCTTCCGCAACCTCGTGCGCTTCGGGCCGCTGACGCCGCTGCTCGAGGACGAAGACGTGTGGGAGATCATGATCAACGCGCCCGATCAGATCTTCGTGAAGCGCCACGTCGGGCCGAGCGGCTACCACGACGAGGTCTTCCACGACGACGAGCACGTCATCCGCACGCTCACCAAGATCCTCGACGACGCCTCCACCAGCCACCGCAAGCTCGACCCCTCCGAGGGGCTGCAAGACGCCCAGCTCGACAACGGCGCCCGGCTGCACATCGTGCACGGCGACATCTCGCGCGGCGGCCACGTGATGGTGAACATCCGCAAGTTCACCGGGGTGCCCTTCCGCAACCTCGACGAGCTCGTCGATCGCTCCATGCTCGACGCGCCCACCGCCGGGTTCCTGCAGGCCTGCGTGCGCGCCAACCTCTCGATCGTCTTCGCCGGCGCCCCTGGCTCCGGCAAGACCACCCTGCTCTCGTGCTGCGCCGCCGAGCTCGACCCGTCGCTGCGCGTCGTCGTCGCCGAAGAGGTCTTCGAAGCCGACGTCCCCGTCGCGAACGTCGCCTCGATGCAGACGCGGGCGTCGCGCGCCGACCGCCCCGAGATCGATCTGCGCCGCCTGGTGTCGGGCTTCTTGCGCATGGCCCCCGACATCGCCATCGTCGGCGAGGTCCGCGACCGAGAGGCGCTCCCCCTGCTGCTGACGCTGTCATCCGGGGTGAAGGGGTTCACGACGATCCATGCCGGCTCGGCCCGCCAGGCCCTGACCCGGCTGCGCTTCATCTGCCAGCTCGCCGACACGAGCAACGAGCTGCCGATGTCGGCGCTCAACACGCTCGTCAGCGAGGCCGTCGACGTCGTCGTGTACTGCGGGCGCGGCAAGCAGGGCCCGCGCGTGACCGAGGTGGTCGCCGTCGAGGACCTCGCCGCGTCACCCGACGCGACGCAGTTCACGATCACCGAGGTGTTCCACCGGCGTGGCTACGACCACCCGCTCGAGTGGACCGGCAACATCCCGGTGCGCGCCGGGCGGGCGTTCGACGACGCCGGGATCGATCTGCACCGGCTCCTCCACGCCGAGTCCGGCGATCGGCGGGCCTTCTGATGGGGGCCGTGGTGTCCGTGCTCGCCGCGATCGGGGTGTTCTACCTCTACACCGCCGTGTCGCTGCGCTGGCGCGGGTACGGGTTCGGTCCGGCGCTGGCGCGCACCACGCCGCGCCGGGCCGACCGTGCCCGCGACTGGCTCGCCCAGGCCGGCCTCGACGAGGTCGGCGTCGCCGAGTTCCTCGGGGTGGTGGGCGCCCTGTTCCTCGTCGGCGCCGTCGTCGGGTTCCTGCTCTTCGGCGGCTTCGTCGCCCCGCTGGTCCTCGCCGTCTTCGCCGCGACGCTGCCGATCGCGTCGTACCGCCACCGGCGATCGGCACGGCGGGAGAAGGCGCAGGAGTCCTGGCCGCGCATGATCGAGGAGATCCGCATCCTCACGAGCTCGGTCGGCCGCTCGATCCCCCAGGCCCTCTTCGAGGTGGGCCGCCACGGTCCCGACGAGATGCGGCCCGCGTTCGAGGCGGCGCACCGCGAGTGGCTCCTGTCGACCGACTTCGCCCGCACGCTCGACGTGTTGAAGGTGCGGCTCGCCGATCCGACCGCCGACGCCACGTGCGAGACCCTGCTCATCGCGCACGAGCTGGGCGGGTCCGACCTCGATCGCCGGCTCGAGGCGCTCGCCGACGATCGCCGCCGTGACACCCATGATCGCAAGGACGCTCGCGCCAAGCAGGCGGGCGCCCGCTTCGCCCGCAAGTTCGTCCTCATCGTGCCGCTGGGCATGGCCTTCGCCGGCATGTCGGTGGGCAACGGACGCGAGGCCTACCAGACCCCGACCGGTCAGCTCGTGGTCGCGGTCGCACTGGCGTTGGTCGTGGCCTGCTGGCTGTGGGCCGGGCGCGTCATGCGGCTGCCCGACGAGGAGCGGGTGTTCCACGCATGAACCGGGTCTTCGTCTTGGCCGGGGTGCTGTGCTGGATCGGCACGACCTTGCTGCTCAGCCAGCTGCGCTGGTTCGCTCGCCCGTCGCTCACCGAGCGGCTGCGGCCCTACGTGCCCGGCGGTCTGGCCCAGCCGTCGCGCACGGGGGTGCTCTCGGTGGGGTCCTTCCGCGACGTGATCAGCCCGATGGCACAGAGCATCGGCGAACGCCTCGCTCGCGTGTTCGGCGTCAGCGAAGAGCTCGACACGCGCCTGCGGCGGGTCCACTCCCCGTTGACCGTGTCGGCGTTCCGCACGCGCCAGCTCGGCTGGAGCATGGCCGCGTTCGGGCTCGGCTGCATCGTGTCGGTGGCTTTTCGCATCGAGCCCCTCCTCGCGCTCCTGGTCATCTTCGGGCTGCCGCTGCTGGCATTCCTCGTGCTCGAGCAGCAGGTGCAGGCGGCCAGCACGCAGTGGCAACGCCGGCTCTTCCTCGAGCTCCCCGTCGTGACCGAGCAGCTCGGCATGCTGCTGTCCGCCGGCTACTCCCTCGGCGCGGCGCTCAATCGGCTGGCGTCGCGCTCGTCGGGCGCGTGCGGCACCGACCTCAAGCTGGTGTGCGGCCGCATCCGGCAGGGCCTCAGCGAGATCGATGCCCTGCGCGAGTGGGCCGACCTCGCCCGCGTCGACGCCCTCGACCGCCTCGTCGCCGTGCTCACCTTGAACCGCGAGGCCGGCGACCTCGGCAAGCTGATCAGCGAGGAGGCGCGCTCGATCCGGGGCGACGCGCATCGCGAGCTGCTCGAGATGATCGAACGCCGCGGCCAGCAGGTCTGGATCCCGGTCACCGTCGCGACCCTCGTGCCGGGCGTGCTGTTCATGGCGGTCCCCTTCTACGAGGCCATGCGCCTCTTCAGCAGCGCGTGACCCAGCACGCACGGCTCCCCTTCCACCGCCGCCCGAGCGCCCTTTGCCCCGTTGCTCCTCCCGCCGCCATCCCGAAAGCAGGAACCCGATGATCGAAACCGCTTCCGCCCTCGTCGACCGTGCCCTCCACGCCGCGCACCGCGGCGGTCGCCTCCAAGGCGACCAAGGCGAGGGCGTCATCTCCGCCGCCATCGCGGTGTTGATCATGGCGTTCCTCGGCGCCCTCATGTGGGTGAGCTTCCAGAAGATGTGGCACACCACCGAGGACAACACGAACAAGCACGTCGAGCAGATGACGCAGGAGTGAGCCACCGTTCCGTCCGCGTCACCGGCGACGCCGGCACCGGGATGATCGGATCGACGATGGCCGTCGTCGTCTTCCTCTTCTTCCTGCTGTTCGCCGTCCAGCTCCTCTTCGGGCTCTACACCCGGTCGGTGGTGACCAGCGTCGCCTACGACGGCGCCCGCTCGGTGGCGGGCCACCGCTCGGAGCGAGACGGCGGCGCCGGCTCCGCAACGGCACGCGCCCGCGCCGAGACGCGCATGCGCCAGCAGCTCGGCCCGACCGGCGCGCACGCCACGTTCGACTGGTCGGCCAGCGACCACGACACCCTCTCGCTGCGCGTGCAGGTCGACGCGCCCCGCTTCCTGTCCCTCGAAGCGCTCGGCCCCCTCGCCACCGACCACATCGACCGCACCGTGACCGCCCGTGTGGAGCGCACCCGGTGACCCGCGCACCCGCCCCGCGTGCACCCGACCACCCACGCGCCCCTGGCATCGTCACGCGCCTCGCACACCTCGACTGGCGCGACGACCGCGGCCAGGTGGGCGGCATCGAGGTGCTCCCGTTCGGGCTGCTCGTCTTCGTCGTCGGCGCGCTGCTCATCGCCAACGCCTGGGCCGTCATCGACGCCAAGTCCGCCGTCGACGCCGCCACCCGCGAAGCGGTTCGGTCCTTCGTCGAGGCCCCCGACGCCGCCACCGGCGCCACCCGCGCCGACGAGGTGGCCCGCGAAGCGATCGCCGGCCACGGCCGCAACCCCACGCGCCTGGTCCTCGACCCACCGATCTATGACGACGGCGCCGGGTACGCCCGCTGCAACGCCGTCACCATCCGCGCCCGCTACCCCGTCCCTGCGCTCACGTTGCCGTGGCTCGGCGGGTTCGGCGAGGGATTCCAGGTCTCGGCCTCGCACACCGAGATCATCGACCCGTACCGCTCCGGCCTGCGCGCCCGAGGCACGTGCTGAACCGCCGCGCCACCGGTGACGCCGGCAGCTCGCTCATGCTGATGCCGGTGGCGGTGCTCATCGTGCTGCTGCTCGGCGCCATCGCCGTCGACCTCAGCGTGGTGCGGCTCGCCCACCGCGACCTGCTCGACGTCGCCGCCAGCGCCGCGAACGATGCCGCCACCGACGGGCTCGACCCCGACCACTACCGCCGCACCGGCACCTACGAGATCGACCTCGCCCGCGCCTACACGGCGCTCGATCGCACGATCGAGCACCGCCACCTCGCCAACCCCGTGACGGCCCGGCTCATCACCGCCGGCCCCGGACCCGACGAGATCACCGTCGAGCTCGAGTCCTCCGTGCCCGCCCTCTTCGCCAAGGCCCTTCCCGGCGCCCCCCACCACACCACCATCCGGGCCAAGGCCACCGCCGCCGTGCAACGACGCTGAACCGGGCGCCCCGGCGAGGTCGATCAGCGCACCGGCGCCGGCGTCGCCTCCGATGCGTGAGGGCCGTGAGATCCGCGCCCAAGACAGCCCCGACTCGGCCCTCGAGGACCTGGCCTCGCGTCCAGCGTGCACCTGTGCGCGGCAACGTGGCCGACCCCTCAACTCCTGCCCCACCTGGATGCGCCTCCTTGGGGAGCATCATCTGCCAACACGCGTATTCAGATAAGGCTAGGGTGCGCCCATGGAGATCCTGCGGACGTCCGATGACCGCTTCGTGGGGCTGCCGGCCTGGCCGTACGAGCCGCACTACGTCGAGCTCGACGGCGGCGCGCTGCGCATGCACGTGGTGATCGAAGGCGATCCGTCGGGGCGGCCCGTGCTGCTGGTGCACGGGGAGCCCACGTGGTCGTACCTCTACCGCAAGATGATCCCGTCCTTGGTCGACCGCGGGTTCCGGGTCGTGGCCCCCGACCTCATCGGGTTCGGTCGCTCGGACAAGCCCGCAGCCAAGGCCGACTACACCTACGACCGCCACGTCGGGTGGCTCGGCCAGCTCGTGACCCAGCTCGACCTCGCCGACGCGATCTTCTTCGGGCAGGACTGGGGCAGCCTCACGGGGCTGGCGATGGTGATGCGCCACCAGGCGCGGTTCGCGGGGATCGTCGTGGCGAACGGTGGCCTGCCCGATCCGCGCCACCCCGAGCGCACCCTCGCCGCCCTGGCGAGCTCACCTGATCCCGATGCGTTCTTCCGGTGGCAGCGCCAGGTCGCCGAGCTCGATCACCTCCCCGTCGGCGACGCCCTGCGGTTCGGGTTGGCCGGCTCGCCCGGGCTCACGGTGGCGCTGGACGCGGACGAGGCGGCGGCATACGACGCCCCGTTCCCCGAGGCGTCGTTCCAGAGCGGCCTGCTGGTGTTCCCCGCCCTCATCGCCGCGCAGCACGACGGTGACGACCCGGACGCGATCATGCGCGCGACCTGGGACGACCTCGAGCGGTGGACCAAGCCGTTCCCGTGCATCTACGGCGAGACCGATCCCATCCTCGGCGGGTTCGATGCTCCCTTCATCGAGCACGTGCCGGGCGCCGCCGGGCTGCCCCATCGTCGCATCGCGACCGCGGGCCACTTCATCCAGGAGCAGCAGCCCGCCGCGCTGGTCGCCGGGATCGACACCGTGCACCACCTGATCCTCGGCGCGGTCGAGGCGACGTGAGGCCTCGACCGGCGACCGGGAGATGCGGCCGGCTGCTCGCGGTGGCGACGGTCGCGGCGCTGGCCGCCGCCTGCGCGGCCGCGCCGCCCGGCACCACGGCTTCGCCATCGGTGGGCTCGACGCCCGGCCCCGGAGCGCCGGGAACGTCGGCCCACGGAGCGTCGGTCAACACGACGGCACCGCCGGGCACGACGGCGCCCGCCCCGTGCACCGGCGCCCGCGACTGCACCCTCGCCGCGGCGGCGCAGCGCGACGGCCTGCTGATCGGCACCGCGGCCAAGTTCGGCGACCCCCGCCGAGAGGAGCTCGAGGCCCGGGAGTTCAGCGCCGTGACTGCGGAGAACGAGCTCCTGTGGGGCCAGATCCACCCGGAGCGCGACCGGTGGGAGTTCACGAAAGCCGACCGGATCGTGGCGTTCGCCGAAGAGCACCACCTGGATCTGACCGCCACGCACTTCCTGTGGGACCCGGCGAGCTACCCGTCGGTGGTCCCCGACTGGGTGCGCGCCATCACCGATCCCACCGAGCTCCGCCGCGTGATGCGCGAGCACCTCCAGGTGCTGCACGACCGCTACGCCGGCAAGATCGATCGATGGAACGTGGTCAACGAGCCCGTCGCGCTCGGCGGCCACCTCGACGAGGCGAACCACTTCTTCCGCGTGCTCGGTCCCGGGTACCCCGCCGAGGCGTTCGCCATGGCAGAGCAGATCTGGCCCGAGGCGCAGCTGGTGCTCAACGAGGACGTCGTCGAGTACCTCCCCGCCGACGCCGACGCGCTGGTCGCCCTCGCCACGCAGCTGCGCCAGGGCGGCGCGCGCGTCGATCGTGTCGGCCTCCAGGCGCACCTCTACCTGGGCGAGCCCAACTGGGACCTCGTCGCAACCACGGTGGCGCGCCTCGCGGCGCTCGGCGTCAGCGTCGACTTCACCGAGATCGACGTACCCCTCCAGGGCCTCAACCGCAACCTCGCCCCCATCGACCTCGACACCCAAGCCGCGTGGGCCGCCCGCCTCGTGCGCATCTGCCTCGACCAACCCGCCTGCCACGCCATCACCTTCTGGGGCTTCGACGACGGCGACACCTGGCTCGACGACTTCATCCGACCCGGAACCCGGCCCTTGCTGTACGACGCCGAGCTGCAGCCCAAGCCCATGCGCACCGCAGTCCTGAACGAGCTGCTCGAAGGGCGCTGAACCGAGGACCCCCCCGCTCCTCTTCCCATCGGGGAGGGGCAGCCGTCACACCTCGCCGAATGAGTACCGGCTACTCAAGAGGAAGCCCGCCGCGTCGCCGATGCTGCCAGCGAGGACAAGAGGGTGGATGAGCGGTGGGAGCCCCGGACGTGCGCCGGCGCCCGCACCACGCGTCCTGCAGTCGGGGTGAGCCGTGCAGACGTCTCGGAACTGACACACAGGACGCCGTTTCTCCCGCGAAATCCCCGATAGGCATCCTGTTAACATCCCCGCGACCACCGGGCCCGGCACCGTCGGGTGTGCTTCTGGAGAGAGAGGCCATGGGAATTCTGAAGAACGAGGTCAGCCGCCAGTTCATCGCGGTCCCTGATGACCGCAAGGCGCAGATCGTCTACAAGTGGCCCGACGAGAACATCCGGAAGGGCGCCCGCGCCATCGTCGATGCCGATCAGATGGCGGTGTTCATCAGCAAGGGCCAGGTGCTCGGCACCTTGGGCCCGGGCCAGCACAAGCTCGACGCCGACGAGATCATGTTCCTCGGCATCGTCGTCGACTGGGCCACCAACGGCAACGCGTACCGGGCCGAGCTGTTCTTCGTCGGCACCCGTGAGTACACGCAGCAGACCTTCGGCGGCCGCATCGACAACGTGCAGGATCCCCAGACCGGGATGATCATCACGCTGCGGGTGTTCGGCGACTACTCGATGCAGGTCGTCGATCCCGGCCGTCTCATCCTCAACCTGGTGGGCACGGTCAACGTCGAGAACAACAACGACATCACCAACTGGATGGCGAACCAGCTGCTGAAGGTGATGCGCACCGAGATCATCCGCCAGATCGTGCGCAACGGCTGGCCGATCCTCGGTCTCGCCGCCTTCACCCCCGAGATCGAGAAGGCCGTCGTCGAGGCGGGCAACGCCGAGCTCGCCGACTACGGCATCGCCATCGCCCGCATGGGCAACTTCGACGTCAACCTCGACGAGCAGGACGAGGAGAAGCTCAAGGGCCTCGCGAGCGACACCGCCTACAGCCGGTTGGCCGGCAGCTACGGCCAGTACGCGCAGGGCCAGGCGCTCATCGGCGCCGGCGAGGGCATGTCCAAGGGCGGCGGCGCCACCCAGGGCGCGTTCCTCGGCTTCGGCATGGGCGTCGGCGGCGGCATGGGCAACCAGCAGATGCAGCCCGGCCCCACGCCTCCCCCCGCCCCGGGCTTCCCCGGCGGCGGCGCCGGCTACGCGCAGCAGGCGCCCGCCCCCGGCAGCGCGTGCCCCGCATGCGGCACGGCCAACGCTCCGGGCGCGAAGTTCTGCCAGAACTGCGGCACCGGCATGGCGCCCGCCCAGGTCTTCTGCCAGCAGTGCGGCGGCCAGATGGATTCGAGCGCCCGCTTCTGCCCGGCCTGCGGCACCCCGAACCCGGCCGTCGCCGCGCCCGTGCCGGCAGGCGCTCCCGCCGCGGCCGCACCGGCCGCGGCGCCACCGGCTGCTCCCCCGCCCCAGGCCTACCAGCAGCCGCCGGCGGGCGCTCCGGGCGACCCGTACGCGCAGCAGGCCCCACCGGCGGCCCCACCGCAGCCGCCGGCCGCCGCGGGCGATCCCTACGCGCAACCTCCGCAGCAGCCGCCGGCCGGCACCGATCCTGGCGCGCCTCCCGCGTCCCCGGGGGCGTGATCTGTGAGCTTGACGCTTGCGGGGTTCCAAGCCGAGCTCTACGGCCTCGGCCACCAACTCAACGAAGTCATCACCCGGGCCGGTGGCGGCAGCGGTGGCGGCCGCTCGAGCGGCGGCGGTAGCTCCGGCGGCGGCTCGCGCTCGTCGTCGGGTGGCTTCAGCTCGTCGTCGTCCTCAGGCGGTACCGGGGGTGCGCTGGGCGCGCTCGGTGCGCTGATCTTCGGCGGCGTGTGCCTCTTCATCATCGTCATCTTCATCATCATCGCCATGCGATCGGCGAAGAAGAGCGGCCGCTCGGCGGCCGGGCTCGGCACCGATCCGGCGGCGATGGCGGCCGGCATGGCGGCGATGCAGGGGATGCAGCAGGGCAGCACGCAGCTCGGCAACAACCCCTACGCCAGCCAGATCACCACCCGGGCCGACGTCGACGCCGGGGTGGCGGCGATCCAGCAGCACGACCCCGCGTTCAACGAGGCCGACTTCCTGTCCGACTGCAACCGGGCCTTCTTCACGATCCAGCAGGCGTGGACCGAGCGGAAGCCCGAGATCAGCCGGCAGGTCATGCACGACGGCATCTGGCAGCAGCACAAGTTCCAGATCGATCAGTACCTCTCGCAGCAGAAGCAGAACGTGCTCGAGAACCTGGCGATCCAGAACACCCGGGTCGTGTCGGCTCACACCGACGAGTCCTTCGACACGATCATGGTGCGCTTCTTCGCCAGCTGCGCCGACTACGACATCGACCTGTCGAACGACAAGCACAAGGTCGTCCGGGGCGACAAGAGCATCGCCGACTGGGCCGAAGACTGGGTGTTCCAGCGCAAGTCCAACGCCCAGACGAAGCCCAACGGCGGCACGATGGCCAAGAAGTGCCCGAACTGCGGGGCGCCGCTCGACCTCGACCTCGCCGGCGTCTGCAAGTACTGCCGGGCGCCCGTCATGAGCGGCGAGTTCGACTGGGTGCTGACCCGCATCGAGCAGCTGCCCGACTACGAGTACGCCCAGCGCACCTGTCCGCAGTGACGGGGGCGGCGGCCGTCACGCACGAAGCGGTACCCGGGGGAGCGCCACGGCGCTCCCCCGCCGCGTCGGGCGGCCGGCGCTCTTGTCAGTCGCAGCAGCTGTCGCGCCAGCCGCAACCGCCGCAGCGGAAGTGCGCGTGTTCGGCGACCATGTCGCCGCCGCAGTGCGGGCACTCGGGGTAGGACGCGAAGCGCGACCTGGTGGGGTCGCACTGCCCGCCGAGGCGCCGGGCGGCCGGGTGGTTGCTCGAACGGATCTGCTCGAGCACGTGCTCGTCGATCAGCAGCTCGCCCGTGCGGTCGGGGTCTTCGTCCGCGTCGGAGAGATCGAGCGGGGGTGGCGTCGCCGACCCCGGCCGCTCGGTGGTGAAGGGGGCGACGCGGTCGCCGGCGGCGCCATCGGTCAGGTCGAGCAGCACGTCGGGTTCGAGCAGCTGCTGCGGGTCGAGGTCGGTTGCCGGGAGCTCCATGCCCACCTCCGAGGGGATCGACCGGTGGCAGTGCGGCCGACGAGGATTCGGACCCGAGAGGTTACGAGTCGGGCGGCGCGCAACGGTGGACCCGCCGAGCGCCGCATGCCCTCCCCCGGGTTCCCCACGCTTCTCCCGCCGCCACCGGCGACTGCGACCAGCGCATTACGTGTGACCGACGCGCGACGCACCGATGTCGCGATTGTCGTCATCGGGCCGTAACCTTGCCCCGAGGAGGTTCGGGGTCCGTGACTGCGGAACGATCAACGGCAGACGACGACCTTCGACGCGGCGGCGTCCTGGAAGAGGCGGCCTCCGGCACTGTTCCAGCGCCCGCCCCCTGCGACGAGCCGCCGTGCGACCCCACGTGGGAGGACATCGAGGACGCCGACCTCGAAGGTGACCGGGTCATCCAGGGCGGCGCGATCAAGGCCCTGGGCTACAAGAGCTTCCGCCGCGTGTACTTCGCGTCGTTCGGCTCGAACATCGGCACGTGGATGCAGAACGTGGTGCTCATCGCGTTCGCCACCCGCATCGGCGGACCGTCGTTCGCCGGCATCGTCGGCTTCGCGCAGCTCGGTCCCCTGCTGTTCGTCTCGCTCATCGGCGGCTCGCTCGCCGACCGGTTCGATCGCCGCAAGCTGCTGATGATCGCGTCGGTGCAGCAGGCCGCGTTCGCCTTCGCCCTGGCCTGGGTCGCCCGCGACCCGAACCCGCCTCAGGGGCTGCTCGTCCTGCTGGTGTTCGCGATCGGCATGGGTCAGGCGATCGCCGGGCCGACGTTCTCGTCGGTGCTGCCCTCGCTCGTCGCGAAGCAAGACCTGCCGGGCGCCGTGTCGCTGACGTCGGCCAACATGAACCTGTCGCGCATGATCGGCGCCGTGCTCGGCGCCTTCGTCTACGCCCAGTGGGGCGTCGTGTGGGTGTTCGTGGCGAACGCCGTGACGTACTTCATCATCATCGCCGGCGTCGCGACCGTCGACATCCCCCGGGCCGAGCAGCAGGCCGGCGGCCCGACGGGCTGGCGTCGCATCGTCTCTGGCTTCGGCATCGCCCGCCGCGACCCCATCATCCTGCGGGTGCTGATCACCCTCACCGCGTTCTCGTTCTGCTGCCTGGTGTTCGTCGTGCAGATGCCCGAGGCCGCCGCCAACTTCGGTCTCGACAGCAAGTCCGCGGCCTACGGCTGGCTCTACTCCACCTTCGCCGCGGGCGCGTTCACGGGCGCGATCTCGGTCGGCAGCGTCTTCGTCGGCCGCGACCTCGGCCGGCTGGTGCGCATCGGGCTCGTCGGCTTCGCCGCCTGCCTCACCGCCTACGCGCTGTGGCGCACGCCGGCGCCGGCCTACCCCACGGCGTTCCTGGTCGGCTTCTTCTACTTCCTCACGATCACGTCGCTCTCGACGATCCTGCAGGGTCGCCTCGACAACAACAACCGCGGCCGCGTCATGGCGATCTGGATCATGGCCTTCGGCGGCACCGTGCCGATCGGTGCGCTCGTGGCCGGCCCGCTCATCGAGCGCTTCGGCATGACCGACGTGATGTTGTTCGGGGCGCTCGCGGCACTGGCGCTCGTGCCCTACGCACGCGTGCGCAACCGCGACGTCCGCGCCGCGGAGCAGAGGATCGTGGCGATCCAGGCGCCCGACTACGGCACCGCCTGACCTCTCGACGAGCGGGGGCGGCCCGACCTGGCGCTGGCGCGTCAGCCGGCGAGCAACGCCGCCGCGACGTGTTCGAGGCCGGCGACCCGGCTGCCCTTGACGAGCACGGCGTCGCCGTCGCCCAGGCCGAGCGCCCCGAGCGCGTCGAGCGCCGACGGACGATCGTTCACATGCGTCACGGTCGCGCCTTCGTAGTCCGGGGCATCCACGGCGATCACCCGCACCCCGAGCTCGTCGGCGATCTCCCCCATGCGCTGGTGCGCGACGCGCCCGTGGTCGCCGAGCTCGGCCATCGGGCCGAGCACCGCGATGCGGCGCGTGACGCTGAGGTGGGCGAGCGAGCGCAGCGCCGCCTCCATCGAGGTCGGGCCGGCGTTGTACGCGTCGTTGAGCACCAGCGCGCCCGACGGCGCGGTGTCGAGCTCCATGCGCCACGGCGAGAGCGCCGCGTCGCCGAGCCCGCGAGCCACGAGATCGAGGGGCACGTCGAGCGCCAAGGCCGCGCCGGCGGCGGCGAGCGCGTTCTGCACCTGGTGCTCACCCCGGACGGCCAGCCGCACCTCGATCGTGCCCCAGGGCGTGTGCATCGTGAACGCCGGGCGCAGGTCGGCGTCGAGCACCACGTCGGCGGCGCGCAGGTCGCCGTCGGCGCCCCCGAAGCGCAGCACGCTCGCCCGCGTGCGCTCGGCCATGGCGGCGACGAGCGGGTTCGCGCCGTTGAGCACGGCGGTGCCGTTCACGGGGAGGTGCTCGACCAGCTCGCCCTTCGCTCGCGCGACCTGCTCGAGCCCGCCGAACAGCTCGGTGTGCACGAGCTCGACCGTGGTGACCACCCCGACGGTGGGGGTCGCGATCTCGCACAGCTCGGCGATGTGCCCGAGGCCGCGGGCGCCCATCTCGATGACCGCCGCCTCGGTGCCGTCCGGCGCGTTGATCAACGTGAGCGGCACGCCGTACTCGTTGTTGAACGACCGGAGGCTGGCGTGCGTCTCGTAGGACATGCCGAGGGCGGCCGCGGCGAGGTCCTTGCACGACGTCTTGCCCACGGACCCGGTGATGCCGACGACGCGGTTGGGCAGGCGCGACCGGGCGAAGGCGCCCAGCGCCGCCAGCGCCTGGGCCGGGTCCGGCACCCGGATGGCGGAGCCGCCTTCGGGTTCCCGAGCGGTGAAGTACGCCGCGGCGCCGGCGGCCAGCGCGGCGTCGATGAAGTCGTGGCCGTCGCGCTGATCGACCAGGGGCACGAAGAGCTCGCCGCCGCTGATCTCGCGCGAGTCGTGGCGGGCCTCGTCCACCTCGACGTCGGGACCGGCCAGCTCGCCGCCCACCGCACGGGCGATTTCGGATGCGCGGAACTTCATGACGGGGAACCTACCCGCCGTCTCCCGGTCGGCCCGACACCAGCCGCCACCACCGGGGCGCCCGGGCCGCGATGCCCACGGGCCTCACCGGTAGCATGCCCGACCAGTGTCGACGGCCTCATCGGACGCAGCCCAGTGGCCCCTCACCGGCCGTAGCCCCGAGCTCGCGCTGGCGATGGACGCCGTGCGCGCCGGTCGACCCCTGCTGATCCGGGGGCAGGGCGGCGTCGGCAAGACGCGCCTGCTGCGCGCGATCACCGAAGCCGCCGTGGATGAGGGGTGGCAGACCCGCTTCGGCGTCGGCACCGAGACCGCACGGGCGATCCCCCTCGGTGCCGTGGCCCACATCATCCCCGCCGCCGCGCTCGACGCACCTCGCGACGGCGTGCTGCGCGCGATCGTGACGGCGATCGAGGAGTCCCTCGGGGCCCCGGGGCCGATGCTCATCAGCATCGACGACTCGCACCTGCTCGACGACGCGTCAGCCACCCTCGTGTCGCACCTCGTGCACCAAGCCGGACCGCGCCTGTCGATCGCCATCGCGATGCGCAGCGGCCCGAAGGTCCCCGACGCGATCGCGGGCCTCGTCACGGACGACCTCGTCGACCAGATCGAGGTCCGGCCACTCGACGAGCAGTCGATCGGCGCCGTCACCAGCGCCGGGCTCGGCGGTCCGGTCGATCCCGTGACCGTGGCCCTGCTCACGCGCTGGACCCGGGGCAACGTGCTGTTCCTCCGCGAGCTCGTGCGCGACGGCGTCGACAACGGCGTGCTGCGGGTCGAGCACGGGGTGTGGACGTGGCACGGGCCGCCCACGGTGGGCCCGACGCTGCGCGAGCTCATCCGAGCCCGCCACGCCCGGCTCGCCGAACCGGCCCGGCGTGCCGTCGAGCTGATCGCGATCGGCGAGCCCGTCCCGCTGGACGTGCTGGACCGGCTGGTCGAACCGGCGACCCTCGATGCGCTGTCCGAGGCGCAGCTCATCGAGGCGGACGACGTCACCGGCGCCGACACCGTCCGCATCGGGCACCCGCTCCACGGCGAGGCGCTGCGCGGCGTCATCTCGCCGGCACGGGCGCGACGCCTGCGCCTGGACCTGGCGCAGGCCATGAGCCAGGCCGCGCAGCCGTCCTCCACCGACCGGCTGCGCATCGCGGTGCTGCTCGCCGACGCCGGCCGGCCCGGCGACGCCGAGACCTTGGTGCGCGCCGCACGGCGCGCCTGGGCGTTGCGCGACACCGCGCTCGTCGAGCGGCTCTCGACCGCGGCGCTGCGGTCGGGCCCGCACCCCGAGGCCAGCTACCTCCTCGGTGAGACGCAGGCCGACCGGGGGGACTACGAGGGCGCAGTCGACGCGTGGTCGCAGATCCTCGAGGAGGACCTGCCGGAGGAGCTCCGCGTGAAGGTCGCCATCGCGTCGGCCGCGGTGCTCGCCCTCACCCTGAACCGTGCCGACGAGGCGCGGGTGGTGCTCGACCAGGCCGACCGCTCGGTGCTGACCGAGGACAGCCACGAGCGGCTGGCCGCGGGGCGGGCGGCGCTGTTCCTCCACCAGGCGGGGCCCGGCGGTGTCGACGGCGCCTACGAGACCTACGCCGATCCCGACGCGGCGGACCAGGCCCGGGTGTTCGCGTGGCTCGCCTCGGCTCGCGACCGACTGCTCGAGGGCCGCTGCGACACCATCATCGACGAGGCGGACGCGATCACGACGGTGGCCGAGCGCGCCGGCGAGGAGTTCCCGATGGCGTCGATGTTCGTCGGCATCTGCCGCTTCTTCGCCCTCGTGCAGTCGGGCCGGCTCGACGAGGCCCAGCGCTTCTGCGAGGTGCGCCGCGACGCATCGCTCACCGATCCCCTGCCCATCGCCCCGGCCACGTGGAGCCAGGGCCTCGGCATCGTCGCGATCACCCGAGGTCACCTCGACCGCGCGACCGACCACCTCCGCGCGGCCGCCGCCCTGCTCCGGGGCAACGACATCGGGAGCCTCCGCCACGTGCTGCACGAGCTCGCGCTCGCCCTCGCCGTGGCCGGCGACGCCGACGGTGTCGCCGCCGCGATGGCCGAGGCCACGATCGCGAACAGCGGCCTGATCGACCCGTTCGTCGAGGACGTGCGCATCGACGCGGCGCTGCTGGCCGCGCAGGGCGACGCCGCCGGGGCCCGGCAGCTGCTGCTGGACCGTCGTGCGGACACGGCCCGGCGCGTCGCGTTCTACGACGTCCCGCTGCTGCACGACGTCGTGCGCTTCGGTGGCGCGGCCGCGGCGCGCGAAGGCCTCGCCGCGCACGCCGCGAGCGTCGACGGGCCGGTCGCCTCCTGGTACCTCGCGCACGCCGACGCGCTCGTGGCCCGCGATGCCGACGCACTCGTGCGCGTCGCCGAGCAGTTCGGGCGCGGCGGGTACGACCTGTACGCAGCCGAAGCCCTCGTCGCCGCCGCGACCCTCCTCGCCGGTTCCGAGCGAGGTGGCCGTCAGGCCGTCGCCCTCGAGCGCCAGGCCGATCTGCACCTCGCGCGGTGCGGCGGCGTGGTCCCGCGGACGCCCGCGCTCGCCGATCGCGGACCGGCCCGCAGCCTCTCGGCCCGGGAGCGCCAGATCGCCGCCCTTGCGGCGTCCGGTCTGGCCGACGCCGAGATCGCCCACCGCCTCGGGCTGTCGGTGCGCACGGTGCACTCGCACCTGCGCTCGGCGTACCGCAAGCTGGGGGTGGCCACGCGCCTCGAGCTCGCGGCGGCGCTCGAGGCACCCGCGCCCACCCTGCGCTGAGCCGCCGACGCCCAGCGCGACCGCTCAGGCCTGCGGGGTGACCCGCCGCCGGAGCAGCTGCAGCCCGATGCCCGCTGCGAGCAGCGAGACCCCCAGCAGGGCGAGCAGGCCGCTGCTACCGCCGGTCGCCGGCAGCGTGCCGCTCGTGCCGCTCGTGCCGCTCGGGCCGCTCGGGCCGCTCACGGGCGCCCCCACTCCCGCCGCCTCGGACGCGACGGCGGGTGACGCGGCCGCGGGCGGCGTCGGCGCGACGGTGATCGGCGCCGTCGTCGACGACGGCGTGGTCGTGGTCGGCGGCACGGTCGTCGTGGTCGGCGGCGCGGTCGTGGTCGTCGTGGTCGTCGTGGTGGTCGTGATCGCCGGCACGGTGACCGCGTCCGCCGAGGTGTTGTTGCCCGAGCCCGGGTCGAGCGCCGGCGAGGCCACACTCGCGGTGTTGGTCACCGTGGACCCCGCCGCCGACGCCGCCACGGTGGCGACGACGTCGATCGGCGGTGCGGCGCCGAGCGGCAGGGGCACCGACCGCCCGCAGGTCACCACCCGCGCAACCGTCGCGCACGACCAGCCGCTGCCGCTCGCGGAGATCGGCTCGAGCCCGGCCGGGAACCCGTCGGTGACGACGACCTCGGGGGCGGCGTCGGGCCCGTCGTTGGTGACTGCGAGGTGGAAGGTCACCGTGCCGCCGGGCCGCACGTCCCCGGTGTGCGTCTTGACGAGGCCGAGATCGGCCCGCCCGTCCGCGGTTTCTTCGACTGCGGTGACGGTGAAGCCGTCGTCGGCGCAGCCGCCGTCGTCATCGCAGAGGTGCACGGAGACCGCATGCGCACCCGGTGTGGAGAACACGTGCGCCAAGGCGAACCCGCCGGTCGGATCGAGGTCCCGGACGACCTCGGGCGCCGCGCCCTCACCCCAGTCGATCGACGCCGACCACGAGTCCCGACCGGGATCGCTGAAGGCCACGTGGCGGTCGAGGGGACGGCCGACGCGCACGGTGGCATCGGGTCCCGCTTCGATTGTGGGCACGACGTTGCGCACCCGCACCGACCGCGTCGCAGTGGCGGTGCCGCCGCGGTCGTCGACCACGCGCACCGAGGCGGACAGCGTGCCATCGTCGGGACCCACCGCCGTGGCCGTCGGCCCGGTCGCGTCGTCGTGGTCGCCGTCGCCGTCGAGATCCCACTGGTACGACGCGATCGTGCCGTCGGGATCCGTGGAGCCGGTGGCGTCGAACACGACCGGCGTGCCCTCTGCGACTTCGTCGATCGACTCGATCTCGGCGGTGGGCGCGACGTTGGTCGGCGACGGCACGGTCACGTCGAACGCACCGGTGCCGCACCCGCCGTCGTCGTCGCACACCTCGACCACGACGCGGTGCGCCCCCGGCGCGGCGAAGGTGTGGTCGAGGTCGACGGATGTCCCGCGCACGACCACCGGATCCGCCGGGGTGCCCTCGCCCCAGTCGACCGAGGCCGTCCAGCGATCCGCCGGCACGTCGGTGAACCCGACGACGCGCAGCAGGCGACGATCGGTTCCCAGGCTGGTGGGTCCGCCGGCGTCGACCGCCGGCGCGACGTTGCGCACGTCGATCGTCCGCGCCGCGACACCCGTCGCCCCGGCGCCGTCGCGCACGCGCACACCGACGGCGGACGGGCCGTCGTCAGGGAAGGTCCACGACGCCGTGGCCCCGGTGGCGTCGTCGTAGGACCCGTCTCCGTCGAGGTCCCACTCGAAGAGGGCGATCGATCCGTCCGGGTCCGACGAGCCGGAGGCGTCCAGCACGACGGCGACCCCTTCGTCCACCGGTCCGACCGCCGCGATCGCCGCGACCGGCGGCTGGTTCACGGGGACGCCCCGGGTCAGGACCACCTCGGCCGGCACCGAATCGAGCTGCCCGTCCGACGCCACGTACGAGAAGCGCGCCTCGCGGGCGCCGGCGTCCATGAGGAAGTTGAGCGACCCCAGCGAGCTGACGGCCCCGAACGAACCGCCCTGTGCCGAGAACACCCGGAACGACAGTGGATCGCCGTCGGGGTCGCGACCGACGAGGGTGACGGGCACGAGCGTCGCGGTCGGCGCCACCTCCTGGGTGATCGGCGCCACCTCGGGCCGCCGGTTGGTTGGCGCGACGAGCGCGAAGTCCAACGTGGTGCTCTCGTTCACGCGCACGGTCGCGGCCTGCCGCTGGCCGGCCAGCCCGCTGCGGGCCGGAGGCAGGACATCGACGTTCCACGTGCGCTCGGCCCCACCGTCGACGGGCACGCCCTCGAACCGGTACGACCCGTCGGCCGCGGTCGTCGTCAAAGCTCCCCACTCGGTGCCGACCTGCGCGCCTGCGACGGGATCGCCGCTCGCGGCCCGCCGCACGATGCCCGACAGCGTCGCCGTGCCGCTCTGCGTCTGCCCGAAGTCGACCGTGAGCTCAGCCCCGCAGAAGATCGTGACCGTGCGGCGAGCCGTCAGGAAGCCGACCTTCGACGCGATCAGGGCCAGGCTGAACGGCTGGTTGTTCACGACCCGGATGTTGCCCATCGTGAACCGGCCGTCGGCCCCCGAGAACACGAAGGCGCCCTGACCATCCGTGATCGTCGCCCCGTCCAGCGGTGCGCCGGTGTCGGCGTTGAACACGCGGCCGCTGACCCGCGCGCTCGCGCACACGCGCAGCAGCGTGATCTCGACCTCCTTCGTCTCCCCCGGCCCGACCCGCACCGACGCGCTGGCGTTCCAGTAGCCGTCGAGGGTCGCGAAGAACCCGAAGTCGGTCGGCGCGTTGCCGTTGAGCTGCAGCGGCGCGAACAGGTGCTGGCCGTTCGCGTCCGTCAGCTGCGTGGTGCCACCGGTTTGGACGTTGACCCCGGGCAGCGGCTCGCCCGTCATCGCGTCGCGCACCGTCACCCTCACAGCGCCGAACTGCCGAGGGACCAGCGCGTAGTCCTGCGTCACCGTCTCGCCTGCGCGCAGCTCGACCGTGGCGCTGGTGCTGAGCCACCCGTTGCCCGGCGGCGACACCAGGAAGAGCGCCGACGCGGTGCGTTGGTCGTCGAAGCCGATGAGCACGTTGTCGATCCGGTAGCGGCCGTCGGCGTCGGTCGTGGCGCCCCCGAACGAGGACGACACCGTCACGTTCGCGATGGGCTGGCCCGTGACCGCGTCGGTGATGCGCCCCGCGATCGAGCCCCTGCGCTCGATGGGCCGGTGCAGCCGCACGTCGACGACGGCCGTCGCGCCGCACGCCCCCACCACCGCCGACCCGCCCCCGTCGACGCGGGTGCCGCCGAACGTGGCGAACGCGGCCACGCTGACGAAGGTCGACGAGTTCTGCGGCCCGAGCCCGATCCCGTCCAGCCGGATGCGACCACCGGCGCCGGTCGTCCCGTTCACGAGCCCGTTGCTCGACGTGATCGAGACCGTGGCGCCCACGATGGGGAGCCCGGTGGTGTCGTCCAGCACGCGCACGTCCGCCGATGCCGAGCAGCGGGCGACGAGGGCCAGCACCAGCTCGGGGTTGGGGTCCGCGCCGACGCGCATCGAGGCGGTGCGCGTCCAGTAGCCCTCGAGGTCCGCGCGGAAGCCGGCGTCGACGGGTGCGTTGGTTCCGGGTTCGAGGGCGATGCCGGTCGCGGTGAAGCGGCCGTCCGCGCCGGCCACGGCGTCGGGGCCGGCCGAGCGCACGACAGCACCCGGCAGCGGCGTGTCGGTCGGCGTGATGGCGCGCGATGACGACTGGTCGAGCGGGTCGGCGATGCCGAGGACGACTCGTCCCCGGACCGACGCCGATTGGGCGCGCAGCATCGTCACGTGGAGCTCGCCCGGCACGCCGCACGCCGCGAGCGCTTCGCCCGTGACGCCCCAGTACCCCGGCGCGGCGAACGAGTGGCGGGCGGTGACCGGCGCGTTGCCCGGGCCGAGGCGGATCCGGTCGAGGTGCAGGCGGCCGGTCGCGTCGGACGGCGCGTCGGCGAGCAGCGCGGTGACCCCGGCGATCGGGGCCCCCGTCTCCTGGTCCGTCACGAAGACGTCGAGCGAGCCGAAGCACTCGGGCACGAGGCCGAACTCGACGTCGATCGAGCTCGTCGCGTCGTGGGTGGTCGGGCCGCTCGTGCCGCGCACCACGAGGCTGCCGTTGGACGCGGGTGCCCCCGGTGCCGCGGTCAGCGTCAGGACCGACGTGCCGTTGGGGGTCACCGTCGGCGGGATGAACGAGGCGCTGACCCCGGCGGGCGGTGACGGGATGCTGAGCGCCACGGGGTCGGCGAAGCCGCTCGTCGTCGCGACGGTGACCTGGAAGCTGATCGAGCCACCCGGGTTCACCGTGGCGGAGGCCGGGGTCACCGAGACGCCGAAGTCGCGCCGGAAGCGCACCACCGCCGTGCCCTCCCCTTCGCCACCGGCGATGTCGACCACGCGCACGGCGATCGTCTCCTCGACCTCCGGCCTGCACGTGCTGCCGCAGATCGTGGCCGAGACCGTGCCGCCATCGATGGGACCGGTGCCCGTGTGGTCGTCGAACTGGCCGTCCTCGTCGAGGTCCCAGGTGATCGCATTCAGGGGCTCGCCATCCGGATCGAACGTCCCTGTCAGGTCAGGCAGCAGCGGGGCGTTCACCAACACGTCGTACGGTCCGTTGAGCTGCACGACCGGCGCGCCGTTCGCGGTGACCTCGAAGGGCGCCGTCGCGCTGGCCGCCGCACCGCCGGCGACGGCCGGCACCTCGACCGTGATCGTGTACGACGCAGGCGCCAGGTCGAGCCGGGTGGCCACGCTCGCGATCCCTCCGGCCGCCGTGGTGGCGTCCAGCTGGCGACCCCCGAGGAGGAACCGCACGGGCCGCCCATCGATCGCGGTGCCGGCGGCGCTCCGCACCGCTGCGGAGAGCGTCACCCGCGCGCCCGCCGCCGCGCGGGCCGGCCCGCGGTACTCGACGCTGGGCGGTTGCCCCGCTCCCCCGACGTCGACCGGGATGCCCGCTTCGCGCCCTCCGGCTGCGAGCTCGACACGGAAGATCCCGGGGTCGAGGTACACGGCCGCGAACGACGCCGCGACGGCGAGCGGGATCGGCGGCCGACCATCGCCGAGGTCGAGCGCGCCCGCAGCGGTGGATCGGTTGCTCACGTCCACGGCTTGTCCGGTGGTCGGGGTGCGGTCGGCGACGGTGAACGCCGTGACCGGCACCGGAGGATTGCCCGGGCCCAAGGTCGCTCCGCCCCTCGGCGCGGCAGCGGCGAACGGCGCGTCCAGCACCGGCGTCACCGTCGGTGGCGCTGCGCCGTCAGGACCGTCCGGGGGCCACGCCTCGACCTGCGTCGGGTGCGCCACCACCGAGCCGGTCGGGACGGGGCCCGCCGCCGACGCCGCGCCGCCGAGATCCGGTGGGACGGTCGGGCAGTCGATCCGATCCCCGAAGACCGCGACCCAGAGCGGGCCGTGCGTGGCGGTGTCGACGCGGGCGACCCCGACGGCGCGCCAGCGCGGGTCGAGCAGGTTGTCGTTGTGCACGTCGGACACCTGCCACGCGACGAGGGTGTCGCGTGCGGTCCGCGCGTACGAGAGGTTCTCACCGATCGCCCCCGGGTAGCCCGCCGCGCGGGCGCGATCCAGCGGCGTCGATCCTCCTGCGCCCTCGTGCTGGAACAGGTCGTTGTCGCGCAGGAACGCGGCGTGCGCTTCGGCGGCGGCGGTCAGCCTCGGCGAGGGGTACGTCCGGGCCCGCCCGTTGTCGATGCGGTAGCCGCTGGCGAGCGCCACGAAGTTGATCTCGTCGATGTCGAGCTTCACGCCGAAGTCACAACCGGGCGCCGCATCGGTCTCGATGTCCGGGTCGGGGTCGACCGTCCCCGGCGGGGGCACGCCGATGGAGACCGCCACGGTGGTGGTGGCGACGGCCCGGTCCTTGTCGGTGACGGTGATCGTCAAGCGATGCTCGCCGTCGGGCAGGACCCCAGGGTTGTACTGGTAGGCGCCGCCGGCCATCGTGCGCGTCGGGTACACCGGCATGCCCGGTTCGTTCCAGGAGAGGTCCACGGTGAGCGCCTCCTGGTCGCGCTCGCCCGGGTCGTACAGCCGCAACGGGATGACAGGGGCGACACCGGATGCCGCCGATGCCGCGTCCGCGCTGACGGTCGGCGCGACGTTCACCACGGTCACATCGATCTCGTGGGTGCTGCTGGCCCCGGTGGCGTCCGTGACGGTCAAGGTGACGTGGTACGTGCCGTCGTCGGCGTAGCGGTGGTCGACGTTCTGCTCGGTCGACGTCGTGCCGTCACCCAGGTCCCACGCCCAGGACCGGATGTCGAAGTCCGGGTCGCTCGAGGCGTCGAGGAACCGCACGACCTGTCCTTCCTTCGCATCCACGAAGCCCCGCCCGATCGCGGCGACCGGCGGTTGCGGATCGGCGCAGCTCGTGGGCAGCTGGAGGTCCTCGGCCTTGGCGTTGGGATCGGTGGTGATCGTCGCGACGAACCGGAACTTCGAGTGCGCGGTGCCGTCCTGGTTCAGGATGCGGCCGAAGCGCACGGGCCGGAACGCGAAGTCGGCGGGGGCGGAGCACCAGCGATACGTGTCCCACCGACCGTCCGGGCCGCGGTGGATCTCGAGGGGACGCGAGGGGTCCGGGCCGTACGCGAAGGCCGATCCCTGCTCGCGCTCGTACAGCATGACCTGGTCGAGCTCGAAGCCGCGGGTGCAGGGACGGGGGCCCGAGCAGTCGACCGTCGGGTCCGCGTCGTACTCGTAGAAGACGCCGCCACCGATGTCGCCGGGTCGGTGGAGGGTGATCTTGTCCTCCTGGACGTCGAACACCGTGCCGACCAGCACCTGCGGGTCCTTCCCCGAGCCGTCCGGGTTGAGGCCGTCGGCGACCACCCCGTCGAGGGGCACCCCGACGGTCCGGCGGTTGGCAGTCGGCACCCCGATCACCGTGTCACGCGCGAGACCGTCGCTGACCTTCACGTGGTAGTCGATGGTGGTCGGATCGGCGGTCTCGGTGATGCGCACGGTCGCCGCCGCGTCGTCGCGACCACCGACCGGGCTGAGGTGGCCGGTGCGCCCGATGACGACGGGGGCGTTCGACGTGAGGTCCGCGGTCCACTCGGGCTCGCCGGGGTCGCCGATGCGGTTCCCCCACTGGTGCACGCTCCACGTGTCGGTGACCTGCTCCCAGCGGTAGAGCAGCCGCGGCACCGGATCCACGCGCAGGTCGAGCCGTCCGGTCACCCGTTGCGGCGGCGTGCCCGGGTTCCCCACGATCGTGATCTCGGCGATGAGCTCGAACTGCTCGACCTGGTCGCCGGCGGTGACCTCGACGGTCGCCCGTCCGCTCGTGTC
>CAYUOL010000029.1:12934-33834 GCA_964446345.1 uncultured Iamiaceae bacterium | reverse complement strand
CCCGACACGAAGCGCCGACCGGCGCACCAGACGCGCCTACGTCACAGCGCCACGTCGACCTCGACGTGGCGCGGTGCTGCGTCTCCCGTCGGATCAGGGCGGTGAGGTGGTGCTGGTCGAGGTGGTGGCCGCCGGTGCCGTCGTCGTGGTGGTCGACGGCGTCGGATCGGGCGGCGGCGGGACGGGATCGACCGGGGGCGACGCCGGCGGGGGCAGGTTGCCCGGATCCGGGGGGATCGTCGGCGGTGCGGTCGGGGGTGGCAGCGAGGGGTCGATCGTGCGGCGGTAATGATCGGCCAGCGTCAGGACCTGGACGTTGTACTCGACGGATCGGTTGTAGGCGTAGACCGCGCGGGAGGCGTTCTCGGCCACGGAGATGGGGCCGCCCGAGGTCGAGCACAGGTACCGGCCGGTGGCCGCCGCGGCGTCGTAGAGGTTGTGCGGGTCACGGACGCCATCGCCGTTGCCGTCGGTGGCGAAGGCCCGCCACGTGCCGGGGATGAACTGCATCGGGCCGACGGCTCGATCAGCGACGGGGTCGCCGTCGAGCGTGCCGTTGTCGGTGTCGGCGATGCGGGCGGTGCCGTTGCGGCCGTCGAGCGCGATGCCGAGGATCGTGGGCGACGTCGACCCGTCGGGGGCGACGACGGTGCCGCCGAAGCGGCCGTGGTCGGTCTCGACTCGCCCGATCGCGCCGATGAGCGCCCAGTCGATGGCACAGCCCGGCATGGCTGCGTTCGTGAGCACCGCGGCCCGGTAGTAGGCATCGAGCGCGACGCGGGGCACCTCGCCGCCGAGCAGCGCGACGATGTTCGCCCGGACGGTCGGCGACGGCACGACACCGCTGCGCACCGAGGTGGGGCGCGGGGTGGACGCCCGCAGCACCTGCTCCTGTGCGATCCGCTCGGCGCGACGGGCCTCCTCCTCGGCTCGCCGGCGCTGCTCGGCGGCTTCGGCCTCCTCCGCGAGGC
This sequence comes from uncultured Iamiaceae bacterium, assembly GCA_964446345.1. Classification (GTDB taxonomy): domain Bacteria; phylum Actinomycetota; class Acidimicrobiia; order Acidimicrobiales; family Acidimicrobilacustridaceae; genus CAYUOL01. The sequence goes on along the minus strand of CAYUOL010000029.1, from coordinate 32,863 downwards.
GGGTGCGCTCGGCATCGACCTCGGCGGCGGCGAGCTGCGCGGCCACGGCGTCGTGCTCGGTCGTGAGCGCGGCCAGGCGCCGGTCGAGCTCGGCGCGGTCGGCGTCGCGCTGGGCGCTCTCCGCCACGAGGCCGTCGACGCGGCTCGTCGCATCTCGCGCGCGGCCGACCAAGGTTCTGTGCACGGTCGTCGCCAACACGCGCTGGCCCTCGATGTCGAGGTCACCCACGTCCGTGGTGAGCAGAGCGACGGTCAGGTCACCCTCCTTCACCTGGCCGTGCACGTACGCCGAGACCGCGAATCGAGACAGCTCTGACCGGGCGCTCTGCAACTCGACGTCGGCCCGCTCCAACGCCCGCCCGAGCTCGACCCGACGGGCGTCGAGCTCGATGCCGGCCTGCCGTGCGCCTTCGAGGTCGGCGTCGAGCTGCGCGAGCGCCGCCCGGTGCTCGACCACGCGCGCCCGGAGCTCCTCCGAGCTCGGACCCGCGACGGCTGCGCTCCGCGGCGGGGCCGCACCGGCACGGGGAGCCGAGGTCGGGGTGATGGCCAGGAGCGCCCCGACCACGAGCGCGGACGCGACGCAGGACCCCCGTCTGCGCGCGTGCCCCGATGCCACGCCCCGAGTGTGGCACGGCCGCTCCTCGCCGGCTGGGCGAGGCCGGACGTCGCCCCGCCCCTCACGCCCGCGGTGCGTGGGCTGGATCAGACGGGGGCCAGCGGCACCGGGGCCCCGGGCGGCGGCTCCACGCGGATCGCGTCGCCGGCGACGACGACTCCGGAGGTGACGACGACCCCCATGATCCCGGCCTTGCGCACGAGGTTGCCGTCCTCGTCCCGGTCGAGGCACGCCGCCATGAGCCCGGGATGGAGGCGGTCGAGCTGGGTGCAGGGGTTGCGCAGCCCCGTGACGCGCACGATCGCCGTGCTCCCGATGTGCAGCAGCGCGTTCGTGGGGAGGGCGAGGAGGTCGAGGCCGGTCGTCGTGATGTTCTCGCCGAGGTCGCCGGGCCCGACCGGGTACCCCGCGGCCACCAGCTCGTGGTGCAGCTCGTGGTGGATCAGGTGGACTTGGCGCAGGTTCGGCTGGCCCGGGTTCCGGGCGACGCGCGAGCGGTGCTGGACCGTGGCCCCGGCGTGGGTGTCGCCCTCGACCCCCCGGCCCGCCAGCAGCGTCACCCCGAGTCGGCTGCTCTTGCGGAAGGCATGCGTCTCGGAGAGGTGCACGGCCAGCACCGACCCTGCGCTCGTCGACGCGGCCGGTGGGACATCGGCGGTCGTCACGTCGCCATCTGTACCAGAGCACGGAGCCGCTCGAGCAGCTTTCGCCCTGGTCAGCACGGGTCTGATGCGGGCGCGGCCCGCAGCCGGGCCGTGCCGCGTGCGGCAGACGCGGGGGCGACGCGATCCGGGTCCGGGCGTTCGCTAGGGTGCCGTGGCCCCGGGGAGGGGCACCAGACCGGGCGGGCCTTGCCCGTCGCGAACCCGGCCGGGAGAGCTCCTGTCGCATGAACAAGTCGAGTGCGAGGCGAACGAGCGCGGTGCTCCTGGTGATCGGCGTGCTCGTGGCGATGACCGCCTGCTCCACCAGTGCGCCGGAGGACGCTGCGGCCAAGTGGAGGGACGTCGCGCCCATGCCGCAAGGGCGCGCGCCCAACATCGTGCGCATCCTGACCGACGATCAGGACATGTCGAGCATGGCGTACATGCCGAAGACCAAGCGGCTGCTGGCCGACCGCGGGGTCACGTACGCGAACACCGTCATCAGCCTGTCGTTGTGCTGCCCGTCGCGGGCGACGCTGCTGACCGGGCAGTACGCGCACAACCACGGCGTGTGGGACAACGGCGGCAAGCTCGGGGGCTACAACCACTTCGAACGAGCGGACAACTCGCTGGCCCCCTGGCTGAAGGCCGCGGGGTACACGACGTCGCACGTCGGCAAGTACATGAACAACTACAACAAGGCCAAGGCCAAGCAGATCCCCAAGGGCTGGGACAACTGGTTCACGGTCCTGGACGAGGCGACCGAGTCGTACCCGTACTACGACTTCACCGTCTCGGACAACGGCACGTCCCGCACCTACGGCGAGAAGGACGAGGACTACCTGACCGACGTGTTCACCGAGCAGGCGGTGAGCTCGCTCAAGGACATGTCCGCGACGGGTAAGCCCTTCTTCCTCGACTACTGGCCCACCGCTCCGCACTCGGGCCGCGGCCGCACCGACTCGAAGAAGCTCGGGCCGGTCGCCGCGCCGAAGTACGAGAACGCCAACGAGGGCGTCCAGGCGCCCAGGCCGCCCAACTTCCTGCCGGAGAAGAACGAGATCCAGAAGGACCTCAAGGACATGGTCGGGGTGCAGCGCATGGCGACGGGGGCGAAGGAGGGCTACGCGCAGCTCATCGACGAGAGCTACCGCGACTACGTCAACTCGCTGCTGTCGATCGACGACGCCGTGGAGCGGTTCGTCAACGAGCTCGAGGCGAGCGGCCAGCTGCAGAACACGATCATCGTCTTCATGTCCGACAACGGCCTCGCCTGGGGGAACCACGGCATGGTGAACATGAAGTGGGAGCCCTACGAGGAGTCGATCCGCGTGCCGCTGATCATCTCCGGCCCGGGCTTCCCCAAGGGCGTGGTGGCGAACGGCCAGGTCGCCAACATCGACATCGTGCCCACGCTGGTGCAGGCGGCGGGGGCCAAAGCGGGTCGCGTCATGGACGGCCAGTCGCTGCTCCCCGTCGCGTCCGGCCCGGACGCGTGGATCGATCGGGCCGTCCTCATCGAGGCGAGTCAGTACAACGAGGACAAGCCGTTCCAGTTCGCCAACTACCCCGTGCCGCGCTTCCGTGGCGTGCACACGGGCGGCTTCCAGTACACCGAGTGGACCGACGGGTTCGTCGAGCTCTTCGACCTGACCACCGACGCCGCCCAGATGCAGAACCTCGCCGACGACCCGCGGTACGCGGACAACCGCGCCAAGTTGGCCGCGGCGCTGAAGACCCTCGACACGTGCGCGGGTCCCACCTGCCAGGTCGAGGTGCCCGGGTTGACGCACCCCACCTGATCCAGCGGTGAACAGGGACGTTTCTGACACTTCTCACTAGGACAGTGGAAACTGGCAACATCCCTTGACCGTGCCATCAACCGATGGCATCATCCGTCCCACGCCAGGGTGACATCCGTCGCACCTGGCCAGGGGAAGGGACGGACCGAGCCTTGGCGACCGCACATCAGCTCTGCCGGCGAGCGGCGGCCGCGATGGCCCCCGGCTCCGCATCGGATGGCGTGTTCTCGGATCGGCTGCGACGGATCGGCACCGTCTACGTCGTGGCGACCGTGCCCCTGGTGGCCGTCCTGGCGTCGTTCGCGCACGGGGAGCGCGCCTACCTGCTGGGCTTCGTGCTCGCCGGCGCCCTCTACACGCTGCCCGCCTTCGCCGTGACGTGGCTGGCGTCGACACGGGCGCCCGCTGCGGACCGCCCCATGTGGCGCGTGTGGTTCCTCGGCCTGGTGTTCACCGCGCTCATCGGCGCATCGATCCTCGTGCTGGTGGTGACCGACTGGCAACTGCTCCGGCAAGGCGGCTCGATCGCCGTCGTCGCCGGCACCGTCGTCTACGGCACCGCGATCATGATGATGATCCGAGCCCGCTCGGGGGCCCGGGCGCTGTCGATCGACGTGATCGAGGACCGCATGTTGATGCTGCTCGTCGCCGCGCCGGTCGCGCTGGTCTTCGGGGACCGCATCGTGACGTCCCGTGCCGCGTGGTTCGCCGTGCCCGCGGCGCTCGCCGCGGCCGGGATGGTGTCGAGCATCTGGCTGTCGATCTCGCTGTTCGCCCGCTTGGACCGTGGCAACCGCCGCGTGGAGGGGATCGGCATCGCCTTGGCGATCGTCGGGGTGATCTGCTCCTGCCTGCAGGTGGCCCAGGGCGTCTCCGACTTCACGCTGCCGTTCGGCCCCGTCATCGGGCTGCACGCGCTGTGCCTCGGGCTCGTGCTGCTCGTGCCGCTCCACCTGCCCAAGACCGGCTCGGTCGGCCTGGACCGCCTTCCGCTCCAGCAGCAGGTCCGCGGCGCCGGCGTGGTCGTCCTGGCGACGATCGTGGTGCTGCCCGTCCTCGGGCTCGAGACCTACCTCTTGCGCGACCAAGTGCGGTGGGCGGTGCCGTTCACGATGGCCGTCGTCGCGCTGCTGTTCGGTCTGAGCACGCTGCGCCACCTCCTGACGATCAAGGAGACGAAGCGGCTCTACGCCCAAGTCGAGCACGTGGCCGACGAGCGCCGCCTGCTGCTCGCTGCTGTGATGCAAGGGGCGGAGGCCGATCGGCACCGCGTGGCGGCGCAACTGCACGAGCAGGCCGTGTCGTCGTACGCCGCCTTCGTCTCGTTCATGGGAGCCCACGGCACGCGCCCGGCGGCGGCGCTGCCGATCGGGCCCTCTTCCCGGTTGCGCGACGATCTCAACCGCCAGGCCGAGACCCTGCGCGAGCTGATGCTCGCCATCCGGCCGATCGAGACATCCGCGGGCAGTGCGTCGGGCGCGGCGCCGCTCGGTCCCCCGCTCCGGGCGTTCGTCGACAGCCTGTACGGCGACCGCGGTGTGCCCGAGCTGTCGATCGATGTCGACCCCGACCTGGTGCTCGACTGGGCGACGGAGACGGTGGTGCTGCGGATCGTGCAAGAGGCGATCCGCAACGTGTGGCGCCACGCCCATGCGACGCGCCTCGAGATCGGGGTGCATCTGCGAGACGAGGACGACGTGATCGAGGTGACCGTCCGCGACGACGGGATCGGCTTCGATCCGGACGCGGTCGTCGAGACCGGCATCGCCTCGATGCGTTCGTTCGCGGCGTTTCACGGCGGCGTGGTCGCCGTCACCAGCGCACGCGGGCGCGGCACGCTCGTCGTGGCGCGCCTGGGGGAGCGACCGGTTCCCGAGCGTGGCGGGCCGAGCTGCCAGACCGAGTGGGTCGATCGGGCGCGTCGTGCGCCCGCGCCGCCGATCATCGATCTGCGCGCCTGCGACGACGCCGACGCCGACGCCGACATCGACATCGACCTGACCGCCCGGGCGCCGCGAGACCCGCGTCCACCGGGACGGCGCTTGCACCTCGTCGTCGGCTCGAGCGAGTGACCCTCCGCCCGGCCCCGCCGTGCCGTGCGGCCGCTCAGCCCTGCTGCATCCCGATCTGGGTCATCACGCCGAGGATGCAGGTCATGCAGGCATCGAGGGCGTCGTCGGAGCTGATCTCACCGCCGACCTCCATCTCGATGACCTTCATCACGTAGGACACGGTGCCGAACGCGACCGCGAGCAGCGTCGAGGTGGGGATGCCCGAGGGGGCGAGCAACGTGGAGAACTCCTTGGCCAGCTCCACCTGGACCCCGACCGCCTCGAGCACGATGTCCTCCTCGCGCACCCCGAACGGGTCCCGGAAGAGGATGTTGAACGCGTCGGGCTGCTGCTCGAAGAACTCGATGAGCGTCTTCACGAGTCGCTCGATGCGCCGAGCCGTGTTGACGGGACCCGACACGGCCTTGTGGATCGCGGCGGTGAGCTCGGCCATGACCTCGCCCATGACCGCCGTGAACAGCTCGGAGCGGCCTTCCGGGAAGTAGTAGTAGAGGAGCCGCTTGTTGACGCCGCCGCGCTCGGCGATCTCCGCGAGCCCGCTGGCGGCGTAGCCCTTCTCGGCGAACACCTCGCGCGCGGTCGCGAGCAGCAGCTGCTTGCGCGCCTTCGGGTCCATGCGCACACGTGGCTCGGCGGCCTCCGCGGGCTCGACTGCCTCACTCCCGACCATCGTCCACCTTGCCTCTGCTCGTGGGGCCGATGCGGGGGACACCGTGCCGCCGTGCCTTCGCGGCCGCCGGGGCGGTCCACGTGGCTTGCGCGTCGCTGGTTCCCCAACCGATCACGAGCGCAAGTATCGCTTCAGTGAGTAAATCGCGCCGCGGGCCCGAGTGCAATCCCTGATGTCCAGGGATTTTCCGCAACTTCGCCCTTGACTCACTCACCCGTGAGTGAATAATAGTCTCACTGCTCACCTGGTCGGGGCGCGGTCGGTCACCACCGCTGGTGGACGAGACCTGCGGGACGGGTCGCCGGCCGATGAGGTGGAGCGCGTGCAGCGTGCACGCAGGACGAGGGGAGGCACGGGGTGCAACAGTCACCGAAACCGGGGGCACCGAAGCCGGGGACCGCAAGACCGGGGATCGCGAAACCGGGCGCACCGACATCGGGTGGAGCGGTCACGGCGCGCCGCGCACCGGCCACCGCGTCGGGGGCGACGCCCGTGCTCGACGGCGTCGCCGCGCCGGCCGACCTCCAGGCGCTGAGCTACGACGAGCTCGACGAGCTCGCCCGCGAGATCCGTGACGTGGTCATCGACTCGGTCACGACGTTCGGCGGCCACCTCGGATCGAACCTGGGCGCCGTCGAGCTGACGCTCGCCCTGCACCGGGTGTTCGAGTCGCCTCACGACATCCTGCTGTGGGACACCGGCCACCTGGCCTACGCGCACAAGCTGGTCACGGGTCGCCGCGACGGGTTCGCCCAGCTCCGCCAGCCCGGCGGCATGTCCGGCTACCCGAGCCGGGCCGAGAGCGAGCACGACTGGGTCGAGAACAGCCACGCCTCGACGATCCTGAGCTACGCCCACGGCTTGGCGACCGCCGAGGCGCTGGCCCGTTCGTCCGATCCCGACCACCGCACGCGCCAGATCGTCGCGGTGATCGGCGACGGGTCGATGACCGGGGGGATGGCGTTCGAGGGCCTGAACAACCTGGGCCACTCGGGCAGCGATTGCGTGATCGTGCTCAACGACAACGGTCGCTCGTACGCCCCGACCGCCTCGCGGCTCGGCGAGGGGCTGCGGCGCCTCTTGCCCGACACGCACAAGCTCTCCCTGCACAAGGCCGGGGTGCAGAAGGGCCTGGCGACGATGCACGGTCAGGTCGAGCGGGTCATCGATGCGGCCCGCCACGCACTGCGGGACGGCGCACACGAGCCGCCCGAGTTCTTCGAGACCCTCGGCGTCCACTACACGGGTCCCGTCGACGGCCACGACATCCCGAGCCTCGAGCGGGCACTGCGCGCGGCGGCCGACACCCCGGGTCCCGTCGTGGTGCACGTCCTCACGCAGAAGGGGCGCGGGTACGAGCCTGCCGAGAACGATCCCATCAAGTGCCTCCACGACACGTCGGTCGCCAAGCCCGGTTCGTACACCGTCGAGTTCAGCGAGTCGCTGGTCCGCCTCGGCGAGGCGCACCCGACGTTGGTCGCGATCACCGCGGCGATGGCCGACTCGACCGGGTTGCTGCCGTTCGCCGAGCGCTTCCCCGATCGCTTCTTCGACGTCGGCATCGCCGAGCAGCACGCGGTGACCGCGGCGGCCGGCATGGCCATGAACGGCCTCATCCCCGTCGTCGCCGTCTACTCCACGTTCATGACCCGAGCGATCGACCAAGTGATGTACGACGTCGGGCTCCACGGCCTGCCCGTGATCTTCTGCCTCGACCGGGCCGGCATCACCGGGGACGACGGGGCGTCGCACCACGGGGTGCTCGACATGGCGCTGATGTCCAAGGTGCCGGGGCTCACGATGCTGGCGCCCTCGTCGCTCGAGGAGCTCGACGTGATGATGCAGGAGGCGGTCTCGATCGCGAAAGGGCCGCAGCCCGGGCCGGTGGCGATCCGCTGGTCCAAGACGTTGCCCCGCCGGGTGGGCCCCAAGGAGGTGGGCGCGGGGCTCCGGGCGCGGCGGCTGCGCGAGGGGGACCACGTCTGCATCATCGCCGTGGGCAAGGCCATCGAGGCCGCCAACGAGGCAGTCGACCTGCTCGCCCGCGAAGGCATCCTCGCCTCGCTGTGGGATCCCCGCTGCATCAAGCCGCTCGACCCCACCATGTTGTTCGACGCGGCTCGCCATCCCTACGTCCTCACCATCGAGGACGGCATCCGCGAGGGCGGCATCGGCGCCGCCGTCGCGGACCAGCTCGCCGAGCTGTCCCTGCCCTCCGGGTCCGCGCCCCGCGTGCAGGTCGTGGGCACGCCCATCGCCTTCCTCCCGCACGGCAACCCGGACGTGATCCTCGCCGAGCTCGGGCTCGGCCCCCACGGCATCGCGGAGCAGGTCCGGATGCTCGTCCAGTCCCCGAACCCCTCGCACCTCCGAGCCGACCTCTTCCACACCGCAGGAGCCTTCTCATGACCCTCACGATCGACGGCGTGGACCCGACCCGCGTGCCGCGGCACATCGCGTGCGTCATGGACGGCAACGGCCGGTGGGCCCAGCAGCGCGGCCTGAAGCGCACCGAGGGCCACTCGGCGGGCGAGAAGGCGATGCTCGAGACCGTGTACGCCGCCCTCGACCTCGGGGTCGAGTGGCTGACGGTCTACGCGTTCTCGACCGAGAACTGGAAGCGGCCGGTGAGCGAGGTGCGCTACCTCATGCAGCTCAACGAGTCGATCCTCGTGCGCAACATCGACGAGCTGCACGAGAAGGGGATCCGCGTGCTGTTCCTCGGCCGGCGCGACTGGCGGGTGCCGGGGCGCCTGCTGCGCGAGATGGATCGGGCGGCGGCGATGACGAAGGACAACCGCAAGATGACCCTGACCATCGCGTTCAACTACGGCGGTCGCGCCGAGATCGTCGATGCGATGAAGCGGATGATCGACGCGGGCGCATCGAGCAAGGACATCGACGAGAAATCGGTCCAGAAGTACCTCTACAACCCCGAGATGCCCGATCCGGATCTGGTCGTGCGCACGTCGGGCGAGTACCGCATCTCGAACTTCCTCCTCTGGGAGCTGGCGTACAGCGAGCTCGTCTTCACCGACGTGCTGTGGCCGGACTTCGGCAAGGAGCAGCTCTCCCTCGCGATCGCGGAGTACCAGAGCCGCACGCGCCGGTTCGGCAAGATCGCCTCCCTGAAGGAGCGCATCCTGTCCCCGGCGACGGCGGGCGCGGCGCGATGAGCTACTCGCACTGCGGCAAGTGCCGCGGGTTGGTGGCCGAGACGGATCACGCGTGCCGCATCTGCAACCGGCCGATCGACCGCGTCCCCGCGGGCGCGGTCGCCTCCGGGGGACGGGGGGCGCACCCCATGTCGCAGACGGCGCCGGGGCGTCCGGGCCGTCGTCGCCCGCACCAGCTCGAGACCTTCCTGCGCGGCACCCCCGTCGTCGACGCCGAGGTCCTCCTCGTGGACGACGTGGGCCCCAGCGGGAGCGCGTCGGCCCCGCTGCGCTCGCCGTTCCTCTCGGCACCGCCGCCGTCCAGCTTCGCTTCGGCCCCCCAAGCCGGCGCGTCCGACGCCATCATCGACCTCACGCCGGCACCGCCGGCGCGCCCGCCGAGCGCGCCGGGCGCGGCCCCAGTGGAGCGCGCCGCACCGGCGTGGGCGGTGCCCGCCACGGCGCTGCGCCCGGACCTGCCCCGTCCGGTCTCGACCCGCCCGGCGATCGTCGTGCAGGGCCTGCGCAAGACCTACGGCGAGGGAGACCTGGCCGTCGCCGCCGTTCGCGACATCGACTTCGAGGTGCGCGAAGGCGAGGTCGTCCTGATCATGGGTCCGTCCGGCAGCGGCAAGACGACCCTGCTGCTCATGCTGGGCGCGATGCTGCGCCCCACGGCGGGTTCGGTCGTCATCGGAGGAACCCCCGTGTCGAGCGTTCCCGAGCGCCAGCTGCCCAAGGTGCGCGCCCGGCACCTCGGCTTCATCTTCCAGGACTTCAACCTGCTGTCGGCGCTGACCGCGCAGGAGAACGTCGAGCTCGCCTGCAACCTGGCCGGCGTGCAGGGGCGTCGGGCCGCGGCCCGATCGGCGGAGCTCCTCGAGCGCGTCGGGCTCGGTCACCGGCTGGGCTTCCGGCCCAACCAGCTCTCCGGCGGCGAGAAGCAGCGCGTGGCGGTGGCCCGGGCACTCGCCAACGACCCGCCGCTGCTGCTGGCGGACGAGCCCACCGCCAACCTCGACTCCACCCACGGCAAGAGCATCGGGCAGCTGCTGCGCCGCCTCGCCGACGAGGACGGGCGCACGAGCCTCATCGTCACCCACGACGATCGGCTCACCGAGATCGCCGACCGCGTGCTGTGGCTCGAGGACGGCACCATCAGGCCAGCGGATCACGGAAGGGGCCGGGCATGAGCATCGAACGGCGAACCACGCGGCAGGTGCAGGTCGGCAAGGTCGCGATCGGCGGCGGCGCCCCGATCAGCGTCCAGACGATGACGACCACGAAGACCCGCGACGTGGAGGCCACGCTCGCGCAGATCTACGCCGTGGCCGGTGCCGGCGCGGACATCGTGCGCTGCACGTGCAACGAGATCGAGGCCGCGGAGGGGCTGGCGCAGATCGTGCCGCGGTCACCGGTGCCGATCGTCGCCGACATCCATCACAACCACCGCATGGCCCTCGCCGCCCTCGATGCCGGGGTGGACTGCCTCCGGCTCAACCCGGGCAACATCCGCAAGCCCGAGCACATCCGCACCGTCGCGAAGGAGTGCAAGGACCGCGGCATCCCCATCCGCATCGGGGTGAACGGCGGGTCGCTCGACCCGAGCCTGTACGCGAAGCACGGCGACCAGGTCACCGCGCGCGCGATGGTCGAGTCGGCTCAGCGCGAGCTCGAGCACTTCCATGCGGTCGACTTCGACGACGTCAAGATCTCGGTGAAGGCATCGAACGTGCCGCTCATGATCGAGGCCTACCGCCTGCTCGCCGACACGGTCGACCACCCGCTGCACCTCGGGGTGACCGAGGCGGGACCGTTGCCCGCAGGACTGCTCAAGGCCACCGTCGGGATCGGCACGCTGCTCGCCGAGGGCATCGGCGACACGATCCGCTACTCGCTCACCGCCGACCCCATCGAAGAGGCGAAGGCGGGCAAGCAGCTGCTCGAGACGCTCGGCCTGCGCGAGCGCACCGGCCTCGACCTCATCGCCTGCCCGTCGTGCGGCCGGGCCGAGGTCGACGTGATCACGGTGGCCGAGGCCGCCCGCAACGCGCTCGAGGCACTCGACATCCCGATCCAGGTCGCCGTGATGGGGTGCGTCGTCAACGGCCCGGGGGAGGCGCGCGAAGCCGACCTGGGAATCGCCGCCGGGCGCGGGCGCGGGCACCTGTTCGTCAAGGGCAAGGTCGTCGCCGTCGTGCCCGAAGACGAGATGGTGGAGCAGCTCGTGCAGTGGGCCAAGACGATCAACGAGGACGGCATCGACGGCGCCCTCGACCGGGCCGACGACGGTGCCGCGATCGAAGCCGAGCTCGACCGCCGCGCGCTGCTCGACGACAAGGGCGCCGACGCCAACCAGTCCGGTCAGCGGATCGAGACGATCCGGCGTCGCACGGCAGTGGCGGTCAACTGATGGCCGATCGCACCGCGGCGCGGAGACCGGGGTGCGTCCGCGTCGGTCCACGACCTGGTCGCTCCCGAGATCGTCGGGGGCCGGTGTGAGCGCCCTCGCCCGACCCGCGCGGGTCGCCATCGCGGGCTCCACCGGGTCGATCGGCACGCAGACGCTCGACGTGCTCGCCGCGGAGCCGCTCGACCACGAGCTCGTGGCGCTCGGCGCATCCGGTCGCAACGCCGACCTGCTCATCGAGCAGGCCCGCGCGACCCGACCCAAGATCGTGGCGGTCAGCGACGACGACGCTGCGCTCGTCCACCGCCTCGAGGCCCAGCTCCCGGCGTGCGAGATCCGGGCCGGGTCCGCCGCGCTCGCGAGCCTGGCGGAGGACGCCGACGTCGTCGTCAACGGCGTCGTCGGGTTCGCCGGGTTGTCGGTGACGCTGGCGACGCTCGAAGCCGGACGGCGCCTCGCCCTCGCGAACAAGGAGTCGCTGATCGCGGCCGGCCCGGTGGTGCAGCGCGCCCGGCGCACGCCGGGAGCCGAGCTGATCCCGGTCGACTCCGAGCACTGCGCGGTGCACATGTGCCTGCGGGCCAACGACCACCCGGGTCGGGTCGGGCGCATCGTGCTGACGGCGAGCGGCGGGCCCTTCCGGGGGATGACGCGCGAGTCGCTCGCCCTCGTGCAGATCGAGGATGCGCTGGCGCACCCCACGTGGAGCATGGGTCCGAAGATCACGATCGACTCGTCGACGCTGATGAACAAGGGCCTCGAGGTGATCGAGGCCCACGAGCTGTTCGGCACCCCGGCCGGCGACGCCGGGTGCGGGATCGGGTTCGACGAGATCGACGTCGTCGTGCACCCGCAGTCGATCATCCACTCGATGGTCGAGTTCAGCGACGGCGCCACCATCGCGCAGCTGTCGCTCCCGGACATGCGGCTGCCGATCGGGTACGCGCTCGCGTTCCCCGATCGCATCGGCACGCCGTTCGGTCGCATCGACTGGGCGGAGCTGGGCCGGCTCGACTTCGAGCCACCGGATCACCAGGCGTTCCCGTGCCTCGGCTTGGCCTACGCCGCGGGCCGGCTCGGCGAGACGGCTCCGGCCTGGATGAACGCGGCCAACGAGGAGGCGGTCGCCGCGTTCCTCGCCGGCACGATCCGCTGGGTCGAGATCCCGGTGGTGCTCGAGAAGGTGCTCGAGGCCTGGGACGGGACCAAGGCGCGTGACCTCGATGCCGTGATCGACGTCGACACCCGAGCCCGCGCGAGGGCTCGCGAGGTCATCGCGGCCCGAGCTCGGACCGCCTCATGACGAAAGGCGCACGGAGATGACGGAGACCCTGAGCGGAACTGCGGCGGAGGTCCTGGGCGGACCCGTGATCGACCTCCGCGCCGACGGGGCCGATGCGCTGCCTCCGGGGCAGGTGCGCAAGGTCGTGCTCGCCGAGCCCCGCGGCTTCTGCGCCGGCGTCGAGATGGCGATCAAGTCGCTGGCGTGGATGGTCGAGCTCTTCGAGCCGCCCGTGTACTGCTACCACGACATCGTCCACAACATCGCCGTGGTCGACGAGTTCCGCAAGGCCGGCGTCGTCTTCGTGAACGACATCCGCGAGGTACCCGAGGGAGCACCCGTGATGCTCTCCGCCCACGGCTCCGCGCCCGAGGTCGTCGACGAGGCCAACAAGCGCGCCTCGGTGATGGTCAACGCCGCCTGCCCGCTGGTGACCAAGGTGCACCACGAGGTCAAGAAGCGGGCCGGGCAGGGCTACGACGTGATCTACGTCGGCCACAGCGGGCACGACGAGGCGGTCGGCACGATGGCGGTCGCACCGGACGCGGTGCACCTCGTCGAGACGCCCGCCGACGTCGCGGCGCTGCAGGACGAGCGACCGGTCGCGTTCCTGGCCCAGACGACGCTGAGCATGGACGAGTGGGCCGAGGTGCGGGACGAGGTGCAGCGCCGGTTCGCCGACGTGTGGATGCCGGGCCGCAGCGACCTCTGCTTCGCCACGACCAACCGCCAGACCGCGTTGAAGGAGCTCGTGCAACAGGTCGATGCCGTCATCGTGATCGGCTCGAAGTCGTCGTCGAACACGAACGCGCTCGAGCGCGTGGCCCGGGAGTCGGGCGGCGTGCGCGTGATCCGCATCGAGACGGCGGCCGACCTGCCCGACGACCTCGACGGCATCGTCGGCGTCACCGCCGGCGCATCCGTGCCCGCCCGCCTCGTCGAGGAGGTCGTGGCGGTGCTGCAGCCGAGCGAGGGCACCGAGGCGCTGCGCACGACGGAGGAAGAGGAGTACTTCCCCCTGCCCCGCGGCCTGCGCGAGCGCCTCACGCCGGAGGCGCTGGCAGCGGACCGCCGCACGCCGGCGAGCGTGGCGCTCGAACGGCTGCGGACGAAGTAGCGGCTCGCGGCGCGAACCGCCGACGCGAACGGCAACCGCAGCTTCGAGGCGGCGGCGATGCGGGGCCGCGTCCCGGAACCGCCCGGCGCCTCGATCCACGGTCGCATGCACGTTCTGCGGCGACCTTGTGTTGCGTGACAGCACCTGTTCGCCGGAGAACGCTCGCAAGAGCGGAGGGCCCTCCCGCCACAGGCGCCGCGCACTCGCCGCGGTGGCGAGTGCTACTCACTCACAGGAGAGGGAACACCCGCCGACCTCAGCGCCGCTTCCGCTTCGCCGCCTCGGCGGCGGTCTTGGGGTTGGCGACGAACTTCATCATCGGCCAGCCGCGCTCGCGGGCGATCATCGCGAGGGCCTTGTCGGGGTTGACCGCCACCGGGTGGCCCACGGTCTCGAGCATGGGCAGGTCGGTGGCGGAGTCGGAGTAGGCGTACGAGCCGGTGAGGTCGAGATCCCACGTCGTCGCCGCGTCGAGGATGGCGGCGGGCTTCGCCGGGCCGTGGTTCCAGAGCTCGACCTCGCCGGTGTAGCAACCGTCCTCGCCGACCACGACGCGACTGGCGATCACCTCGTCGATCCCGAGCATGGCGGCGACGGGTTGCACGATCTCCGTCGGTGACGCCGACACGAGGAACACCCGTCGGCCCGCCGCCTTGTGGGCGTGGATCAACGCGAGCGCCTGGTCGAACACGATGGGCCGGATCGCCGTGTCGAGGTTGGCCACGATGAGCTCGCGCAGCTGCGCCTGGTCCCACCCGCGCACGACGTCCATCGCGTAGGCCTTCAGCTTCTCCATGCGTTGCGTGTCGGCGCCGAAGCGGCCGAACACCACGTTGCGGTAGACGCTGAGCGCGACCATGCGGCGCGTGATGAGCCCGGCGTCGAGCAACGGCTTGCCGAAGGCCACCATCGCCGCGCGGTCGATGACCGTCTTGTCCAGGTCGAAGAACGCGGCCTCGGTGCCGGTCACGCCGACGTCGAGCTCGTCGCGGTGAGCCATGACCGTGGTAGCGGCCCGGGCTGCGGTCGGCGCGTCGAGCACCGAGCGGTCACCGATGCGCACGCCGTCGATGATCCTGCGGAGCGCGCCGCCGCTGTCGTTGCCCATCGAGTCGACGTCGAGGAACTTCACGCCGTTCTCGCGGTTCACCCCGTACAGCCCGAAGCACGAGTCGGACTCGCCCCACTGGTAGTTGTCGAACAGGGTCCAGCAGAAGTACGAGGCGATGTCGAGCCCGGCATCGAGCGCGGCGACCACCGCCGCGATGTTGTGGCGCAGGTAGGTGGGGCGGTCCCAGCCGTCGGCGCGGGGGAGCGCCGTGTCCTCGAGCACCGCGTTGCACAGGCCGTTCTCGAGGATCCAGATCGGCTCGCCGGGCTCGAAGCGGGCCCGGAGGTAGGCCGTGAGCTGCTCCGGGCTGGGCACCTGCTCCCAGTGCTTGGGGTCGGGCCGCCAGCTGCGCTCGACGCCGCGGAGCCCGGTGGTGAGGCGGCCGGGCATCCGCACGTAGCGCGACAGGTCAGGGTCGTAGAAGCTCACCTGCGTCACGTCGATGCACTGCTCGTACGAGCTGGCGTAGACCGCATCGACGGTGCGCGACAGCGCGTTCTCGATGTCGAGCAGCCCGCGCAGCGTCAGGTTCATCGCCGCCTGCGTCGCCGCTCGCGAGCGCGGGACGCAGGCTTGCACCTCCGCGTGGTAGCGCCGGCGCCGTGCTCCCAACCACCTGGGCAGCCCGTGACGATCGATGCCCCGAGACCGACCGCGCAGGACGTCGGTCAGCAACCCGTCGACGTCGTAGTTCGAGAACACGTAGGTGCTGAAGCCGACCTGGGCCTCGGGCTGGCGATCGTGGATCACCTCGTAGGAGAGCACGTGCGCGGTCAGCATGTGGTCGAGGGCGAGCCCGGTGGCACCGGCGTGGAACTTCTGGCCGGGCGGGAAGTACCCGATGAAGTAGCTCCCGATCGCGCAGGCGTTGGGCTCGTTGATCGTGACCCACCGCGAGCAGTGCGGCGCCAGGCGTTCGTGGATGCGGTCGACCCACGCGGCGAAGCGCTCGGGGGCGGTCGGATCGAGCCAGAAGTCCTCGCCCAACCACGCCGGGTGCGTGAAGTGGTGCAGCGCAACCACCGGTTCGAGGCCGTGGTCCACGCAGGAGCGCACGATGGCCTCGTAGTGATCGAGCGCGTGCTCGTCGACCTGACCCTCGTGCGGTTCGCACCGGGTCCACTCCACGCCCAAGCGGTAGGTGTCACACCCGGCCTCGACCGCCCGGTCGAAGTGCTCGTCGTAGCGCGTCCAGAACTCGTTGGCGGCGCCCGACCGGCGCGCCCGCCCCTCTCGCTCCCACACCGCCCAGTTGTTGGCCGGTTGGCCGGGGCCGTTGTAGCCGCCCTCGGACTGGAAGCCCGAGTCGGACACGCCGAACGCGAACCCCTCGGGCACGGCCCGGCGCGCGTGGGGCGCCGGTCCGTGCGGTGGTCCCAGCGGCGGACGTGTCGCGCTCATGCCCCATCTCCCCTCGAGCGACGGTTCCACCATCTGGTGCAATCATCGCTTGACTCACTCACCCGTGAGGGAATAATACTGACAGCGACGGATGGCAGTCAACCGCCGCACCGTGGAACGAGCGGCGACGAGGGGGAGACGCGATGGGGAAGGCACAGCCCGGGAGCCCGGCACCGGGATCGGGGAAGCGCGCCGGCACGCCGGGCGCCAAGGCAACGACCAAGGTGGGCCCCAAAGGCGGCCCGAAGGCGGGGCCCAAGGGGCCGAAGCACGTGGCGTGCGTGATGGACGGCAACGGGCGCTGGGCCGAGCAGCGGGGGCTCACCCGCTCGGACGGCCACGCCGCCCTCGAGGGGGCGATGATCGAGACGGCGTTCGCGGCGAGCGACCTGGGCATCGGGTGGCTCACCGTGTACGCGTTCTCCACCGAGAACTGGAGCCGGCCCGACGACGAGGTCGACTTCCTCATGGAGCTCAACGAGGCCATCCTGCTCCGGCACCTCGACGCGCTCCACGCCCGCAACATCCGCGTGCGGTTCCTGGGCCGGCCCGATCCGCGGGTGCCCGACGCCCTGACCGCCGCGATGGCCCGCGCCACCGCCCGCACCGCGGGCAACACCGGACTGACGTTGACCATCGCGTTCAACTACGGCGGTCGCGCCGAGCTCGTCGACGCCATGCGCCGCATGCTCGACGACGGGGTGAAGAGCGACGCGCTCGACGAGAAGCAGGTGCAGCGCTACCTGTACGCCCCGGACATGCCGGATCCTGACCTGGTCATCCGCACGTCCGGCGAGCACCGGTTGTCGAACTTCCTCCTGTGGGAGCTGGCGTACAGCGAGCTCGTGTTCACCGACGTGCTGTGGCCGGACTTCGGGAGAGACGAGCTCGAGCGGTCGATCGCCGCGTTCCAGCACCGCACGCGCCGCTTCGGCAAGGTCGCGCAGATCAAGGACCGCGTGCTCGCGTCCAGCAGCCGATGAGCAAGTCACGACCAGGCGCTCCCACGGCGGGGACGCGCGCGAACGCGGGCGACGGCCGCGCGCGCTTCGGTGACGTGCCCGTGACGCGGCGCATCCTGGCCGAGGGCCCCCGGCGATTCGCGGCCAGCATCGCCGGCGTGGGGCTCGCCCTGATGCTCGTGCTCCTGCTCGACGGGCTCTCCGCCGGCATCGATGCCCGCATCACGGTGTACGAGGAGCAGGCCGGCGCGCCCCTGTTCGTCGCGCAGCCCGGCGCGTCGAGCCTGCTCGGCTCCACGAGCGTGCTCCCGAAGGCGACGATGGACCAGGTGCGGGCGGACCCGGACGTGACGTGGACCAGCCCGATCCGGGGGTTCTTCAGCGTGCCCGAGGTGGGCGGCACGAAGATCCCGTCCTACGTGGTCGGTTGGCAGCCCGGGCAGCGCGGAGGGCCATGGGAGCTCGCTGAGGGTCGCGCCCCGAGCGCAACGGACGAGGTCGCGGTCGGCGAGCAGTTCCTGCGTCGCGGGCGCCTCCAGGTGGGGGATCCGCTCGACGTCGTCGGGGCCCACTTCCGCATCGTCGGCGTGGCGAAGGACGCCGACATGTTCATGGCGTCGTTCGTCTTCATGACGCACGAGGCCACCGACGTGCTGCTGCACGCGCCCGACACGACCAGCTTCCTCCTGGTCGGTTCGAACCGGCCCGAGGCCACGGAGGCCAACCTCGCGGCGCAGGGCCTCAACGTGCTCACCCAGGAGCAGATCAAGCAGGGCGACCTGGCGCTCAAGGGGCAGACCTACGGCACGGCATTGACCGCGATGGTGCTGTTGGCCGCGTCGGTCGGCACGCTCGTTATCGCGCTGGCCATCTACTCGGCGATCACTGACCGCAGCCGTGACTACGGCATCATCAAGGCGCTCGGGTCCACGAACGCCCGCCTGTTCCGGCTCGCCGCCGCGCAATCGGTCTCGCTCGCGCTCGTCGGCTTCGTGGTGGGGCTGGGGCTCTTCGCCGCCGGCGCGGCCTTCCTGCGGGCGACACGACCGCAGTTCGCCATCGTCGTCAGCTCCGCGAGCCTCGGACGACTGCTGGCGGTCGCGGTGCTCATGGGCCTGGTCGCGACCTTCGTGCCCGCCCGCCACCTCGCCGCGATGGAACCGGCGCACGCGTTCAAGGGGGCCTGACGATGGGCAACGGACCCGACGACCGCTCGAGCGGGCGCGCCGTGCCACTGGCGCGTCGCAACCTCTTCGAGGACCGGCGGCGCGCGGTGCTGTCGCTGCTCGGGATCGGCGCCGGCCTGCTCATGGTGCTGCTGATGAGCGGGCTGCTCGCCGGCATGACCAAGCAGGAGACCGCCTACATCGACGGGTCGCCCGCCGACCTCTTCGTGTCGCAGCGCGGCGTTCGCACGCTGCAGATGTCGACGACGGAGCTGCCCGCCGACGCCCTCGATCGCGTGCGGGCGGTGCCCGGCGTGTCGTGGGCGGAGTCGCTGCGCCACACGACGACCATCGTCGGGTCGGGTGAGGGTCGGCTGATCAGCTACCTGTTCGGGTTCGATCCCGAGGGCGGCCACGGCGGGCCCCGCGAGCTCAGCGCCGGTGCGCTCCCCGGCCCCGGCGAGGTGGTGCTCGACGCGGCGGGAGCCCGTCAGCTGCACCTCGGCATCGGGGACACGATCGCCGTGTTCGGCACGCCGCTGCGGGTCTCGGGACTCGTGCGCGGGCTCACGGGTCTGGGCAACACCACGATGTTCGTCACGAGCGGGCAGTTCGCGCAGATGATCGGCCCGGGCACCAACTTCGTGATCGTCGGGGCGCAGCCCCCGGTCTCCGCGGAGGTGCTGTCCGGCCGCATCGCCGCGGCAGTTCCCGAGGCGACGGTGCAGACCCGGCAGCAGTTCTCCGGGGAGCAGGCCCGGACGATCGAGGACCTCTACACCGACGTGGTCCGCACGATGATCGCCGCCGGCTTCCTGATCGCGCTCGCGCTGGTCGGGCTGACGCTGTCCACGGTGACGTCGTCGAAGCTGCGGGAGTACGGCGTCGTCAAGTCGTTGGGCGCCACCACGGGCAAGCTGACGAGGACCGTGGTGAGCCAGGCGGTGTGGGCGATCGTCGCGGCGATGGGGGTCGCGACGCTGCTGGCGTTGGGCATGGCCTTCGGCGTCTCGAAGGCGATGCCGGGGATGCTGCTGGTGATCGAGCCCGGCTCGGTGCTGCTCACCACGCTCGGCGCCGTGCTCGTCGGCGTGCCGGCCGCCATGGTCCCCTTGCGCCGGGTGCTGCGCGTCGATCCTGCGTCGGCCTTCCGCGGGGCGGTGTGAGGCGATGAAGGCGCCACCCCACCCCGTCGCGGCGGGGTCGATGACGATCGAGGAGCTCGGGGAGCGGGCGGGCATCACGACCCGGACCATCCGCTCGTACCAGACGATCGGGATGCTGGGCCCGCCGCGGAAGGTGGGGCGCGTCGGCTACTACGACGATGGGCACCTGCAGCGGCTCGAGACCATCGGTCGACTGATGCAGCGCGGCTTCTCGCTCGCCGCGATCGCCGCGCTCCTCCGAGCCCACGAGCGGGGTCAGACGCTGGCGGAGGTCCTGGGGGAGCCGATCGATCAGGCGGTCCATCAGGGGGGTGATGAGGTGGTCATCGACCTCCGGTGACGGTCGGGGTGA
>CAYUOL010000029.1:0-12834 GCA_964446345.1 uncultured Iamiaceae bacterium | reverse complement strand
GGTCCATCAGGGGGGTGATGAGGTGGTCATCGACCTCCGGTGACGGTCGGGGTGAGGGTCCCCCATGGCCTGGTCTGCGCGCACGATGCGCGGGGAGGGTCGGCGGAGAGGGTCCTCGGTGCGCGGCGCTCGATGCCTGCGGGGTGGTGCCCGCGGGGGAGCGCCGCAGGGTGGTGCAGGTGCGGTCCGGGCGTCGCCCGGACCGCACCGCCGCGTGTTCGGTTCCCGGTCCGGCCGTCCGCCGGGCGAGGCCCACCAGGTTCCGGAAGCCCGGTCGGGTTCGGTCGCCATGGCCCATAGGTGGCGGCCGCCGCGCCGTTGCGGAAGCGCAGCGGCCGCCACGAGGTGCGCCGTCGCCCGGAGGCGGCCGGCGCAGAGCGGTTCGAGCACACCGGGAGGGGCCGACGTGCGATCCGCGATCGTCATGTACCCACGGCCCCCCGGGCTCATTCCGCCCGCATGGCGTCGAGGACGTTTTTTGGCCGCTGACCAGCCCCGATTGCTCAGATCTGGATGATCGCAGCCCGGGGGAGGTGGACGGCGAGGGCCCGCGGGAGCACGCGCACGTCGAGTGGCGCGCGCAGCGTGGTGGCCTCGCCATCGATCCCGGCCTTCACCTCGTCGGTCTGGGCGTCGAGGTGCAGCTCGGGCGTGAGCCACACCGCGACGTTCGGGTGGTGCTGGGGACCCGAGGACAGGGTGGCCCCGGCGACGGAGGCGAGATCGAGCGCGTTCTCCGCCTCGAGCACCCACACCTGCAGCTGGCCCCGGTCGAGCTCGCTGCGCTGCCCGAGCCCCCGCAACGAGGCAGTCTCGTAGCAGTTGTTGCCGATCAGGATGGCGAACGGTGCCTCGTAGCGGGTGCCGTCGGGCGCGGTGACGGCGATGGGATCCGGATCGCGCTCGCCTCGCAGCAGCTCCCGCGCGACGCGCAGGCTCGTGCGGACCTTCGCGTCTCGGTAGTCGTCCTCGTCGACGACCTCCGCGTACACGCCGAACGTGGCGTTGTTGAGGAAGATCCGCTCCGTGCCCACCTGTGCGACGTCGATGCGCTGCTCGACCGGATCGGTGAACGCGTCCAGGGCTGCGATCGGGTCGTCGCGATCGAGACCGACGTCACGGGCGAAGTGGTTGCGGGTGCCGAACGGGATCACCACGAACGGTGCATCGGCATCGAGGCATCGCTGCGCGACGAGCGCCAGCGTGCCGTCGCCCCCGGCCACGCCGATGACCTCCGGTCCGGATGCGCACGCCGCGTCGACCTGCGCTTCGAAGTCGCCGTCGAGGACCACCACCTCGACCTGCTTGTTGCGGGCCGCACCGATGAGCTCGTCGGTCGCGTCGTCCTGCCCCGAGCCGGGGTTCACGAAGAGGATCGGTCCGGCCATCGCGGGAGGCTACCGGTTCCGTGCGCCGGCGCCGGTCAACCGGCGCACCGTCGTGGGGACGCGCTCGCCGCTCCGGCCGCGAGCCCGGTCCGGTCGGAGGAGCGGACGTCCGCGCCGTCCCGTTCCGCCGTCACCACGCGGTTGCGACCACCTCGCTTCGCTTCGTACAGCGCGTGATCGGCGAGCGCGACGAGCTGCGCTCCCGTCGCGGCGTGGGTCGGGAAGGTCGCGACGCCGGCGCTGATGGTGACGGCCACCGGCGATGGCGCATCCGCGACGGCGAGGCGGAGACGCTCGGCGGTGTGGGTCGCGCGGTCGGCCGAGGCCCCCGGCAGCAGCACGACGAACTCCTCGCCGCCGTAGCGCGACGCAAGGTCGGCGCCCCGGACATCGCCGGCGAGCGCACGGGCGACGCTGCGCAGGACCTGGTCGCCGACCTGGTGCCCGTGCTCGTCGTTGACCGCCTTGAAGTGATCGACGTCGAACAGCGCCAAGCTGAGCTCGCTGCCGTCGCG
The DNA here is from genome assembly GCA_964446345.1 of uncultured Iamiaceae bacterium. Lineage (GTDB taxonomy): Bacteria > Actinomycetota > Acidimicrobiia > Acidimicrobiales > Acidimicrobilacustridaceae > CAYUOL01. The sequence continues at coordinate 10,931 of CAYUOL010000029.1, read as the reverse complement.
CCGGGCCCGGGCCATCTCGCGCTCGAGCACCTCGTTGAACGACCGCCGGTTCCCCAGCCCGGTGAGCGGATCGCGCTGCGCCAGCCGGTCGAGGTCCCGCAGGAGGCGGCCCGTCCGCAGCGCAAAGGCGCCGTGGACGGCGATCTGGGCGAGGGCATCCGCGGTCCACCGGGGCAAGCGGTCACCATGGGTCCACTCGCCGACCAACAGCCCGATGTTCTGCCCGTCGGCGCGCAGCGGGGTGGCGACGACCCGTCGCGCGGTCGGGAGCAACGCCTCGACCAGTGCATCCGGCGGGTCGGCATCGACATCCCGGCGGATCATCCGGGAGGCCTCGAGCGCCTCGGTCGCCACGCCCGCGCGCAGCAGGTCGGGCTCGACCTCGACCATCGTCGGCCCGTGCCCGTCGTGCGCGACCCCGTGCACCCCCTCGTCGTGCATGGACAGGACCGCGACGCGGGCGAAGCCGAAGTGGGCGACCGTGCGCTCGGCGACCACGGCGCAGATGCCGGGCTCGGTGATCTCGAGCTCCAGCGCCAGCCCGAGGTCGGCGAGGGCGCGGAGGTCGCGCCGGCTGCGGCGCAGCGCCCGCTCGTTGAACGACGAGAAGAGCGCCGTGGTGATCGAGAACAGCAGGAAGGTGCCGACCGTGGCCGCTACTCGCGACACGGGCGTAGGCGCATCGTCGAGCGTCTCGATCCACCCGGCGGTCGCCGCGGCGTCGGCCGCGCAGAACAGCAACGCGAACCAGAGCGCGATCTTCAGGCCGGTCCGGTAGGACAGGAGCATCGTGACCGCGACGAGCGTGACGTACGCCGCGGGGAGCAACGGGCTCGTCGTCTCGCCGGTCCACATCACGACCAGGGTCAGGTAGACCCCGTCGGCAAGAAGGCTCGACGTGACCCCCGGCCACCCCCGCGACCGCAGTCGGCGTCGGCCCAGCTCGACCAGGCCGGTGCCGAGCACGAAGGCGACCGAGACCGCGGCGATCGTGGACACCGGCACGGCGAACGACGAGGGCGAGATCGCGGCGAACAGCACGACGAGGACCGCGATGGTGGTCCGGACCCCCTGGAGGATGCCCAGGCGCTGGGCGAGGGGACCGATCTCGTCGCCCACTCAGCGCTGGCCCTTCGTGAAGGAGAGCGATTCAGCCGGAGCGTCGACCGGTGCGTCGACGATCTTGGGGTCGCCACGGTCCAGCCGGTGCTGCACCAGCAGGAACCCGAGGATGAGCAACGCCAACCCCGTCGGGAACGCGTAGCCGCCGATGCGCTCGCCGGTGGAGCCCGGGTCGAGGCGCGCGGTCGCGGCGGCGAGGGCTCGTTGGCTCCGGCGCGCGGTCGCTGCCGGGTCGTCGGGGCCCGCCGCGGGTGCCCCGGCCACGGCCAGCTCCTCTGGCTCGCCCGACGCCGCATCCGCGCCCTCGTCCGGGGCACCGGGGGCGGCCGGCGCGGTCCCGCCGGGCGTCCCCTGGTCCTGGGCCTCCGTCGCCGTTCGACCCTCGGGCCCGTCTGATCCTGCTGGCGCGCCCACCGGTCCGGCTGTCGGCGCTGGCCCTGCGGGGTTGGTGGTCACCGACGGGGCCGGCCCGTTGGAGGCTGTCGTGGGCACGCTCGCACCGACCGGCTTCGTCGTGGGCGGGGTCGGGGGCGGGTTGGTGCGCGCGGTCGTCGGGGTCGCCACGGTGGTCGGGAGCGTCACCGGAGTGCTGATCGGGGTGATCGGGCTCGTCGTCGGCGGCGGCACCGTGGTGGGGACCGTGAGCGGCAGCGGGACGATCGTGGTGGTGACCGGCAGCGTGAGGGGAACCGTGACGGGGAGCGACGGCACCGGCACCGTGGGCAGCGTCACCCCGGGCAGCGAGATGAGCGGCGCCTCGGGGGGCGCAGGCGTGCGGGCCTCGGCTCGTCCCCAGCCACCGGCGAGCAGGCACGAGCCGGCCAGCAGTCCCGCGGCGACCCCGTGGAGGACCAGGCGGCGACGGCTGGCGAAGCTCATGCGGGTCCCCTCCCGATCGATGCGGGCGCAACACGCGGCGTGGCCACGATCGTACCTACGACGTTCTTCCCGCGTTCGGGGCGGATCAGAACCGGTCGCTGGCGCAGGACCGCGCTCGGGCGCGGATCGCTCCCGCCGTCGGCGAGCGCCCCCGCTTCGTCGCTTCTCGCGCCGGTCGCGCGCGGGTAGGGGTGAGCACCTGTCGATCAAGGAGATCCGCGATGGCCGAGACCCAGACGAACCCGCCCGCCGACCAGCTCATCGGGCCAGGCCGGGACGGCGCGCAACAGGTGCCGGTGAACGTGTACGAGACGACCGAGGCGCTGGTGGTGGTCGCCCCGATGCCGGCGGTCGGGGCCGAGGACGTGGAGATCTCCCGGGAGGGCGATCGCGTGCGCTTGCGCGCCGAGCTGCGCTCTGCGGCGCCCCGCGACTACCTGATGCACGAGTGGGAGTACGGGTTGTACGAGCGAGAGCTCACGCTGCCCCCCGGGTTCGCCGGCGCGATGACCGCCACCCTGGGCCGGGGGCAGTTGGCCTTGAGCATCCGGCGCGGCGCCGACGGGGAACCGGGGCCGATGCGCATGCGACCCACCGAGGCGTGATCGCCTGATCGCCCGACCGACGGAACCGGCCCCCACCCGACCCCGTGTCACCCGACCTGTCGACCCGCTCGCTCGACGGGTGGCGCCCGACTCGCCCGCCGCCCTGCCACCAAGCCGGAGGTCTGCTCATGAGCTGCTCGTCACCCGCACGATCGACCGCGGTCCCGTTCGGCGACCTAACCGACGCCGGCCTCGCCCCAGGCGGCCGGCGATCGGCGGCCGTCGTCGGATCCATCCCGGACATCCCGGACCCGGCGCCCGAGCCGGGCCCGATCATCCCCGATCCGAACCCGAACCCGGAACCGGCGCCGATCATCCCTGACCCGAACCCGAACCCCGATCCGGCGCCCATCATCCCTGAGCCCAACCCGATCCCGGCGCCCGATCCCATCCCCGGGCCGGGGCCGATGCCCGAGCCGACGATGGGCGCCCGCGTCACCGGCACGTTCTGCCCGCACATCGTGGGCGAGCACGTCCGGCAGCACCGCGGGTAGCACGTCGGCGTGCTGGGGGAGCCACGGGGGAAGGCGCGGTCGCCGGGGTCGCAGAGCACGGGTCGGGCCGCCGGCGCGAGGAGGATCTCGGCGGTCGCCATCGCCCCGCGGTCGGCCCACACGGACCTTCGCCCGGGCCGTCCGCAAGCCCTGGTGCCCCCGAGTCGGCGGATGGTTCGACTCGGGAGCACCGGGCGGGCGGTGAGATGTGCCCACGGCGACAGGGAGGCCGCCTGCGAACACGTGGCCATGGCAAAGGGAGGGAGAGCCACGACCGGTCACTGCCTACCCCGGTACGGCGGCGTCAGAACGAGAAGTCCAGAAAAATCCGAAGAACCTCCTCGACGCTGCTCCGGGGCTGCTCCGGAGGTGCTGCGCGGCTGCTCCGGAGCGGTTCCGAGCGGTCGGTGCCTCGAAATGCGGTGGTCGGGGTTCTCGACGGTCGCACGGGTGGGTACAGAAGCGCCGCGATCGAGGGACGACCGCGCACCGTTGCGAGAACACGAGGGATTGCCATGAGCACAGAGACCGAGCAGCTGCGCGTGGAGGTCGAACCCCACGATGACAAGGTCGTGCTGCTGCTCGACGGCGAGCTCGATCCGCACACCGCACCGGTCTTGCGGGACGAGCTCGACGCCCTGGTGGCCGCCGGCTCGACGACGGTGGTGCTCGACATGCAGGCGCTCCGCTTCATCGATTCCTCGGGCCTGCGGGTCGTGATAAGCGCGCACCGCGAGCTCCGCGAAGCCGGGGGGCAGCTGTCGCTGCGGTCGCTCAGCGACACCGCGCGCCGGCTGCTCGAGATCACCGGGCTCACCGATCACATCGAGATCGTCGAGAACGACCGATGACCTACGCTCCTGCCGCCACCGACTCGAGGAGCGACGACATGAGCCAGCCCGGCGGTTCCGAGGTTCGCCTCGTCATCCCCGCGTCCGCCCGGTACCTGCGCCTCGCCCGCCTGACCGTCGCCGGGCTCGCCGGCGACCTCGGCTACCCCGTGGACGACATCGAGGACCTCCGCATCGCGGTGGATGAGCTCTGCGCCGCGATCATCGACCGTGCCACCGGCGAGGCGAAGCTCGAGCTCGTGTACCGCGAGGTCGACGGTGGGCTCGTGGTCGAGGGCTCGTGCGGAGGGCCCAACGACGCCGCCCCCGAGCTGCACACCGTTGCTCGCGAGCTGCTCAACATGCTCGCCGACGACTACTCGATCGGGTCCGTGGACGGGCGGCGCACGTTCACGTTGGCCAAGCGAGCGGACGTGACATCGCCGTGAGCGCCGACCCGGAACGGTCCAAGCAGATCGCGGGGTGGTTCGTCGAGTACCAGCGGACCGGCGACCGCCACATCCGCAACCAGATCGTCGAGGCCCACATGGGCGTCGCCGACTACTACATCAAGCGCTACTCGGGGCGCGGCGTGGCGGCGGACGACCTGCGTCAGGTGTCCTTGCTGACGATCCTGCGGGCCGTCGATCGGTTCGACCCGCAGATGGGTGTCGAGTTCTCGACGTTCGCCAGCCGGACCGTGGAAGGTGAGCTCAAGCGCTACTTCCGTGACCGCACCTGGACGGTTCGCCCGCCCCGTCGGGCGCAAGAGCTGCACCTGGCCCTGCGGCGGGCGGAAGAGGAGCTGTCTCAGCGCCTCGGTCGCTCGCCGACGGTCGCGGAGCTGGCGTCCGAGCTCGGTGACTCGGTCGATCACGTGCTGGAGGCGATGGAGGCGGGGGTGGCGCACCAGGCCACCAGCATCGACCACGCCGCGCGGAGCGACGAGCCCGACGGGCCCTCGGTGGCCGATCGCATGCTGGCCACCACCGATGAGGGGTTCGCCCGCATCGATCGCCAGATGGTGCTCCGCGACCTGCTCGCGCAGCTCGACGACCGCGATCGTCAGATCATCCACATGCGCTTCTTCGAGAACAAGACGCAGGAAGAGATCGCCGAGGAGATCGGCGTGAGCCAGTCCTACCTGTCGCGCATCCTGCGGCGCGTGCTGCTGGACCTGCGCGAGCAGCTGGGCGACGACGAAGAGGACCTCGCAGAACCCGCCGCCGCCAGCGGCTGACCGACCGTCGCGATTCGCAGTGACCCGGGTTCAGCGTGACCCGAGGTCGATGATCGCGGTGCCGTCGGGCGGAAGGGTGAGGCCGTCCGCGTCCAGCTGCACCGTGTCGCCCGGGCGGGCGGAGTGCAGCACCAGCAGGGCGTCGCGAGTCGTCGAGCCGACGGCCGCGTCGACCCCGACCGCGGCCAAGTCGGCCGAAGCGATGGAGACGGGCTCGGCCCCGAGGTGCACCGCGATCCGCAGCGACCCGCGCGCGACGACCAACGTGGGGCCGGTGCCGACGAGCTCGGCCGTCACCTCGGTGAAGGCGTGGGAGCGCAGCGCCGGGTGGTCCCGGCGGAGGAGGAGCAGCGCGCGGTACCACCGCAGCGTCGTCTGGTTGTCGGCGCCGTCGAGCTCGTCCCACGGCAGCTTCGCGGCGCGGAAGGTGGCTTCGTCCTCGGGGTCGAGGATGTCCTCGGGGCGCCAGCCGAAGGGGGCGAACTCGCGTTGCCGTCCGCGGCGCACGGCGTCGGCGAGGTCAGGATCACGGTGGTCGGCGAAGTAGGGGAACGGCGCGCTCGTGGCCCACTCCTCTCCCTGAAACACCATCGGCACGTGGGGGGCCAGGAGGACGAGTGCCGCGCCCGCTCGCTGGCGAGCCGCGCCCACCTCGTGGCCGATCCGATCTCCCCGCGCCCGGTTGCCGACCTGATCGTGGTTCTGGAGGTAGCCGATCAGGGCCGCACCGTCGCGGTGCACCAGCTCGCGCCCGTGCCGTCGATCGCGGAATGGCGAGTACTGCCCGCGGTAGACGTAGCCGTTGACCAGCGCGTCGGCCACATCCTCGAGCCCGTCGAAGTCCGCGTAGTAGGAGGTGCGCTGCCCGGTGAGCGCGACGTGCACGGCGTGGTGGAGATCGTCGTTCCACATCGCATCCATCCCGTGCCCGCCGCGGTCCACCGGGTCGACGAGCATGGGGTCGTTCCCGTCGTGCTCGGCGATGAGCACGGCTGGGCGACCGCTCGCGGTGACGTGCTCGTCCACGGCCGCACGGAGCGCGCGGAGCCAGTGCGTCGCCGAGCGATCGACGATGGCGTGCATGGCGTCGAGGCGGAGCCCGTCGATGTGGTAGTCGCGCAGCCAACTGATCGCGTTGTCGATGAAGAACTGTCGCACCTCGTCGCTGCCCGGCCCGTCGAGGTTGACCGCGTCGCCCCAGGGTGTGCGGTACACGTCCGTGAAGTACGGGCCGAACGCCGAGAGGTGGTTCCCTTCGGGGCCGAGGTGGTTGTACACGACGTCGAGCACCACCGCGAGGCCGCGTCGATGGCACTCGTCGACGAGCTGCTGGAGGTCGTCCGGATCGCCGTACGCCGCATGGGGCGCGAACAGCGCCACGCCGTCGTAGCCCCACCCGTGCCGGCCGGCGAAGGTGTTGATCGGAAGGAGCTCGAGGTGGGTGACGCCGAGCTCGACCAGGTGATCCAGGTGCTCGATGGCGCCCAGGAAGGTCCCGGCTTCGCTGAACGTGCCGATGTGGGCCTCGTAGAGCACCGCCTCCGCCAAGGGCGTCGGCACGAAGTCGGCGTCGCCCCAAGAGTGAGCATCGGCGGCGAACGGACGTGTGGGGCCGTCGGGCCCCTCGGGCTGCCAGCGTGAGCGCGGGTCGGGCCGGGCCGCCCCGCCGTCCAGGCGGAACCGGTAGTCGTCGCTGACCTCGTCCGCGGCCTCGAACCACCCACGACCGATGGGTGCCATGGGGCTCGTGACGCCGGCGCGATCCAGCAGCACCGTGGTCGCGAACGGCGCCCACACGCGCGGTCGGGTAGTGACCCCCGCCCCACCGGCTCGGCGATCAGGGGTGGACATCGGCATGTCCATCGGCATCGTCGTCGGCGGGCACCCGCTCGAGCAGGGCGACCGGGAAGGCGGCGAAGACGTCGTCGAGCGCGATCGTCCCCTGCCAGGTGGCGCCGGGGCGCATGGCGTCGCGCCACGAGCCGGCGGGCAGCGAGAGGGTCGTGCCCTCCCAGCCATCGGCGATGCCGGTCACCAGACGAGGGGCGAGCGTGACGACCTCGGGCACGGGCCGGTCGGTCGTCGTGGCGCGCCTGCCGCGCGCGAAGGCCACGAGATGATCTGCTCGCGGGCCGGTGGCCGTCAGCGGCTCGTAGGTCGCGTCCGGACCGAAGGCGTCCAGATGGCGGCGCCGCACGTGCAGCGCCCGTTCGGTGACGAGCAGCTTGGCGGCGCCGTCGTCGGCCGCGTCGGCGAGATCCCCGAGATCCCCGAGATCCCCGAGATCCGCGAGGTCGCCGAGGTCGCCGAGATCGGTGTCGCCCGCCCCTGGAGCCGTCCGGAGGCGGGCGAGCAGCGCCCGGCGCTTCTCGTAGTCGACGGGACGCCGGTTGTCGGGGTCCACGAGGGACAGGTTCCACAGCTCTTGACCCTGGTAGATGTCCGGCACGCCTGGGACCGTCAGCTGCAGCAGCTTCTGGCTGAGCGCGTTCGTGCGGGCGGGGACGTGGAGGCTGGCCACGAACTCGTCCACCTCGGTCATCACCTCCTCGTCCGCCAGGACGGCGCCGATGAACGCGGCGACGGTGGCCTCGTACGCCTCGTCGGGGTGCAGCCACGACGTGCGCACCTTGGCCTCGCGCAGCGCCTTGTGCGCGTGTTCAACCAGGCGTTCCTCACTGATCGGGTGCGCCCCGACGATCGTCTGCAGCACGTAGAGCTCGTCGGTCGGGTGCACAGGGTGGCGTTCACGGATCTCGGTGGTGCGATGGTGCCAGGCGCGCGCGGTCGCGGCCCAGCGCAACGGGATCTCGGAGAGCACGGCCAGCCGGCTGCGCACGTCCTCGCTGCGTTTCGAGTCGTGGGTGCTCAGCGTGACCATGGTCGAGGGCCACAGCCGTTGGGTGGTGGCGCACCACTCGTGGAACTGATCGAGCCCGATCCCGAAGCGGGCAGGGTCCCCGCCCACCTCGGTCAGGCAGAGTAGGTCGCACCAGCGGTAGAACGCCGTGTCCTCCTTGGACTTGGCCATGACCGGCCCGGAGACCTGCTGGAACCGCGTCCGCAGCTCGCGCTCGAGCGGCTCGTCGAAGCCGGGCTCGCGCCGCAGGGTGCGGCGCACCAGGTCGAGCAGGCGCGCGTCGAGCTCGGGGCGCGCGGCCTGCGCGGTGGCCACGGCCTGGTCGATGATCTCGGCGTCGATCGCGCTCGGTCCGCCGGTGTCGTCCACATACGTGCGGTACACCGGGAACGCGGCGAGCACCTCGGTGATCGCGGCGTGCTGCTCGGCCCGCGTGAAGTCGCGCGCGTCGCGCCGCCGCTCGCAGACCCGGGCGAGCGACTCGGTGAGGCGTGACACCTCGGCGGCGAGCACCTGGGTCATCACGTCGTGCTTGGCCTGGTGCAACGTCTCCTCGAACGAGAGGACGGGGTCGTCGAGCCGGGAGAACTCGGTCCGGAGGGCTGCGAGCGGGGTGGCCGCCGCAGGGTCGACGTACAGCTGCGTGAGGAGGGAGCCGAGCTCGTACCCGGTCGTTCCGTCCACCGGCCACTCCGGGCGCAGCTCCTCGTTCGGCTCCAGGATCTTCTCGACGAGGATCCACGTACCGGGGGCGCGCGCCCGCAGCTCGCAGAGGTAGCCCATCGGGTCGCGCAGACCGTCGACATGATCGATGCGGATCCCGGCGATCGTGCGATCCCGGACCCACCCGAGGACGCGCTCGTGGATCTCGTCGAACACCTCGGTGCGTTCGGTCCGCAAGCCGACCAGGTCGTCGACGTCGAAGAACCGCCGGTAGTCGAGCTCCTGACCGCTCGTCTGCCATCGGGCCAGTCGGTAGTGCTGCGCGTCCAGCACCCGATCGAGCCGGTCCGGATCGGCGTTGATCTCGTCGAGCAGGTCGTCGAGGCGCGAGGCCAGGCCGTCGTCCGTCCGCCAACGCGCCGCCAGTCGCTCGACGAGCACCGGCTCGTCGCGCTGGCGCTGCGCGATCGCACCGCGGTCGGCGAGCTCGTCGGGCAACGAGACGAGGTGCTCGATCAGGCCGCGGAGCTCGTCATCGATGTCGGCGTCCGCCGGCGCGACCTGGGCCACGAGCGCGCCCACCGTGCGGGGCTCGAGGGGGAACAGCAGGTCGGCGAACGTCACCACGATCTCGTCGTGGTGGCGCACCAGCCGCAGGTCGCCCCGCTCGAGCACTTCGCCGTAGTGATCGGGCAGGACGGGGATCAGGATGCGCCCCGAGAGCTTGCTCTGCGGAGGGTCCCAGTCGATGTCGAAGTGGTCGGCGTAGCGGCTCGCCCGACCGTTGCGCAGCACGTCGTACCACCAGCGGTTGCCGGGGACGGTGATCGCCATGTGGTTGGGGACGATGTCGACGACCAAGTGCAGGTCGTCGCGGCGCAGGGCGGCGCGCAGGGCGTCGAGGCCCGGTTCACCCCCGAGCTCGGCGTTCACGCTGCGGTGGTCGATGACGTCGTAGCCGTGGGTGCTGCCGGGGCGGGCCTGCAGCAGCGGCGACGTGTAGACGTGCGACACGCCGAGGTCGCGGAGGTAGTCCGTCAACGCGGCGGCGTCGTGCAGCGTGAACGACGGCGTGCACTGCAACCGGTAGGTCGCGACCACAGGGGCACGATCCGGCTCCGCCGCGCCCGCCGGTCGTGGTTCTGGTTGCGTCTCCGCCACCGCACCTGGAGCGGGGGCGGGGATCGGGACGGGCGAGGGGCTCGGGGCGGGGACGGGGCTCGGGATGGGGGAGGGCGGGTCCGACACGGTGCTACGCCGCGTCGGATCCGGCGCCCGCAGGCGAGCCCTGCAGCACGACGATCGACCGCCCGCCGACGCACAGGGTGTCTCCCGGCGAGCGATCCGCGTCCGCGCCCTCGGGCGTGGCGGCTTCGAGGGTCGTGTCGACGACGGTCGTCCACCGGTCGACCCAGTCGGCCGGCAGCGTCCAGTCGATCGCCTCGTGGTGGGCGTTGAAGAGCAGCAGGAACACGTCGTCGACGACCGGCTCGCCGCGGGGCCCGGGCCACGGGATCATCGCCCCGTTCAGCACGACGCCCACGGCCTTGGCGAAGCCGTTCTCCCAGTCCTCGTCGTCCATCTGCTGGCCGTCCGGGCGCAACCAGGCGATCTCGAGGTCGTCACCCCCGCGGATCGACACGCCCCCGAACCAGCGTCGCCGGTGGAACACGGGGTGGGAGCGGCGCAGCTCGGTCACGCGGCTGACGAAGGCCGTGAGGTCGGCGCACTTGGTCGAACGCTCCCAGTCGATCCAGCTGATCTCGTTGTCCTGGCAGTAGGCGTTGTTGTTGCCCTGCTGCGTGCGGTCCATCTCGTCGCCCGACACGATCATCGGCACGCCCTGCGAGAGCAGGAGCGTGGTCAGGAAGTTGCGCACCTGCCGCCGCCGCAGCGCGTTGACCTCCTCGTCATCGGTCGGGCCTTCGACGCCGCTGTTCCAGGAGCGGTTGTGGCTCTCGCCGTCGCGGCCGTCCTCGCCGTTCGCCTCGTTGTGCTTCTCGTTGTACGCGACGAGGTCGGCGAGGGTGAACCCGTCGTGCGCGGTGACGAAGTTGATGCTCGCGCCCGGGTGGCGACCGTCGGATTCGTAGAGGTCGGAGCTGCCCGTGAAGCGCGACGCCAGCTCTTGGAGCGTGCGGGGCTCGCCGCGCCAGAAATCGCGCACCGTGTCGCGGTACTTCTCGTTCCACTCGGACCACAACGGGGGGAAGTTGCCCACCTGGTACCCGCCGTCGC
>CAYUOL010000028.1:29657-33912 GCA_964446345.1 uncultured Iamiaceae bacterium | reverse complement strand
CAGCACCCGCGCGCGCCCGTCGCTCGGGTGGGCCGCCCGCCGGACCAGGCCGGCCTCCTCGAGCCCGGTGACGATCTCGGCGGCCGACTGCTTGGTGACCCCGAGGTGGCGGGCCAGGGCGCTGGTGGTGACGTCGTCGCGGCCGAGCAGGTGATGCGCGGCCAGGCCGGGCATCACGCCGATCTCGGGCCCGGTCTCCGGTCCGCGCCGTGAGCGCAGCTGCTCGACCACGAGCTTCGCGGTGCGGACCAGGAGCACGACGAGATCGTCGACGCTCGACGTGACCTCCGCCACCGACGAATCCCGGGCCGGGCCGACCATGCCGCCAGTATAGTCAGGTACCCTGTCCATTCCCCGACCCGGACCGGAGGCACCCATGAGCCAGACCGCGACCGCGGACGCGACCGTTTCGACGGATCCCGCCGTCCACGCGCGCCGCTGGTGGATCCTGGCGGTGCTCTGTCTGAGCCTGCTCATCGTCTTCGTCGGCAACTCGAGCCTGAACGTCGCGATCCCGACCCTGGCGCGCGACCTCGGCGCCTCCACCTCGCAGCTGCAGTGGGTGATCACCGCGTACTCCCTCGTGTTCGCGGGGCTCCTGTTCACCACCGGCGCGCTCGGCGACCGCTTCGGCCGCAAGGGCGCGCTGCAGTTCGGTCTCCTCGTCTACCTGCTCGCGTGCCTCGCCGCCACGATGTCGACGGCGATGTGGCAGCTCATCGCGTGCCGCGCCGCGATGGGGGTCGGTGCGGCGTTCATCATGCCGTCGACGCTCTCGATCCTCGTCAACGTCTTCCCGCCGGACGAGCGCACGAAGGCCATCGCCATCTGGGCCAGCGTCACCGGTGCCGCCGGCGCCGTCGGCCCGGTCGCCAGCGGGTTCCTCCTCGGCCACTACTGGTACGGCGCGGTGTTCCTGGTGAACGTGCCGATCATCCTCACCGCGCTGGTCGCCGGGTACGTCCTGGTGCCGAAGTCGAAGGACCCCGAGCAGGGCAAGCTCGACCCGCTCGGTGCGGTGCTGTCCATCATCGGCATCGTGGCGATCGTGTACGGCCTCATCGAGGCACCGGACAAGGGGTGGACCAGCCCGGCCTCGCTCGCCGCCTTCGCCCTCGGCATCGTCGTGCTGACGCTGTTCGTGCTCTGGGAGCTGCGCACCGATGAGCCGATGCTCGACATGCACTTCTTCCAGAACGGCGCCTTCAGCACCGGCACCGCCGGGATGATCCTCGTGTTCATGGCCATGTACGGCGTGATGTTCCTGATCACGCAGTACTTCCAGCTCATCCTCGGCTACACGCCGCTCGACTCGGCGGTGCGCTTCCTGCCGATGGCGCCGATCATGATCATCGTCGCCCCGATGACGCCGAAGCTGAGCGCCCGCTTCGGCGCCAACCGCGTCGTGTCCGCCGGTCTGGCCCTCGTCGCCGTGGCCCTGCTGATGTTCCGTGCCCTGGGCGTCGACACGTCCTACTGGTACATCCTGGCGTGCGTGGTGCCGCTGGTCTCGGGCATCGCGCTCGCGATGTCGCCCATGACCGCCGCGATCATGTCGGCCGTGCCGCCGCGCCGCGCCGGTGCCGGTTCGGCGATGAACGACGCCACCCGCGAGCTCGGCGCGGCGCTCGGCGTCGCCATCATGGGCAGCGTCGCAGCCTCGCAGTACTCGGCCAGCGTGGATGCCCTGACGACCACCCTGCCGGCATCGGCGCAGGAGGCCGCCCGCACCTCGCTGGCCGGTGCGCTCCAGACCGCGGCCGCGCTGCCCGGTGACCTCGGCGCCGCCCTCAAGACCGGGGCCGACACCGCGTTCATCAACGGCGTGCACCTGGCGGTCACCGTCGGCGCTGTCCTCGCAGCCACGGCGGCGATCATCGTGCTGCGGTACCTGCCCAAGAAGCTGGCCCACCAAGGCGCCCTGCACGGGGGCGTCGAGGCGATGGAGGACACCGCCGAGCTCGGTCTCGGCGGCACCATGCCGGTGTTCGCCGACGAGGCCCGCTCGGACGCGGAGCGCCACGACCAGCTGCTGCACGACGCGTCGGCGCCACCGCCGGCGGTGTCACCATCCCGACACGGCGCATCCCCTTCCGCCGGCGGCGCCGGCGGAAGGGAGCGGTCGAGCGTGCCCGATCACACGCCGACGCCGTAGCCCGTGCACGTGGGCTTGAAGTTCGGCGTGTTCGGGCCGAGCACGTTCATCACGTCCTGCAGGGCCGGGCCGTCGAAGGCGAGGCCGATGTGGCCGGTGCCGTCGGCCGGGCACTGGTCCTGGATGAGGATGTTCGTCACGTTCGGGCCTCGGAGGAAGGCGTTCGTGTAGGGCGTCACGATCGAGTCCTTGTTGGTCTCGATCACGACGTACCGCGGTCCGGCCACCGTGTCGCCGTCCGCGAACAGTGCCGTCTGGAACGGGCTGCCGATCTCCTGGTCGACCAGCGACGGGGTCGCCGCGTTGAGCGCGACGTTGGCGACGCCGAGCACCCCGAGGTCGGAGCCGAGCTTGGTCAGCCCGCTCAAGGTCGTGCCGTGGTTGCTGGGGGCGAGGCCCACCAGCGTGCCGACCTTGGCGGCGCCGCCGAGGCGCTTCAGGTAGTAGTGGGGCATCATCCCGCCCTGGGAGTGGCCCACGATGTCGACCTTGCTGGCCTTGGTCTTGGCGAGCACGGTGTCCACGAAGCCCTGCAGCTCCTTGGCCGAGCTCGCGACCGCGTTGAGGCCTTCGATGCGGTGGTCGAGCGACAGGAAGAAGTTGTCGCCGTAGTTCAGCGCGAACACGCAGTAGCCGGCGTTCTTCAACAAGGGGGAGAGCGCGGCCCAGTTGAAGCCCATGTTCTCCGCGGTGCCGTGCACCAGCACGATCGGGCGGGGATGGGCCGCGCTCGGCCGGCAGCCGAAGTCGTTCGCGCCGGCCACCGCCTTCGGCGCGGCAGCGTAGGCCCACACCGCGTCGGTGATGCCCCCGACGGGAAGGGCGGCGTGGGCGGCCGACAGCGCACCGAAGAGCACGGCGAGGGCGCTCAGCACGGCGCCCAGGCCCATCCACGGGCGGACGCGGCGCCTCGGCGCGGAGGCGCTCGTCAGGGCGCGGCGAACGGAAGCGACGGTGGTCATGTGGGTCCCCCAGGGATCGTCGGGCCTCGGGAACCTCGTGAGCTCGTGAGCTCGTAGGGCCGCGGCGCGTGGTCGGTGGCGCAGGTGCCGGCGCCCGCCGGCGATTTCAGGAACCTGCCTTTCTCGTTTTATTCCCCTCTGGGTGAATCGTCAAGCCCCTGCGGCGGCGGTGACGCGGGCCCGGTGCGCGGGGAGCGCGACCGCTGCTGCCATACTTCGAGGAGCCGAAGGGGCGCGAAGGCGCAGCTCGCGGTTCGTCCGCAGCGGTGCGCTCCCGGCAGGACCAGCAGCACGACCAGCGGCACGGAACGGGAACGGCGCACCGGAACGGCACACACGAGAGGAGGCAGCCATGGCGGAGTACCGGCTCGAGGAGCTGGCGCAGAAGGCCAACACGACCGTGCGCAACATCCGTGCGTATCGCGATCGCAAGCTGCTGCCGCCGCCTCGTCGCCAGGGGCGCGTCGCGATCTACAACGACGCCCACCTCGGGCGCCTGCGCCTGATCGCCGACCTGCTGGCTCGGGGCTACACGCTGGGCAACATCGCCGAGCTGATCGCGGCGTGGGAGCGGGGCAAGGACGTCGCCGACATCCTCGGTCTCGAGGCGGTGCTGGCCCAGCCGTGGTCCGAGGAGCAGGCCCAGGTCGTCACGCGTGACGAGCTGCGCGAGGTGCTCGGCCCGAGCTACTCCGAGCAGACCATCCGCGACATGCTCTACCTCGGGGTGATCGACGCGCTCGACGAGGACGGCGCGGCCAGCGAGCTGCCGCCCGACGCCCAACAGCGGTTCCGGGTGGCCAGCGCGAGCGAGCTGGCCGCGGGCAACGAGCTCGTCGCCGCCGGCGTGCCCGTCGAGCAGGTGCTGGCCTTGGGCCGCGACGTGCACGACAAGATCGACGAGGTCGCCAAGGCGTTCGTCGAGCTCATCTCGACGAACCTCTTCGACCCTCTGGGCGACCTGCCGCCGGCCGAGGAGGTCGCCCGCATCGCCGAGACCGTGCAGAACCTGCGTCCGCTCGCAGCGGCGGTGGTCGACGCCGAGCTGGCCCGCGCGATGGAGCGCTACACGCAGCACCACCTGAGCGAGCGCTTCGACCGCTTCGCCTCGCAGGCCGGCGCCGAGCCCACCGACGCC
>CAYUOL010000028.1:25000-29557 GCA_964446345.1 uncultured Iamiaceae bacterium | reverse complement strand
CGCCGAGCCCACCGACGCCCCGTCCTGACGAGCGCTCCCCGGACGGTCGCGATGGCAGAGCTGACGCGGCTGGTGTTCGTCCGGCACGGGGAGTCCCGGTCGAACCTCGAAGGGTGGCTGTCGGGCATCGAGACGTGCGGGGGCCTGACCGAGAAGGGACGGAGCCAGGCCGAGGCCCTCCGCGACCGGTTGCTGCGCACCGAGGAGCTGCGGCCCGACGTGGTGTTCACGAGCGTCATGGCGCGCGCGATCGAGACCGCGGAGATCGTCGCCCCGTCGTGGTCGGGCGTGCCCGTCGAGCGCCTGCGTGACCTCTCCGAACGGCTGCCGGGCGAGTGCGAGGGGATGGACCACGACCAGTACCGGCAGGCCTACGGGCGCGGGCCGTACGACGACTTCGCGGCCGCGATGTCGCCGGGCGGCGAGACCCTGGTCGAGTTCGTCGGGCGCGTCCGCACGGTCGTCGACGAGATCGCGACCCGGTGCACAGGGCAGACCGCGGTGCTGGTGTGCCACGGGGGCGTCATCATCAGCGGCGCCGCGCACCTCGCGGGTGAGGACCTCGATGCGAAGGCGCTGCGGTGGGCGCCCCCCGGGCACACGTCGATCACCGAGTGGATCCGGTGGGAGGGCGGTGACCCGTTCGGCGGGGCGGCCACGTGGATGCTCGACCGCTACAACGACACCGCGCACCTGCACCCCTGAGCCGCAGGCATCCGCCGTCCGTCCCCGGGTGTCGTACCCGCTCCGTACGATGGGCGGATGCCCCCGGCCCACGGTGTTCGCTGATGGACATCCACTGCTTCGAGCACCACGACGTCTGGGTCGTGTGCGCGGGCGCGGACGAGCAGCGCTTCGCGTCGCGGACCGAGGCCTTCGACGCCGCGAAGGCCCTGCTGCGCGCGAACCCACCGGGGCGCATGGTGCGCGAGCGACCGGCCGGATGGGTCGCGGCACCCGTCGCGCCGCCGGTCCCCGCGGCCGTGGCCCCGATGGGCGACGTGCCGGCCGAGCCGGCCTACGAGCAGGTGCCGGTCGATGCCTACGAGCCCTGGTTCGACGACGAGCCCGACCCCGCCCCTCCCGGCGACCTGTGGTGGGACGACGAGGTGGCCGCGACGACGGCGCCACCGGCGCGCGCCGGCGCCCGCAGCGGATCGTCGCGGTCCTCGGCGATCACCGGCTCCGGGGTGGGGACTCGCGCGGCGGCCGGTCGGTCGCCGGCGCCGTCGTTCGCCCCGGCCGTCGGGGTGGCCTACGAGCGGCCGGCGGGCCGGGTCGGGGGCCCCGTCGACTGGGATCGCCTCGCCGGGCCGGCGCCGCTCGGGCGCAGCGTGCTCATCCGCGCGGGCGATCCGGTGCCCGACCCCTGGCAGGGGTGCCCGGTCGTCGCGATCGGTGCGGGCGCGGCCCCGCAGCCGGGCGCCGATCTGCTCGAGACCGTGCGCGAGGCGTTCCTGGGGCGGCGGCGCGTCGTCTACGAGGTGCACGGCACGCTCGACCCGCCGCCCGCCGCGCTGCCGCGCGTCGACGTCTGGAGCCTGCCGCCGGCGTTCGAGCTCGCCGACGAGGCGGCCCGCCACCTGCTGCTGCTGAACGCGGTCGACGCCCGCGACCCCGAGGCGCCGCTGTGGCCGTGGGGCGAGCAGGCCGTCGACGCCGGTGCCACCGCCGTCACGGGGTCGGCCGTCGGCGACGTGGTGCTGCCCGACGGCCCGCCGGTGCTCTGCGACGGCGGCCCGCTGCAGTTCTTCGCCGCCGACGAGCTGGGCGCACCGGTGCTGCCCCGGGTGATGATCGAACGCCGGCGCTTCACGCTCCCGTCCGATGCGCCGCCCGCGGCCGACCTCGCCGACGACCAGCTCGAGGCCGTGCGCGAACCGGGCGCGCGCGCCCGCATCATCGCCCCGGCCGGCTCGGGCAAGACGCGCGTGCTCACCGAGCGGGCGCGCTACCTGCTGGGCACCAAGCAGGTGCCGCCCGACGCGCTCACGCTGGTCGCCTTCAACAAGCGCGCCCAAGAGGAGATGAAGGAGCGCACCCGCGACCTGCCCGCGCTGCAGGTGCAGACGCTCAACGCGCTCGCGCTCGCCGTGCTGAACGGCGGCCACGGCTTCCGCTCCCGCGGCGTGCGGCTGCAGACGATCGACGAGCTGCAGGTGCGCCGGATGCTCTCCGACATGGTCACGTTCCCGCGCCGCGCCAACACCGACCCCGCGGCCGCGTGGATCGACGCGCTCAGCCAGACCCGTCTCGGCCTGCGCAACCCGCGCGACGTCGAGGCCGAGTTCAACGGCGACGTCGACGGCTTCGCCTCGTTCTTCCCCGAGTACCGGCGGGCCCTGCAGCGGGCCGGCGCCGTCGACTTCGACGACCAGATCTACGCCGCGATCGAGGTGCTGCTCGCCGAACCCGAGACCCGCCACCACGCGCAGCAGCAGTGCCGGCTGCTGATGGTCGACGAGTTCCAAGACCTCACGCCCGCGCACCTGCTGCTCATCCGCCTGCTCGCCGGGCCCGACCTCGACGTGTTCGGCGTCGGTGACGACGACCAGACGATCTACGGCTACTCCGGCGCCTCGCCCGACTGGCTGATCGAGTTCGACCAGTACTTCCCCGGGGCGACGCACCACGCGCTCCACGTCAACTACCGCTGCCCGGTGCCCGTGGTCACCGCCGCCACCAACCTGCTGTCGCGCAACGGCCGCCGCGTGGTGAAGGAGATCCACGCGGGCCCGACCAACGTCTCCGAGCCCGACGCCCTGGCCGTGGTCATCGACGACGAGCCGGTGCAGGCCACGGCCGACCACGTCGCGGCCCTGATCGGTCGCGGGGTCGAGCCCGCGTCCATCGCGGTGCTCACCCGCGTCAACACGCTGCTCGCCCCCGTCCAGGTGGCCCTGCACACCGCCGGCATCCCGGTGGCCAACAAGGACAGCGCCCGGTTCCTCGAGCGCACCGGCGTGGCGGCGGCGCTGTCGTGGCTCAGCCTCGCCGTGCGTCCCGCCCGCTTGGGGCGCGAGAACATCCAGCGGGCGGCGCGCCGACCGGGGAGGGGCCTCTCGCCGAAGCTCGTCGAGTGGATGAGCGACCAGAAGGACGTCGCCGGGCTGCGTCGTCTCGCCGGCCGCTTGAGCAGCGATCGCGACGCCGAGAAGGTCGAGGCGTTCGTGGCCGACCTCGAGCGCATCGCCCGGCTCGCCACCACGGCGCCCACGGCGAAGATCCTCGAGTTCGTGCGCGCCGAGGTCGGGCTCGACAACGCGATGCAGACCCTCGATGCCGCGCACCGCGGGCGCAACGCCACGGCGCACTCCGACGACCTGCGGGCCCTGATCGCGCTCGGGCGCCTGCACCCCGATGCGGCGTCGTTCCGGGGCTGGCTGCGCGACGTGCTCGACCAGCCCAGCGACGACGCGGGCGTCGTGCTGTCCACGGTGCACAAGGTGAAGGGCCTCGAGTGGCCCCACGTCGTGGTGCACGACGCCACGGGCAACGTCTTCCCGCATCGCCTCAGCCTCGACATCGAGGAGGAGCGGCGGGTGTTCCACGTCGCGATCACCCGCGGGCAGCGCTCGGTCACCGTGGTCGCGGACGCGGAGAGCCCGTCGATGTTCCTGCCCGAGCTGCAGCAGCCAGGGGCACCCGCCGCCGCCCCGGCCGGGCGCGCCCCGGGTGCCGCCGGCCTGCCGGGATCGGTGAAGGCCCTGCCCGAGGTGCCGGCGACCGTGGGCCTCGCGGTCGCGTGGGGCGGGTACGCGGGTGAGCTCTCGGCGGTCGAGGCGGATCACGCCGTGCTGGCGGTGGGGCGGGCGTCGTTCTCGCTCACCTACGGGTCCGAGGTGGCGGTCGACGGGCGCACGGTCCAGCTCGTCGCGGGCACCGCCCGACCCGGCGGCGGGGCGAAGCGCTCCCGGGCCGGTGCGCCGGCGGTCGGCGACGCCGACGCCGCGGTGCTCGAGGCCTTGAAGGCGTGGCGCCTCGACCGGTCCAAGACCGATGCCGTGCCCGCGTTCGTGGTGGCGGCCGACAAGGTGCTGATCGAGATCGCGACCGCGAAGCCCACGAGCCCCGAGGAGCTGCTCGGCATCAGCGGGATCGGCCCGGCGAAGCTCGAGCGCTACGGCGACGAGATCCTGGCCGTCATCGACAGCGTCGCCGGCTCGTGAGCCCTCACGTCAGCTCGTTGGGCAGCTTCGGCAGCTCGGTGGGCAACTTGGGGCGCCGCACGGCGGCGCGCACCACGTCCCCCATCCGCAGCTCGGTGATCGTGTCGGTGATGAGCTGGGGCAGGTCGAGCTGCTCGATCACCCGGCGCACCACGGGTTCGAGGTCGAGGTCGACCAGCACCCGCTCGGCGATCGGCACCACGTCGAGGCGCTCCATGATCTGCTCGACCGTCGGCTCGTAGTCGAGCTCGGCGAGCACCTGCTGCGCCATCGGCTCGAGCTGCTCCTGCACCCGGGAGAGCAGCAGCTCGATGTCGACGGCGTCGAGCACGTCGCGCGCCACGACCTGGACGTCGAGCGCGTCCGCCACCCGGTCGGCGATCGCCTT
>CAYUOL010000028.1:0-24900 GCA_964446345.1 uncultured Iamiaceae bacterium | reverse complement strand
GCGTCGAGCGACTCCGCCAGCTGGTCGGCGACGGCGTGCGCCTCGAGGCGCTCCACGAAGGCCTCGACCGCACCGTCGACCACAGGGCCGGTGACGACGAGGGCGAGATGCACGGCCGACTTGGTCACCATCCGGGTGACGTCGCCGGTGGTCGTGAGGGCGCGCTGCAGGCGGGAGAGCATGCGCGATGTTCCACCGCCGATCGCCGCGGCGCAACCGCTCGCGCGACCGGCCGCGACCCCGCGCGACCCGCCGGTCAGTCCGGGCTGGTCGGGGCCGGGGTGGTCGTGGCTTCGGCGACGAGCAGCTCGAGCGCATGCACCAGGGCGCCCTTGGTCTCGCGGTGGCGCGCCGGGTTGCGGAACGACTGGCTCGAGAAGATCGCCCCGTCGATCGCGGCGAGGGTGAGCCCCACGTACGCGGGGAGCATCGGGTGGTCGGCGAGCTCGGGCACCAGCAGCGCGGCGATCTGCTGGTTGGTCGTCTTGACGGCCGCATCGAGGCTGGCGAGCGCCTCGGCGAGCTCGCTGTTGGTGCGTCCCGCGGTCATGAGCTCGCGCGTGGCCTGCATGGTCGGCCCGGAGAACTGCTCCCACAGCACGTCGACGACGCGATCGAGCGGGCGCTCGTCGGACGCCGCGAGCTGGAGGAGCTGCTCGCTGCTCTCGGCCATGAAGCGCGGCAGCACCTCCTGGATGCACGCCGACATCAGCTCGTCCTTCGACGCGAAGTGGTTGAACAGCGAGCCGTGGCTGACGCCGGCGGTGCTCGCGATCAGCGCCGTGGATGCGCCGGCGTAGCCGCGATCGACCAGGCACGAGAACGTGGCGTCGATGAGCCGGGCCCGGGTGGCCTCGCGCTGGTCGGCCCGCGTGCGCTTCTCCGCCGGCTTCTCGGCCGGCTTCTCGGCGGGCGTCTCCGCGGCGGCCGTTGCGGTCGTGCTCGGGCGCTTCTCCGTCGGGGTGGCCGTGCTCATGCTGATCCCGCTTGTCCTGTCGAGGTGGTTCGGTCGGGGCGGCCCGATCGAGGCAGCTGCTCCCGATCCTGGATGCGACCCTCAGGAGGGCGCCCAGTCGATGAGCGAACGGTCAGCGTACCGCCGTCCGTGCGCGCGAACGGAGCGCGAGAGCCGGAGAGAGGGAGAATCTCGTTGAGTGAGTGCTCACTCAGCCATTGACAGTGAGTCGAACGACCCATATGGTGACACCCGTCACGTCGGCGGGGGGTCGGCGTCCAGACCACATGGGGGAGCTCACAGATGAAGGTCCGCAAGTTCGCGCTCGCAACGGCAGCCGTGCTCGTGCTGTCGGTCGTCGGGTTCACGGTGGCCAGCGCACCGGCCCAGGCCGCCGCCAAGGAGCCGGTGGTGATCGTCGGCGGCACCTTCGCCGGCGACTTCACCGCCAGCGTCTACTACGCGCCGCTGGCCGCCCGGCTGCGCTCCGACGGCTACCCGGCGTACATCTTCGCCCTGCCGAACGCCGGCCTCGGCGACGCCCGCAACTCCGCCGCGGCGCTGAACTCGTTCGTCGACTCGGTGCGGGCCGTGACCGGTTCGGCCCGGGTGAGCCTCGTCGCCCACAGCCAGGGCGGCATGGTGTCGCGCTACTACATCAAGAACCTGGGCGGCGTGAACGAGGTGACCAGCCTGGTGAACCTCGCCGCGGTCAACTACGGCACCGGCCTCGCCAACGTGGCGAAGCTCCTCGGCCTGGGCAGCTGCGTCGGCATCATCGGCTGCCAGCAGATGGCGATCGGCTCGTCGTTCCTCAACGACCTCAACGCCGGCGACGACACGATCGGCAACGTCCGCTACACGAACATCGTGACGGCGCAGGACGAGATCATCATCCCCTACACCAACGGCTACCTGAACAACGACGGCAACAACGTCAACGTGAAGGTCCAGTCGAAGTGCTGGGCCCGCCTCGTCGGCCACGTGTCGATCGCCCTCGACGGCACGGTGTACAGCGGCATCCGCCAGGCCCTCGCCAAGCAGGCCATCGACCTCGACTGCTGGGCGCTCTGACGACCCAGACCTGACCACCCAGATGTGACCGGATCGGCGGCGGAGACCGCCCGCACGAACGAGCCGAGGCCCGGACCCGATGGTCCGGGCCTCGGCCGTTCTGCCCCTCCGTCTTGCGTCTTCGTCGCGGGGCGGCGAGCGTGCACGCCGTGGATGCGTTCCTCATCAGCTTCGGCGTGATCTTCGTGGCCGAGCTCGGCGACAAGAGCCAGCTCATGGCGATGACGTTCGCGGCGCGGTACCGCGCGGTGACGGTGCTGCTGGGGATCACGATCGCGACCGCGCTCGTGCACGCCGTGAGCGTCGGCATCGGCGCCGTGCTGGGGGCGGCCCTCCCGACCCGCGCGATCACGGCGGTGGCGGCACTGGCGTTCTTCGGGTTCGCCGCGTGGACGTTGCGCGGTGACGAGCTGAGCGAGGAGGAGACCCAGAAGGTGGACCGCATGTCGGGCTCGGCCGTCGTCGCCGCCTCCGTCGCGTTCTTCCTGGCCGAGCTCGGCGACAAGACGATGCTGGCCACGATCACGCTCGCCACCGACTACGCCCCGATCCCCGTGTGGGCCGGCTCGACCGTGGGCATGGTGGCCGCCGACGCGCTCGCGATCGTGGTCGGCGCGCAGCTCGGGGCGCACCTGCCCGAGCGCGTGATCAAGATCGGGGCGGCGGTGCTCTTCACCCTCTTCGGCCTGCTGCTGGCCGTCGAGGCGGTGCGGGGATAGGCCCCAGGCGGCCGATCGGCCGGGCCCAGCCAGCGGCTCCCGCGATCAGCGCCGGCCGTCGCGGGGCGGATGCCGCACCAGGATGGGGACCGGGCTGCGCAGGCTCAGCTGGGACAGGAACGGGTCGTGGCGCTGGTGACCGAAGCCTGCGGTCGGTGACCACGCGGTCGCGACCATCGCGGTGCTCGAGCCCTGGACGATGCCGAGCACGCCGTCGAGGTAGGCGTCCTCGGCGATGGCCAGCTTCTCGACGATCGGGCACGAGGCCACGAGCGGGAGGATGAGCTCGTCCACGTTCGCCACGATCTCGTCGCGCCCGTAGCGGTAGACGACGGTCGCGTTCGCCCCCGTGGCCTCGGCCCAGCCGGCCGCGAGGTCGACGGCGGTGGCGGAGGCCTCGGTGTGGTCGACGCACACGACGAGGTGCCGGACGCGGCCCACCTGCGGATCGCGGCACTGCGGGCCGAGCAGCAGCAAGGGCGCGTCGAGCTCGTGGAGGAGCTGGTCGGCGAGGCTCCCGTAGACCGCGTGCAGCAGGCCCGTGCGGGCGTGGGTGTACATGCAGATCAGCGAGCGAGGGCGGTAGTGCAGCATCGTCTCGAGGGCCCGCACCGACGAGTGGCCCGGCTCGACCCACATGGTGGCCCGCTCGTCGCTGAGGCTCACCGCCCGCCGCTTGAGGACGTCGTCGACCCGGCCGGCGCCCTCGCCGATCGTGGCCACCACGAGCTCGGCGGCCATGACCCCCGCGGCCTCCGAACCGGCGAAGGCGGCGCGCTGCGCCTCGGGGGTCCCGTCGAACGGCACGATGACGTAGTCGTACGCGTGGCTCGGTGGATCGGACACGGAGCCTGCGGGTGCCGGTGCTTCGTCGTGCGCCTCGCTCACACGAGCACCGGGAAGTGGCTCGCGACGGCGCGACGCACAGCGGTCATGGCGTGACGGTAGTGCGAGTGCGGCTCGGCGATCTCACGCGGGTGGGCCTTGGTGGTGGCGCGGCGCAGCGTGCCGTCACTGGGGAGGTGCCCGAACAGCGGCAGCCCGAGGGCGCGAGAGATCTCCTCGGCCGAAGCGCTGCGCTGGTGGTGCTGGATCGTGTTCACGACGAGGCCGACGTTGGTCGTCCCCGAGAGCCGCTGAGCGGCGACGAGCGCGTTCTTGAGGCTGGCCGTGCGCGGCGTCGACACGAGCACGACCACCGCCACCTGGTCGATCCACGGCGCCGCCAGCAGCAGCTCGAGCGGCACGTCCGCGATCACCACGTCCGCGACCTTCGCGGCGACGGCGAGCATCGTGCGCAGGACCTCGGGGCCCGCCGCGGCCGCGTCCTCGCCAGGGAACGGCGATCGGATCACGATCGGCTCGCCCTCCGTCGCCGGGAACGCAACCAGCTCCTCGAGGAGCGCATCGGTGAGCGGCAGCTCCGTGGCCACGGGCACCTTGGCGGGCACGGCGCCCAGTTCCATCGTGACGTCGCCGAAGTAGGGGTCGCCGTCGACGACGGCGGTGCGCACACCGGCGCGGCTGGCCAGCTCGTGGGCGAGGTTCACCGCCACGGTGGAGGCGCCCTCGCCTCCCTTCGCCGACGTGATGACCGCGAGGCGGGGCGGCAGCGCCAACCCGGGTGCGGGGCGCAGGTCGCGCGCCGAGCGGCGCGCGGCGCCGCGCGGCCGCGACGCGCCGGACGCCGTCCTGTCGGCGGCGCTCCCACCGTCGGCCCGCGCCGCCGCGCCCCCGCCCCCGGCGGCGGCGCCGGCGGCGGGTCCTGCCGATCCCCGACCGCCGGCGTCGGCGTCCTGGTCGTCCCGGATGTCGTGGTCGTGCTCGCGGCCCTCGTCGTCCCGGTCGTCCCGATCGTCCAGGTCGTCCCGGTCGTCCGGCGACGGTTCGGGCTCGGCCAGGGCCCGGGCGGCCTCGAGCAACGCCTCGACGCCGGCGACGAACGCGGCCTCGTCGCCGTCGTCGACCAGGGTGAGGTCGAAGCCCGCGGCCTCGGTCACGAGCGGCGCGTCAGGGGTGGTGGCGGTGGCCGTCTCGCCGACGGTCTCCGGGCCGGGCCGCGCCCCGGCGGCGTCCTCAGGAACGACGTCGACGTCGATCACGGCGTCGGCCCCGATGTCGGCTACGTCGACCCCTGCGTCGACCCCGGCGTCGTCGGCGGCCTCGCCCTCGATGTCGTCGGCCTCGGCATCGTCGGCGGCCCGTTCGCCGCCGTCGGGGACGTGCGGCGCCGTCAGGCAGCGCGCGGTGCGCAGCTCGGGTCGCTCCCGGCGGGCCTGCACGACGAGGTCGACCTGGACGTCCTCGGCCGCCGGACCGAGCACGAGGACCGCCGGACGGCCGGCGGTCAGCGCGCCGAGTGCTTCCTCGGGTGCGGCGAAGTCCCGCACCACCGCCCCCCGCAGGAGGTTCATGTGCCCGACGCGCCAGAGCAGGTCGGGATCGACGACGGCGATGTCGACGTCGGCGATCAGGCTTCGGATCTCGGTCATGCGTCGATCCTGACCGGCGCCGCTCGCCCCAGCCATGGACCAAGGTCCCGACCTGCGGGCGTCGCCGGGAGGCACGCCGGGACGGGACCTTGTGCCCTACGCCGCGACGCTGATGCGGACCATCGTGGGCGACGAGGGCGGTCCCGTCGGATCGTCCGGGCGACGAGGACAGGAGCGCGGCGGTGCTGTACGACCAGATCATCGTGCCGTTCGACGGCACCAAGGAGGCGGGCGCCGCGGCGCAGATCGGCGCTGATCTGAGCGCCCTGTTCGGCGCACCGATGCTGTTGCTGACGAGCGCGCGCACGGATCAGCCTCGGGACGTGGTGCTGCTCAAGGAGCGCGCCATGAGCATGAGCACCGACGCCGTTGAGGTCTGGGTCGAGTCCGAGACCACCCCCGGTCGGGCGGTCGCCTCGGTCGCGGCGCACCGGTCGAACGCGCTGGTGGTCATGGCGTCGCACGGGCGCACCGGCGTGCGTCGGGCGCTCGTCGGCAGCGTCGCGGAAGACGTGGTCCGGGCCGTGGACACACCCGTGCTCGTGCTCGGGCCGCAGTGCTTGCTGCGCGATCCCGTCGATCTGCGCCAGGTGGTGGTGGCCGTCGACGCAACCGACACCGCCCAAGCGGTGCTGCCCCTGGCCGCCACGTGGGCCGATGCCCTCGGGCTGCGGTGCCTGTTGCTCCACGTGGCCAAGCCGCCACGGGAGAAGGGCCTGCCGAGCGATCCCGCCGACGCCTTCGACTTCGCGCCGCTCGTCGCGACCTTGCGCGGCGTCTGCGACGACATCGGGACCCAGGTCGTCCACGCCGACGACGTCGCGGAAGGCCTCGCGCAGGTGGTGGACACCACGGCCGCGTCCGTCGTGATGATGGCGACGCACGGCCGCCACGGGCTCGATCGCTTCACCCACGGCAGCGTCACGGCCGACGTCATCCGCAGCTCGACCGTCCCCGTGCTGGTGCAACGCGGTGCGGTGACGCCGGACATCGAGTGGCTGCTGCGCGCCGCGACCGCTGATTGACGGGCTCGGCGCGCCGCTCGACGGCCGCCGGACCGTGCCGGTGCACCGATCCGATCGACCGTGACCGCGGGTCAGGCGGTGCGATGCGCGTGGTGCGCCCCGACGGCGATGACCTCGTCGAACGCCTCGACCAGCGCGGCCATGAAGAGCTCGTCATCGGTGACGGCGGCGGTGTCCAGGGTGACGCCGACGCACGCCCGGTCGAGGTGCGACACGAGCGCGACGTTCAGGCCTGCGCCCACCGGCGGGGCGAACGCGTACTCGCGCAGGATGGCGGCGCCGGCCAACGAGCCTCCCTCGCGCAGCCCGGCGACGTTCGTCGCGACGGCGTCGACGTGCTTGAGCATGCCGCCGAAGACGTTGGCCGCGACGGGCGCGGGCAGTCGGGCCAGCGCCGCCGCGAGCAGGTCGGTGTGCTGCAGGAACGGCTCGCGCTGCCAGCTCCGCGTCAGCGCGCCGAGCTCGGAGATGCGGTCGCCCGGATCGGCGATCGTGGCGGGCACCGGGAAGCGGACCGGGGCGAACTTGTTGCCCTCGACCGCCGTCGCGGTGCGGGTCTGGGGGTCACCGGCCGAGCCGGCGGCACGGGCACCGTCGGCGCCGTCGTCGCCGCTCGCGTCGGCGTGATGGCGCAGGCTCACCGGCATGGTGACGTGCAGCAGGTCGACCGGCGCCCCCAGGCGCTCGTGGTACTTCATGAGGCCGCCGACGACGGCGGCCAGGAAGGCGTCGTTCACGGTGCCGCCGCGGGCGTGGCCGGCGGCACGCAGGTCCTCGAGCGCGAGATCGATCGTCTCGAAGCGGCGGTCGAGGCTGCGGCCGCGCAGCACCGTCGACGCGGATTCGGGAACCGGCGCAAGACCCTTCGCGATCGACTCGACGAGCCGGACCCCGCCGCGGATCGTGCCGATCGGGTCGGTGGCGCGGCTGACGGCCGAGCGGGTGACGGCCACGGGCCCGCCGACCGCGACGCGCACGATCGATCGCCCGCGGTCGCGGGCTTCGCGCAGCACCTCGCCGAGTGCGCCGGCGATCGTCGGTGGCGCGTCGTCCGTCGGGGTGGGCTCCGGCCCGGGCTCGGCCGTGGGCGTGGCGCGGCGGCGCCCGTCGGGCCCGTCGAGCAGCTGGCGCTCGAACGCGATCGCGCCCTCGCCGTCCATGATCGAGTGGTGGAACTTCTGGATGAGGGCCGCGCCGCCACCGGCCAGCCCCTCGACGAGGACGAGCTCCCAAAGCGGCCGCTCGACGTCGAACGCGTCCATGGCGATGGGGGCGGCGAGGTCGAGCACCTGGCGCATCGAGCCGGGGGCGGGCACCCGGACCCGGCGCAGGTGGTAGTCGACCGAGAACGTGGTGTCCTCCACCCACGCCGGCAGGCCGAGCGGCGGGCGCGAGCTGATGCGCTGGCGCAGGCGCGGCAGCAGCGCGACGGCCCGGTCGACCCGGGCCCGGAGCTCGTCCCAGTCGGGGCTGGCGGCGAGCTCGGCGACCGCCACCACCGTCGAGCGCAGGATCGGATCGACTTCGATGTTCCACATCACGGCGTCGGCCGGCTCGAGCGGGCGGGTCGTGGACTCGTTCATGACGGCCTCCTCGGACGGACCGCGCACGACGGTCGCTCCGTCCCAGGCTGCGTCATCGTGATCGCTGCGGCCATGGTCCAAGGTCCCGGATCTCGCGGCGCCGGCCGGGTCACGCCGTCGAGCGGGCCGCGTCGAGCAGGAGGCGGCGCTCGGCGGCGCCCACGGCGTGCCGGGTGCGGGCGACCGCGTCGGCGTTCACCGAGACCGAGGTGATGCCGAAGCGCACCAGCTGCTCGGCGAACTCGGGGCGGTTGGAGGGGGCTTGCCCGCACAGCGAGGACGTGAGCCCGCACGACCGGGCTGTCTCGACGATCGTGCGGATCGCGGTCAGCACGGCGACGTCGGACTCGTCGAACAGCTCGGCACACGTCTCGGAGTCGCGGTCGACGCCGAGGACGAGCTGGGTGAGGTCGTTCGACCCGATCGACACGCCGTCGATGCCGAGCGTGGCGTACTCCGCGAGGCGGAACACGACCGAGGGCACCTCGGCCATGATCCAGCGCTTCAGGCCGCGCTGGGCCCCGAGCGGGCTGCGGTCGATGAGGTCGAGGCACGCTTCGAGCTCCCAGCGCGTGCGGACGAAGGGCAGCATCACGTGGAGGTTCGGCGTCTGCTCGCGCACGCGGGCCAGCACCTCGAGCTCGAGCGCGAAGACCTCCGGGTCCTTGAGGTAGCGGTAGCACCCCCGGAACCCGATCATCGGGTTGTCCTCGTGGGGCTCGTACTCGTCGCCGCCGGTGAGCGACCGGAACTCGTTCGTGCGGAAGTCGGTGGTCCGGTACACGACCGGCCGGGGCGCGAACGCCGTCGTCACCTCGAGCAACGAGGCCGCCATGCGGTCGACGAACTCCCGCGCGCGACCGTCGGCGATGAGCTTGCGCGGGTGCACGCCGTCGAGCGCGCTCGTGAGCATGAACTCGGCGCGGAGCAGCCCGACACCGTCCACCGGGAGGGCGGCGGCGGCCGCGGCACGCTCGGGGAACGCGAGGTTCACGTACACGAGCGTGGCGAGCGACTCGACAGCGCCGACAGCACCGACGGCATCGCCAGGCGGTGCCGCGGCGGAGGCGCCGGCCGCGAGGGACGTCGCCGGGGCGGCGGCCGGAGGCGCCTCCGGGGCGCCGACGGCCCCGGCGACGACGATGCCGCGGGAGCCGTCGACCGTGACGATCTCGCCGTCGCGCAACGTGGTCGACGCCTTGCGCGCGCCGACGATCGCCGGGACGCCGAGCTCGCGGCTCACGATCGCGGCGTGGCAGGTCATGCCCCCACCATCGGTCACGACCGCCGCGGCCCGCCGCAGCGTGGGGACCCAGTCGGGGTTGGTCATCGGGGCCACCAGGACCTCGCCGGCCTGCAGCTGGCGACCGTCGGCCGGGTCGAGCAGGACGCGCACCGGTCCGCTTGCGATGCCGGGGGATGCCGGGAGGCCGCGCACGAGCTCCACGGGCGCGTCGGCGTCGGCGTCAGCGCCGCTCGCAGGGGCCGCCACCGTGGTCTCGACCGCACCCGTCGCCGCGGGCGCGCCGATCGGGGTGAGCGTGGTGATCGGACGGGCCTGCACGATGCTGATGCGACCAGCCGCGTCGATGGCGAACTCGACGTCCTGCGGCCGCCCGTAGTGCGCCTCGATCCGCTCGACCAGCGCGGCGACGGCGAGCACCGTGGCGTCGTCGAGCACCCGCGTCGCAGTTCGGGTGTCGAGCGCGACCCGCGCATCGGCCCCGTCCGCACCGCGCACGATCTCGAAGGCCTGGCACCCGGTGTGGGTGTCGGCGACGTGGTTCGTCACCCGGTCGACGATGTAGGTGTCGGGTTCGACCAGACCGCCGACGACCACCTCGCCCTGGCCGCGCGCGGCCTCGATCACGAGGCGGTCGGGGTCGCCCGTCGAGGGGTCGACGCTGAACACCACCCCGGCGGCGACCGCCTGCACCATGCGCTGCACGACGACGGCGATCGCCGGCTCGCCGCAGTGGCCCTTCGTCTGGCGGTAGGAGATGACGCGGGCCCCGTACACCGAGGCCCAGCAGTCCACGACCGCGTCGATGACGGCATCGAGCCCGAAGACGTTGGTGAAGGTCTCGTTCATGCCGGCGAACGACGCGTCGGCGCTGTCCTCGCCGGTGGCCGACGAGCGCACGGCGACGAGTGCCGGGGTGCCGTTCCCGGTCGTGGCGCTCAAGCGGTCGTACGCCGCCGCGATCTGCTCGCGCAGGTCCGTGGGCATGCCGGTGTCGTGCACGATCTGGCGCAGGCGGCGGGCCGCTTCCTCGATCGACTCGCTCGTGGTGCCGGCGGCGGGTCCCGCCCCTTCGGCGAGCACGGTGCGAGCGCCCCCGGCCTCCATCGCGGCGAGGAAGGCGTCGGCCGTGACGACGAAGCCCGGCGGCACGGGGAAGCCGGCGGACGTGAGCTCGCCCAAGTTGGCGCCCTTGCCCCCGACGAGGTGCTCGTCCTGCAACGAGAGCTCGTCGAACCAGACCACGCGGCGCGTCGACGCGCGTGGCGCTCCTGTCACGGTGGGTGCGTCCATGGTCCGAACGTACGCCGGCGCGTCCGGCGCGGAGTAGGGCCGAAGGACCTCGGGCCGAGGGGACGCGGCGGCTCGGGCGGCGCGGATGCTCAGGTCGCGACCGAGCGGTGCCGGCGCACCGTGTAGCCGAGCGCGAGCGCCGCGACGCCGCCGTCCGGCTCGACGGTGACCGTCCAGTGCACCAGACCGTCGGCGTCCGGGCGGGCCGTGGGGGAGAGGTCGCCGAGCTCGATCTGCACCCGGTCGATCTCGGAGACGGGCACGCGCTCGACGACGTCGACCGTGCACGGCGCCGCGCCGGTGTTGTGCAGCTCGACCCGCACGCGGTGGTCGGTGGTGCTCGTGCCGGTGACCGACGTGTCGTCACGCGCGTCGGCCCGGCGGTCGACCTTCAGGCCGATCTCGGGCCCCCAGCCCAGCTCGAACCGCTCGTGGGGGCCGACGTAGCCCGTGGTGGTCCACCCCGTGACGCCGCCGTGCTCGACCAGCAGCACCGGGCCGGCCAGCAGCGGCGCATCCTGCTCGTTCACCTGGCGCGTGCGGCGGTGCACCGTGCGGTCCCGCTCGGGGCGGCAGACGAGATCCGTGGAAGCCGCCGCCGAGAAGCCACCGACCGGCACCCGGTTGGGCAGCCCGTCGGGAGCGACGGTGACCGCACCCTCGGCGACGAGGCGGCGCGCCTCGCCCCCGTCGTCCACGGACGGCAGCTCGGCGAAGACCGGGGCATCGCCGAGCACGTCGACGGCCTCCCGCCACTCGATCTCGATCTCGCGACCCGACTCGACGAGGTGGAGCACGTCGTCCTCCACCGCGGGCGGCTCGGTGGCAGAGGACGTCCGGGCGGTGGAGAGCACGAGCTCGACCTCGTCCCACCGCTCGTCGGTCGCCTGCCAGACCACGGCCTCGCTGCGGATCGTGACGCCGGCGCCGTCGGCGGTGCGAGTGGCCACGTGCGCCGGACGCCATGCCGCGTTCGGCACCACGTAGCGGACCGTCAGCGCATCGTCCGCCGCAGCCCCGTCGCCCCCCGCACCGGTCGCTGGGTCCGGGCCGCTGCCCGCCGGTTCGAGGTCGACGTCGAGGGCGGCGCGCCAGGCGCGGGTGACCGAGCTCGCGGCGTCCATGCGCACCCGGAGGTCCTCGAACGTGCGGCGAGCCTCGCGGGCCGCCGCCGACGCCTCGGTCAGCGCGGCGCGGGCCCGCTGCTCGTGCACGCGGATCGTCGCGAGCTCTTGGTCCGCCGCCTCGAGGTCGAGCTCGACTTCGTTCGCGGCGACGGCGAGCTCGTCGATGGTCAGGTCGCGCAGCGTCTGCAGCGACTGGATCTCGGCCTGCAGCTGGTCGACGCGCCGACGGCAGCTCACCAGGTGGTCGTTCGCGTCGTCGTAGGCATCGCGCAGGCTCGGGTCGCTCGTCAGGTGATCGGTCGTCGCGGTGTCGAGCCAGCGCCGCAGGCGAACCTGCGCGATCGCGCGCCCGTCGGGCGCGGACGCCTCGATCGTCCGCTCGACGGCGAGCGGGGAGACGCCCTCGATGGTGATCGTGGTGGCCTGCGGCGCGCTCGGCACCGGCCCCCGGCGGGTGACCTGGGCGCGGTCCTCGAAGACGATGACCGAGACGATCGGGACGGCGACCGCCTCGGCGGTGGGGCGCTCGGTCCGGCTCATCGGCGGTTGCCGCCTTCCAGCTCGAACTTGGCCGGTATGACGATCTGCCAGCGCGCGTGCAGGGTCGCGACCTGTGCCGGCTCGATGGTGACCGACCACTGGCGCCCGCCCCGGAGGATCGCGTCGTCCCGCACGTAGGGCTGCCACGGAGGGTCGACGTCGAGCTCCTCGACCGTGGCCCGATCCTCGGTGTCGGGCACCGTCGGCACCCGTTCGCGGACGATCACGGTGGCCGTGGTCGCGAGGCGGTTGGTCAGGCGGATCGTCACGTGGTGCTCGAGCACCCGCGACGAGCGCACGAGTCCCTTGGCGTCGTCGCGATGGTCGACCTGCCGCTCGACGCGGATGCCGTCGTCGATGCCGACGCCGACGCGCGTGGTGGCGCCCGGCGCGATGGTCGGCAGCTCCGCCGGCCCGATCGAACCCGCCGGACCGCTCACCTCGAGCGGTCCGGCGATGACCGGCACCGCCAGCGGGTTCGCGAAGACGAGGGTCCGGAACACGTCGGTGGCCACGGAGGGGACGGTCACGTGCTGCTCGTGCACCTCGGTGGCGCCGTCGGCGATGACGACCGTGGACGGCGTGCGCGCGGACGGGATGTCGACGGAGGCCGCGGCCCGGTAGACGCAGGCCAGGCCGTCCTGGCCGGGGGCGAAGCGGTCGTAGGGGGCGAAGCCGTCGGCGGCGAGCTGGGCCACCACGGTGTCGCGCGCGACCGCGGTGTGCTGGTGGGCCGTCGCCGTCGCGGGCGCGTGCGGGCGAGGCCGGCCCCGGTCGTCACCCGTCGGTGCCGGGAGCACGAGACGGTCGAGGTCGGCGACCGCGTCGTCGGGTCGGTCGGGGTCGGGTTCGGGTTCGGGGGGCAGGGCCATCGCCGGGGCGGCGACGTGGTCGATCGGCGCACCCCCGCGGGCCGGCGGCGGGCCGCCCGAGGCCGCGGCCCGCGAACGGCGCAGCCCGCCCTTCGGGGCGCTGCGCGCCGACGCCGTGAGCATCTGCGGGGCCATCGAGGGAGCGGGCGCCGGCATCGACTGCTCGGGTGGCAGCGCGGCGGGCGGCGCGGCCGGCGGTGGCACCGCGGTCGGTGGCATCGCGGGCAGCGGCATCGCAGGCGGTGGCGTCGGCTCGTCGGCGACGAAGGTCGCCCCCGTCGCCAGCTCGGCGCTCTCCTGCCACGTCGCCTCGAGGCCCTCGGCCGCGCCGGCGGCGGCCATGAAGTCGAGCGGGTGCTCGTCGCGCGCGACCCGCGCCGCGCGATCGAAGTCGGCGAAGAGCTCCGCCGGCAGCGGCTCGGGTGGACGCCAGCCGCGCACGGCCGGGCGGGCGGCGCGGCCGATGCGCATCGGCTTCAGCTCGGGCAGCTGCCACTGCAGCGCGGGCTCGGTCGTCGCGAGGTCGAGCGCGACCCCCGACCAGTCCTCGCCCGTGCGTTGGGTCACGACCGCACCGAGGCCGAGCGCGCTCCGGGCGCCGTCGACGAAGAGCCGGTGGCTCGGCCGCCACGTCGCGCCGGCGGCCAGGTAGCTCAGCTCGAGCCGCGCGCCGGCGGGCGCCTGCCCCGCGCCCTGCAGGGCGACGAACACGACGGCGACCAGCTCGTGCTCACGGCCCTCGGCGATGCTGGCGGCGCGCAGGCGATCGACCGCCTCCTCGTGGGCGCGGGTCGCCTCGCGCAGCACCCGCTGCGCCGCCACGAGCGCGGGGGTGAGCAGGTCGAGCTGACGGCTCCGGAACGCGAGCAGGGCCAGCCGTCGCTCGACGGCCACGGGTTCGCGATCGTGCAGCACGATCCCCTGCTCGCCGCTGCGCGCCCGCTCGCGGGCGGTCGGCTCGAGGCGCGAGGTGAGGGCGGCGACGTCGGCCCGGAGCCGCTCGACCTCGTTCTGCGCGGCGTCGACGGCGCGCTGCGCCTGCTCGACCGCGTCGGCCTCGGTGCCCGCCCGGCCGCGGGCGCCGGGTCCGACCGGTTCGACGGCCACGCGCGCGGTCGCCGCCTGCGGGGCGAGCGAGCCTGCGGCGTCGAGCACGACGGCGCGGACGCTGCTCGGGTGGATGCTCAGGGGCAGGGGCCCGATCTTCGCGACGGTGGGCACGGCGAGCCCGCCCACGTCGGCGACGCGACGCACCAGCGCATCGCGCCGGTGCACGGTGACGCCTTCGATGGTGGACGGCAGCTCGATCGTGGCGGGCACACGCACCTCCTGGGCAGCGCGCGAGAGCTCGAGGCTCACGGCGCGGTCAACTGCTCGATCCGCTCGAGGGTCTTGGCCATGTTCTTGCGGGTCTCGCCGGCGGCGCGGCGCACGAGGGCCTTCGTGATGATCGCCTCGTTCGTGATGTCCCACGACTCGCGCACGCGCGTGCCCCCGTCGACGGGCTCGAGCTCGTAGCGCCAGATGCGCCCCGCCACGAACCGGCCGAGCGGGGTCGGCCCCCGCGTCTGCCAGGCGATGCGCCGGTTCTCCTCGAACTCGATCACCGTGCTGACCATCGAGTACGGCACGCCCATCTTCATGGACATGCCGAACGACGTGCCGAGCGCCAGCCGTTCCGGCTCGCCGTGCGCGTCGCGCACGGTGCCGGATCCGTCGATGTCGCGGTGCCGGGTGGCGTCGGCCAGCAGCGCGAAGATCGCCTCCGGCGGCGCCGGGATCACGCGCTCGACGCGCACGACGTCGGGATCGTCGTCCCCGGCGCGGTCCCCCTCGTCAGCCATGGCTGGGCAGGCTACCGGCGCCCCGCCGAGCGCACCCGAAGGACGATCTTGCGACCAGGACGTCGGGGTTCGGGGCCGGTCACTCGCTGGTCGGGCCGTCGAAGCGCGGGGCGCGCTTCTCGCGGTGCGCTGCCACGCCCTCCTGCACGTCGGGGCCGCCGAAGCCGTAGAACTCGAACGCCAGCGAGGCGTCGAAGATCGGGCCGGCCATGCGGTACCAGTTGTTGAGCGTGTGCTTCGTCCAGCGGATCGCGGACTGCGCGCCGCCGGCGAGGTTCACCGCCACCTCCAACGCCTTGTCCTGCACCGCGTCGTCGTCGACGCACAGCGACACGAGCCCGATGCGCTCGGCCTCCTCGCCGCTGAGCGTCTCGCACGTCAGCAGGTAGTACTTCGCCTTCGCCATGCCGCAGAGCATCGGCCAGCAGATCGCCGCGTGGTCGCCGGCGGCGACGCCGAGGCGGGTGTGGCCGTCGATGATCTTGGCGCTGCGGGCGACGACGGAGACGTCGGCGAGCAGCGCGACGACCAGCCCGGCGCCGACCGCTGGTCCGTGCACGGCGCTGACGATCGGCTTCGAGCAGTTGATGACGTTCATCACGATGTCGCGCGCTTCGCGCAGCACGCGGGTGCGCATGGCGTAGTCGGACACCATCCCGTCGATCAGGTCGAAGCTGCCGCCGGCCGAGAACCCCTTGCCGCGACCGCAGATGATCGCGGTGCGCACCTCGGGGTCGCGGTCGACGGTCAACCACACGTCCGCGAGCTCGCGGTGCGCGACGGCGTCGACCGCGTTCAACCCCGGGGCGTCCAGCACGACGCGCAGCACGCCGTCCGCGGGACGTTCGAACGTCAGGCTCTGGTACGCCGCGTACGGATCGGCCGCATCGCGGTCGGGCGCTTGGGGATCGGACATGGTGCTGCTCCTGGCTGGTCGACGGTCCGCGGGAGGACCGACGTAGCCAAACACGCCGGGGGGCGCGAGGCGAATGGGGCGGGTGGAGGCCACCGCATCCCGGCGCACCGACGGCCCGCGCCCGACGAGGCCGGATCCTGCGCGGCTGCTACCTTGCCGGCCGTGCGTGGCTCTCGGGGGATGGCGGCGGCGCGGTGGATCGGGCTCGTGGCGTTCGTCGCGCTCGTCGTGGCGCCCGTGGCGGCGCCGGCCCTCGTGCCCGGCCTCGGGGTCGACGGGGTGCTCGCCGCGCCGACGCCCACGCGAGGCGTCGGCCTGGTTGCCGCGGGTGCAGAACTTCTCGCACCTCACCGATGCGCGCGCCACTGCGCTCGCGGACGAGGCGCTGCGCGGGTTGGGATTCGCGCCAGGGGCGTGGGACGGGCCGCGCCTGGAGGACCGCGTGTTCGTGGGCGACGCGTACGTGGCGTGGATCGACGAGACCGGCTTCGCCGGCAAGCTCAACGGGCTGTGGTGGCTCTCGCCCACGACGTCGGGCGACCGGTCGTTCACGATGCGCGCCGCCGACGGGCGCCCGATCAACCAGCTGATCGTGGGCGAGGCGGGCGACGGCGCGTGGCCGAAGGGCTACCGGGGAGCCGAGCACATCGAGATGCCCAACAACACCCCGCAACCCGACGACAACCAGGGCTGCGCGCAGGCGGGGCGCTGGTGCTCGCAGTTCTCCCTCGACGAGGCGGGGCACTACACCCAGCCGGGCATCCCCTGGTGGAAGCTGTGCGACCCCGGGGCGGTCGGGTACCTGCAGCACCAGGAGCCCATCGAGGTGCAGGCGACGGGCTCGACGTTGCGCCTCGTGTACGAGTCGCGGCTCGTCAAGCGGGCCGGGGGTCACTGGCCGTGGAGCGAGACCACGCACTGCCACGACGACTGGCTGTTCCCCGACGGGGTGCGCCGGCCGGTGTTCCTGCGGGTCGGGTACGAGCTGCACGCGGACGTCGCGCAGGTCGATCGCCTGATGCAGGTGCGCAACCCGGAGGGCAACCCGGACTTCGCCGGGCCCTTCAGCTTCATCGGCGGCTTCGTGCTGACGACCTGGCCCGACCCGCTCCCCGAGAAGCAGCTCAACGCCTTCGTGCGCCCGGAGGTCGGTGACGTCGGCGACCCGTACCTCAACCGCCCGCTGCTGGCCGGCGCGTGGAACACCGGTTGGTCCGCGCCGATCGGCAAAGACATCGCGTTCGGGTGGATGCGCCACCCCTTCACGCTCAGCGCCACGCCGGGCGCGGCGAACGGCCGGTCGCTGCGGCTCTCGTTGCTGGGCCCGTCGGACAACCTCGACTCCGGCCTGTGCCTCTGCGAGTCGCACGGCGGCGTCGAGATGGGCGGTGGGCTGCTGCACACGAAGCCGGCCGAGGACGCCGCGCTGCCGCTCGCGGGCGGCGCCCTCAGCATCGAGGCGAAGCGGCGCCTCGAGACGGCGCCGGCGACGGTGATCCCCGACGTCGCCCCGTGGCTGGGCAACCAGGCGCCCACGACGACGACCTCGACCTCGACGACCACCACCTCGACCTCGACGACCTCGAGCACCTCGACCTCGAGCACCTCGACCTCGACCACGGCGCCCACGATCACCTCCCCGTCGGCGGCGGCCCCGCCCGCGGCGGCCGCCACCCCTGTGGCGGCCGGTGCCGCGTTCGCCGGCTGAGCGGATCACGCCGCCCGAGGGGCCCGGGCCCCGGGCGGCACGCCGTGCACGTGACCGTATGATCGGCCCGGGTGCCGGGGGAGTGCCCCCGCCCGTGGAGGAGCGTGTGATGTCGAGCTGGAACTTCGCCGAGGTGTTCGAGGTGATCGCCGAGGTGCAGCCCGACGCGACGGCGCAGGTGCAGGGGTCGCGCCGCTTCACGTGGGCGCAGTTCGATGCCCGGGCCGACGCGATCGCGCAGCGGCTGCTCGACGCCGGGCTCGCGCCCGGGGCGACCGTCGCCCAGCTCCTCTACTCCTGTCCGGAGTACCTCGAGTCGATGTTCGCGGCGTGGAAGATCGGGCTGCCGCCCGTCAACACGAACTACCGCTACGGCGGCGACGAGCTGGTCTACCTGTGGGACAACGCGGACGTCGGGGCGGTGGTGTTCCACGGCGAGTTCGCCCCGAGGATCGAAGCGATCCGGGCCTCGGTGCCACGCGTGGGCGTGTGGCTGTGGGTCGACGACGGCACCGGCCCGTGCCCCGAGTGGGCCACGCCGTACGAAGCGGTCGCCACCAGCGACGTCAGCCCGCACGTGGTGCCGCCCTGGGGGCGCTCGCCCGACGACCTGTACCTGCTCTACACCGGGGGCACGACGGGGGCGCCGAAGGGCGTCATGTGGCGCGTCGACGACATGTTCGCCCTCGTCAACCGCACCGCCGTCATCAAGTACCCGGAGGAGGGCTCGCTCGACGACGTGCGCACCATCCTCGCCGCGAGCGACAAGCCCCGACCGGTGTTCGTGCCGTGCGCGCCGCTGATGCACGGCACCGGGGCGATCGCGTCGTTCGGGTGCCTCACCGCCGGCGGGTGCGTCGTGACGCTCGAGAGCCGCAGCTTCTCGGCCGCGGAGCTGCTCGACACGATCGAGCGCGAGCACGTCAAGGGCATCGCCATCGTGGGGGAGGCGTTCGCCCACCCGATCCTCGCTGCGCTCGACGCGGAGCCCGATCGGTGGGACATCAGCTCGCTGCGGATGATCACCTCCTCGGGCGTGATGTGGTCACCCGCCAACAAGGCGGGCCTGCTGCGCCACAACGACCGGTTGCTGCTGGTCGACACGCTGGGCTCGTCTGAAGCGGTCGGCATGGCGAGCGACGTGGCCTCGAGCAAGGAGGGTGACCGTGAGAGCGCCCACTTCGTCCTCGACGCCAACACCAAGGTGCTCACCGAGGACGGGCGCGAGGTGCAACCCGGCTCCGGTGAGTCGGGCATCGTCGCCTACCGCGGCCGTGTGCCGATCGGGTACTACAAGGACGAGGCCAAGTCGGCGGCCACCTTCCGGATCATCGACGGGGCGCGCTGGTCGTTGCCCGGTGACTACGCCACGGTCGAGGCGGACGGCTCGCTGCGCCTGCTCGGGCGCGGCTCGCAGTGCATCAACACGGGCGGCGAGAAGGTGTACCCCGAGGAGCCCGAGGAGGCGCTGCGCTCGCACCCGACGGTGGTCGACGCGGCGTGCGTCGGGTTGCCCGATCCCCGCTGGGGTCAGCGCATCGTGGCGCTGGTGCAGCTCGAGGACGGGGCCGAGCTCGACGAGGCGGCGCTCATCGCCCACGTCAAGTCCCGGCTCGCCGGCTACAAGGCGCCGAAGCAGATCTACGTGCTGCCGACCCTCGGCCGGGCCGCCAACGGCAAGCTCGACTACAAGGGCCTGCAGGCCGAGGCCCGTTCCCGCACCGGCGAAGGCTGACGCGCTACCGTGCGCGACGGCGTGGCCCACGCCGAACCTCCCCCGGTCGTCCCCGGCACGACCTCGAACGGAGGCAAAGGGACTGTGCTCTCGGGTCGTGTTCGCTGGACCGTCCGTCTCGGGCGTGGCCGTCGCCGGGGGACCCCGTTCGGGACGTGGAAGGCCCCATCATGACTGCGAACAAGAACCTCAAGCGACGCGTGCGGGCACGCGCCGCGAAGACCGGCGAGTCGTACACGACTGCGCGGCGCCACGTCGTGTCCTCGCCGCCCGACGGCGCACCGACCGGCCTACCCGACGCGCTCGGCGCGCTCGACGCGACGGCGGCCGCCGACCGCGACGGCGGGCCGGGTTCCACCCGCATCCGCCTCGCCGTCGCCCAGATCGTCGCCGGCGACGACCCCGGCGATCGCGCCGCGCTGCAGGCGACCGGCGCCGCGATGCGCCAGCTCCTGCGGGAAGCCGCGACGGCGGGCGCCCGCCTCGTGCACTTCCCCGAAGGGGCCCTGTGCGCGCCCGACAAGTGGCTGCTGTCCAGCGCTGGTCCCAGCGAGGTGGGTCCGAGCGACTGGAGCCGGTGCGCGTGGGACGTCCTGCGAGCCGAGCTGCGCCGCACCGCCGTGCTCGCCGGTGAGCTCGGCATCTGGGCGGTCGTCGGCTCCGTGCACCAGCTGACCGAACCGCATCGCCCGCACAACAGCCTGTACGTGATCGACGACCACGGCGCGATCGTGACCCGCTACGACGAGCGGATGCTCTCGAGCACCAAGCTGCGCTTCATGTACACGCCGGGTTCGACGCCGGTGACGTTCGTCGTCGACGGCGTGCGCTTCGGGTGCACCATGGGCATGGAGGTGCACTACCCCGAGCTGTTCCTGGCCTACGAGCAGCTCGACGTCGACTGCGTCCTGTTCTCCACCACCGGCGGGCTGGCCGACGACCTCGGGGTGTTCGCGGCCGAGGCCCGCGCCCACGCCGCCACGAACCGCTACTGGGTGAGCTACGCCGTCTCGGCCCGCGACGCCCTCCACGCGCCGGCGGGCGTCGTCTCGCCGAGCGGCGCCTGGGTCGGGCACGGGCCCCGGCGCGAGGAGCCTGCGCTCGTGGTCGTCGACGTGGCGGACCAGCCGGACGAGCTCGCCCGTCCGTGGCGGCGCCGCGTGCGAGCCGGGATCTACGACGCCCACCTCGTCCGCGACGATCCTCGCAGCGAGGACCGCGCCGCCCTGTAGCGCGGCGCTCGGGCTGCTCTGGGGCTCTCCCGGGGCGCTACCCGAGGTCGACGCGGTCGTCGGCGCCACGCAGGTCGATGACCTCTTGATCGGTGCGGGTCGCGGCGTCGAGATCGATCTCGGCGTGGGTGTCCATCCCGGGGTGGGCCGCGAGCGAGGTCCCGTCGCGTGGCTCGATCAGGTCGATCGTCTCGTGCAGGCGGCCCAAGGTGCTCTGGATCTCGTCGAGCGCGGATTGCAGCTCGGCGATGCGGTCCTCGACCTCGTCGATCTCCTTGGGGGCCATCACCGGTGAGGGTAACGGAGCGATCCGGGGTTTGGGTACCCGCGCGGGGATCGGGCGGGGATCCGGGGGCGATTGTCTAGAGTGACCCGAAACCGCACCTCGAAGGGGAGCCCCATGGACGACACCACCACGCTCGACGCCGACATCGAAGCCCCGCCGTCGCCGTCGGCCACCGAGGCCGCGGCGGACGACGCCCGCGACGCCGTCGAGGACGAGCTGCTCATCGAAGAGGTCTCGATCGACGGGATGTGCGGCGTCTACTAGGCGCCGGTCCACCGTGAGCCTCCTCGACGCGCCCGCCCCGACCGAGCGGCCCGCCTTCGACCCGTCGCAGCCCTATCGGGTCGACCCGCTCGTCGCCCTGCGCCCCGAGCCCTTCGGGGCGCTGGCGTACCACTACGGCAACCGCCGGCTGACGCTCATGCGGGCGCCCGAGCTGGTCGACCTGGTCCGCGACCTCGACCGCTTCCCGAGCGTCGAGGCGGCGTTCGCCGCGTCGGGCATCGAGCCGCGGCGCGAGGCGGCCTTCACCAAGGCCCTCGCCGGTCTCGCGCGGTCCTCCTTCATCACGCCGGTCACGACGCCGTCCGCCCCCGACGCATCGCCGGCCGCGACCACCGACGCCACGCGCGGCGCCTTCGGGTTCGCCCCCCTGCAGGCCGAGGTCACGTCGACCGAGCGACCGGCCGACCCGCCCGCCACGCGCAAGACGGTCATGACCGACCAGCTCAAGGCCGGCCTCGTCGCCCCGATCTGCCTGACCTGGGAGTGGACCTACGCCTGCAACCTGCAGTGCGTGCACTGCCTCAGCTCGTCGGGCACCCGCGATCCGAACGAGCTCACCACCGCCGAGATGAAGGCCGTCGTGGACGACCTGCACGACCTGCAGGTCTTCTACATCAACGTCGGTGGCGGCGAGCCGATGCTGCGCCCCGACTTCTTC
This sequence comes from uncultured Iamiaceae bacterium, assembly GCA_964446345.1. GTDB lineage: Bacteria > Actinomycetota > Acidimicrobiia > Acidimicrobiales > Acidimicrobilacustridaceae > CAYUOL01. Next base: position 3,313 of record CAYUOL010000028.1, on the reverse strand, counting down.
GAGATCGTCGAGCACTGCGTCGCCCGCGGCGTCGGCGTGAAGTTCTCCACCAACGGTGGGCTCATCACCGCCGAGAAGGCGCGCAAGCTGGCGTCGCTCGACTACGTCGACGTGCAGATCAGCCTCGACGGCATCGACCACGACACGAACGACAAGGTGCGCGGCGACGGCAGCCACGCCAAGGCGATCCGCGCCATGGACCACCTCCGCGACGCCGGCTTCGGGCCGTTCAAGATCAGCGTGGTCATGACGCGCGAGAACGTCGAGCAGCTCGACGCGTTCGAGGCGCTCGCCGACGAGTACGGCGCCGAGCTGCGCCTCACCCGGTTCCGCCCGTCGGGGCGCGGCGCCGACACGTGGCACCACCTGCATCCGACGCAGGAGCAGCAGGTGAAGCTCTACCACTGGCTGCTCGAGCGCCCCCACGTGCTCACCGGCGACTCGTTCTTCCACCTGTCCGCGCTGGGCGAGCCGCTGCCGGGCCTGAACCTGTGCGGTGCCGGCCGCGTGGTGTGCCTGATCGATCCGGTGGGCGACGTGTACGCCTGCCCGTTCGTGCTGCACGACGAGTTCAAGGCGGGCACGATCCGCGAGCCCGGCGGCTTCGGCCGGGTGTGGACCAGCTCGCCGCTGTTCACCGAGCTGCGCGAGCCGCAGTCGGCCGGGGCCTGCGCCTCGTGCGGCAGCTACGACGCCTGCCAGGGCGGGTGCATGGCCACCAAGTTCTTCACGGGGCTGCCCCTCGACGGACCCGATCCCGAGTGCGTGAAGGGCCACGGCGAGACGGCGCTGCGCGCCGCCGGCGTCGGCGGTGATCGCGTGCCGGTCGGGGCGTCACCCGACCACTCCTGGTCGCCCGTGCGCCTGGGGGCGCGACGCTCCTGAGCCGGGCGGCTGACGCGTTCGTCAGCCACTTTCCCCGAACGTGGCACCGAGTGCCAGACTCCCTGCCGTGAAGCTGCTCGAACCCCTCGCACTCGGCTCGGTGACCGCACCGAACCGCGTCCTGTTCGGGCCTCACGAGACCAACCTCGGCGCCGGCCGCGCGATCTCGGCGCGCCACGTCGCGTACTACGAGGCCCGGGCCGAGGGCGGCGCGGGCATCCTCGTGAGCGAGGAGGCCTCGGTCCACCCGTCCGACTGGCCCTACGAGCGGGCGCCGCTGGCCGAGCAGTGCGCGGCCGGCTGGGAGCAGCTCGCCGCCGTCGGCCGGCGTCACGGCACCGTGGTGCTCGCGGCGCTGGGCCATGCCGGTGGGCAGGGCGCCTCGGCCTACAGCCAGCGCGAGCTGTGGGCACCGTCGGACGTGCCCGAGGTGAACACCCGCGAGGTGCCCAAGATCATGGAGGCCGACGACATCGCCGCCGTGGTGCGCGGGTTCGCCGACGCCACGAGGCTGGCGGTGCGCTCGGGGTTGGCCGGCGTCGAGATCAACGCGGGCCAGCACAGCCTGGTGCGCCAGTTCCTCTCGGGGCTCACGAACCTGCGGGGCGACGAGTACGGCACCGACAAGCTGCGCTTCGCCCGCGAGGTGCTGCACGCCGTGCGGGTCGAGGCCGGCGACGGCGTCGTCGGGCTGCGCCTGTCGTGCGACGAGCTCGCGCCGTGGGCCGGCATCGTGCCCGAGGCCGCCGCCGAGATCGCGGTCCAGCTGCTGCCGTGGATCGACTACCTCGTCGTGGTGCGCGGCGCCATCTTCTCGGTCGCCGCCACGCGGCCCGACGGGCACGACGAGCCGGGCTTCAACCTCGGGCTGGCGGGCCAGATCCGGGCCGCCGTCGCCGGCAAGGTCCCGGTGTTCGTGCAGGGCTCCATCGTCGACGTCGGTCAGGCGGCGTGGGCGGTCGACGAGGACCGCGCCGACGGGGTCGAGATGACCCGCGCGCAGATCGCGGATCCCGCGCTGGTGCGCAAGCTCGCCGCCGGTGCCCCCGAGACGATCCGTCCCTGCATCCTCTGCAACCAGACCTGCAAGGTCCGCGACGGCCGCAACCCGATCGTCAGCTGCGTGGCCGAGCCGCGCGCCGGCTACGAGCAGGACGAACCCGACGTCACCGGCACGGCGCGCCACGCGCTCGACGTGCTGGTGGTCGGCGGGGGCGTCGCCGGCATGTAGACCGCACGGGTGGCGGCCACGCGAGGCCACCGCGTCACCTTGCACGAGCGCGACGAGCAGCTGGGCGGCGCGTTGCGGGTGGCGGCCGCGGGCGCGGGGCGCGGTCGGCTGGCCGTGCTCGCCGACTGGCTCGAGGCGGAGTGCACGCGCCTCGGCGTCACCGTCGTCAAGGGCCACGAGACGGTCGCCGAAGAGGTCACGGGGGAGCGCCTCGGGGAAGATCACGGAGCAGCCGGCGCCGGTCGGGGGGCCGGCGCCGCGCTGCCCGATCACGCCCATCGCACGCACGTGGTGCTGGCGACGGGCGGGCGCGTCGGGGATCGCGACTACGCCGTCGCGGACGGCGCCGACGTGCGCGACGTGGCCGCGGTGCTCGATGCCGTGCGGCGCGCAGACGATCCCGGCCTGCCCGACGGTCCGGTGGCCATCTGGGACCCGATCGGTGGGCCAATCGCCATCTCGGCGGCCGAGCTGCTGGCCCACCGGGGCCACGACGTGACGCTCCTGAGCCCCGACCTCATCATCGGCACGCTCCTGAGCCGCTCGGGCGACCTCGCACCGGCCAACGTCCGCCTCGAGCAGAGCGGGGTGCACCTGCACAAGCGGGCGCTGCTGCGGACGGCGCAGGCCGGGGAGGTCGTCGTCGAGGACCGCTTCACCGGCGAGCAGACCGCGGTGAAGGCGGCGGTGCTGATCGACGCAGGGCACCGGCTGCCGGCCGACGAGCTGTGGGAGGCCTCCGGGCACCGCCTCGAGCGCGCGGGCGACGCCATCGCGCCGCGGACCGTGTACGAGGCCGTGCTCGAGGGCCGCCGCGCCGCGTTCGCACTGGAAGGGGAGGGCTGATGAGCGGCAGCCAGTACCGCTACCTGTTCAGCCCGCTGAAGCTGGGCCCGGTCACGGTCGGCAACCGCATCGTGTTCGCCGCGCACCTCACGAACTACGCCGAGGGTGGCATGCCCACGCAGCAGCACGCCGACTACTACGCGGCGCGCGCTGCCGGCGGTGCCGGCCTCATCATCACCGAGGAGCACTCGGTCCACCCGACCGACTGGCCCTACGAGAAGATGATCCACGCGTTCCACCCCGAGGTCGTGCCCGGCTACCGGCGCATCACCGACGCGGTGCACGCGCACGGCACGCCGATCTTCGCCCAGTTCAACCACAACGGCGGCCAGGCCTCGAGCATGTACACGC